>JASLXP010000541.1 GCA_030740295.1 Planctomycetota bacterium
AGCCATCCCGTCCAGGCATGACCCGTCCCGGCCAATGCCGACCTGGAAGTAATCCTGCATAGCACCTGCGGCGATCTTTTCCCACTCCATGCGGGTGTGCTCGTCCATCTCTCCTTCGAGCGCCAGTGCCGCCATTCCAAGAGGGGCATTGAAAAGAGGGCACCAGTCAAACGCCCGATAGAAAGACGGCCTGCCGAGCCCGAAGAAACTGACCTTGGAGGATCGGGCCATGAGCGCCCCCTGGTTTATCAGCCCAGCGCGCGCCACTTTCCTCTGGTCTTCACTTAGAAAGCCGAAACCAAGATCGTAGACCAGGGCAAGTTGAGCGAGAAGGTTGTAGTTGGCTTCCTTCGCGGCCCCGGCATGCGCGGCCAGAGAAAGTATGGCTCTCCTTGCGCGTGGTAGTTCTTCTTTCTTCTCCGTCACCAATGCATGGAACACGGTAAAGCTGAACGCATCCTGATTGCCCGGCGGCTTTGTCTGAAGATTTCCTTTGTCCAGGATTTCTTCGCAGTACGATTTTTCCGGGCCGTCATCCGCCCATGCTTTCTTGAGTTCCTTTTCCAGGTAGCCCCAGCTTCGCGCAACGAACGTTGACTTCGCCATGTGCGTTCTGATCTTCGGCAGGTCTTGCGCGCTGAAAAAGATCCTTGGATGCGCCCCATGGGATGGACGTTTCAATCGGCTGTGCGGATCGGGCTCAGGCTCTCCGGAACTGGCAGTCACTGGAGATGCCGGGACGCGGTCACGCTTCTTCCAAAGCGACGCGCCTTGAGGCAATTCGTCCGCAACGCAGCGAAACCCCAGGTCACCCGACCTGATATCAAAGAGAGCGGGCGTTCTGCGGGAGCAGCGCAGGTTTTCGGGCACATTCGCCCAGTCACCACCTCGAACGATCCTCTCATCTGTTCCTTCCACCTGCGTGCTCGTCCACTCAAGGACATTGCCCGCCATGTCCCGGCAGCCGTGAGGGGATGCCCCCGCGGGACAGCTTCCAACGGGCCGAGGCCCATTGCCCCGCGTGCGGAAGAACACCGCTCGTTCGCTGGTGGGCTCGTCGTTGCCCCAGGGATATTTTCGGCCGTCCGTCCCGCGGGCTGCTTTCTCCCACTCTTTTTCAGTGGGCAACCGCTTATCTGCCCAATTGGCGTAGGCAACAGCGTCTTCGTAATTGACAAAAGTAACGGGAAGGTCACGAATCTCGATATTCGGTTCTTCCCCTTCCCAGTGAGGTGGCGGAGGATGTTTTGTCGCCTTCACGAATTCGGCGTATTCACCATTCGTGACTTCAAACCGATCGATGTAAAAGCTATCCACCCGTTCCTTCCGTTCCAAGACAAAGAAGTCACGCTTGCACAGGTTTTCCGGCTCGCGTTCCTTCTCTCCGAAAACGAACTCTCCGGCTGGAATCAGGATCATCTCTTTCATGAGCGGGTCACGACCTTCGCCTCTGGCGTCCGTCACCACTGTGCACAGAACGAAAGAAACGACCAACAGAAAGAGCAGAGAGGAAGATTCATTCAAAAGAACAGCCATTCCGATTTGCCCAGTTTTTTTAGCTGTATGCCAGAAGACCTGTCTCGGAGGCCTATAGTGCGAACATTCTGATTGTGATCTTATCCTTTTGCGACCGGAGAAGCTGAAGATTAGAACCTGGCTGGATCTCGTCCCGCTCTTACCAACACTGAACCACCTGGAACAATCCAAAATGCTCGACATCAGCTCCCGTCTTCAGTTGTTCGTCGATGACCAACTCACAGATCGCCTGGATGGTGTTCAGCACCGTCTTCACCATCCCGTTCCCCGCGAGGTCGCGCTGACCATTGACCAGCCGTGGGAGAAGCTCTGGCAGAGAGACGAGAGTCTTGACCCAACCCCTTTTGGCTATTCCTCGGTAATGAAGGACGGTGACATATACCGCATGTACTATACGTGGGACGTCGGACGCAGACGGGGTTGTCTGACCGGCTATGCTGAAAGCCGGGACGGCATCGTCTGGGAGAAGCCAAATCTTGGCATCGTTGAGTTTGAGAGATCGAAGGACAACAACCTGGTCTGGGTCGGACCGCGCCACTTCGACTTCACTCCCTTCCGGGACGCCAATCCGGATGCCAACCCCGACGAGCTTTATAAGACCCTCATCGGACTGCCCCACGTTCCTCTCGCTTCGCCTGACGGAATCCATTGGCGGCAGTTGAAAGAAGAAGCAGTCCTGACCGACGGTGCCTTCGATTCGCAGAACATCGTTTTCTGGGATACCGATCTGAAGTGCTACGTGGCCTACTACCGTGATTTCGTCAAGGCTGAGGGCGAAAGCATCCGAGTCATCAAACGAGCCGTCTCCGGCGATTTTCTCGACTGGCCGCCGGGCGAATTGCTCGACTACGGCGGCGCGCCTTTAGAGCACTTCTATACCAACGGAATCATTCCGTACTACCGGGCGCCCGATCTTTATGTCGGTTTCCCCATGCGATTCGTTCCTGGGCGCAAGGCCGTTCCTGAGCACTCGGCGGACGGCGTATCCGATGCCGTCTTCATGTTCAGCCGCGACGGTCTGCATTGGGATCGTCGATTCATGGAAGGTTTCGTCCGACCGGGTCTCGATCGTGAAAACTGGACGGAACGAAACTTCCTGATGACATGGGGCATCGTGCCTGCCGGCCCGGCAGAGATGTCGATCTACTGGGTGGAACACTTTCGGCACCCAACAAATCGAATCCGCCGCGGCGTTTTGCGGACGGATGGTTTTGTATCAATCAATGCCAGCTACAAAGGTGGCCAGGTGTTAACGAAGCCGTTGATGTTTCAGGGCGGCAGGCTTCTCCTCAATTATTCGACGTCCGCCGTGGGCAAATTAAGAGTCGAGCTACTCAGTGAATCGGGTGAACCGGTGGCGGGGTTTTCCGGCGAAGACGCTCCGGATATTTACGGCGATCAGGTGAAGGGTGAATACCGCTGGAATTCCGAGACGGATATCAGCCAACTGGCAGGAAAACCGATCCGTTTGCGTCTCAGCTTGAAGGACGCTGACCTCTATTCATTTCGGTTCTGCGGCCCGGACGGGCTCTAAAACGGATGGTAAGGTCCCTTATCTTCGTACAGCCTGCTGTAACGCTCTACCTGATCTTCATCCAGTTCAATGCCCAGGCCGGGACGGTCCGGAACCGCGATGTGCCCATCTTCAAACTTCAGCAAACCCTCTCGAACAATGTCCTTTTCGAGGAGCTGATGCATCACCTGATTCCCGTCCGTTTGGTTCGGTATAGTCGCCAGAACCTGCAATGAGGCCAGAGTACTGATGCCCGTTTCGCCCATCACGCCGTGGCGGCATATGGGCAGGCCCCCGGCCGCGGCGACCGCCGCGACTTTCTTCAGGCCCAGCAGACCCCCGGCCTCGTGGTGGCCCACCGTGATCACGTCTGCTGCCTCCTTCCGGATGGCTGCCAGTGCTTCGTGTTCCGTGAAGCATCCCTGATCCAGGGCGATTGGAATGGGGACGGCCGCTCGGATGCGTGCCATCCCGTCAAGATTGGTCCAGTGCACCGGCTGCTCCGCGAAGTCGATGTTGAAAGGGGCCATCTTATGGAGCAGTTGGATGGCCTCGCCCACTTGCCATGCCTGATTCGCGTCTACCCGCAGCTTTGCATCATCACCGACCGCGTCGCGGATGGCCTTCACACAGGCCAGGTCTCTTTCGTGGCTGATTCCGACTTTCAGATACAGCACGTCAAAGCCGCGTTCCCGCCACATTTGCGCGTCCTCTGCCAGCCTCTCCGGTTCATGTCCCTGCAGAAACCCAAAGTAACTGATCCGCTCATGATACATCCCGCCCATCAGGCGATGAACGGGCTGCCCGCATGCCTTGCCCATGATATCCCAGAGCGCCATCTCCACTCCGGCAAGAGCCTGATGTGCGAAGCGTCGAGTGTCGCCCCATTTGCCGCGCCGGTAAAAGCGGTAAAGGAATTTTTCGATGTTGAAAGGGCTCTCTCCCTCGATAGCTCGGGCCGCCGCTCGCACGACACCCAGTACGGCCTCTGCAGATCGATCACCGCAGGCCTCACCGATACCGATGATCCCCTCATCAGTCTCTATTTCCACCAACACGCAATTGCAGCCCAGGGGCGAGCCATGGCTGTAGTGATAGGGCTCTTTGTTGGGTAAAGCGAGCACCTTCGTTCTGACTTTTGTGACTTTCATTGTTCCAGGTCAGTAAGTTTGGGGCGCCGAGCATCGGAGAGCCGGGCCGTGGTGTGACACTCGTGTATTTCTCATCCCACCGGATGGCAGGGCCATCCCACGTGTGTTAGCCCTGAAGGGGCCGAGGCAAATAGCTCCGGGTTTTAACCGGTTTTAACCCGGGGAAATTGGAGAAAACCAACAATAGCCCTGAAGGGGCGGGGGCAACGAAGCTCAATTTCCCTTCGCCCCTTCGGGGCTTGATTCGGAATATTTGCGTCCACCCCGGGTTCAAACCCGGGGCTACCTGCCTAAGTCCCTTCGGGACACAATTCACAGGCGCTAAACAGGTACGGCAGCCTTCGCCGCAACCAAAAAGAACTGCTGATTATCTGAAACCACTTCAGAAATCCGAATAAAGAATGATGATTGCTGATTTTTGATTTCTGAAGTCAAGCATTCGTTCAAGCAGCACATTTCTGACTTCGAAAATCAGAAATCAAAAATCATCATTCTTTATTCAATTCCTGAGCGGGCCGCAAGTGTTGGTGCGGCTGAATGTTGAATCATGGATTCTGAGTCACTTTCAAAGATTTCTTTGCTAAAAAGCAAAACTTCCACGGTTAACCTGTGCACGGGCCAACCCAAGATTACTCGTCATGAACTGAAAGCACGACTCAACCGACAACCCCTGGTATACCGGCATCATTCCTCACGGCTATTTTGAAAGGGTGGACCGTCAGTTTCTTGTGGCCAGGAGTGCTTTGCGGGCCACAGCCACAGACGTAGTTGACCGCGTTCATACCCAGCTTGCTGCTGAACTCGTTCCACATCTTCCAGTTTTCGGTTGAGAGGGAAACAGGCACTTCTCGATCATGCCTGCGAATCTCGTTCAGATGATGATCGTAGATTTCTTTTCGCACCCAGGCCGGGAAAGGCTGCGCTCGGGTATCCTTGACTTCCTCTCGGCCTTCTTCAGCGGCTTGGAGGAAATCCTGATCCAGCAATTCCGTTGGCAGCCTTCGCTTCATTTCGTCGACGTCCATCCACATGAAACAGCACAGACTGATGACGTCCGGTTGAGTCTCTTCAAAAATCAGCCTGATGGTTTCTGAAGCGTCCTCACGCCAGTTCACAACGGGGATGATAGGTTTGAATTTGTAGCGAATCTGATAGCCGGCTTCCTGGGCGATCCTTGCTGCTTCGATACGTTGCTCTGTTGTGCCTGTGTCGGGCTCTATTTGCCGGCTCTGGTTCGGGCCGCTGATGCTCCAGACGATGATGGTGTTGCCATTGTGTTTCAAGTCGCGCATCCATTCCGTGTTCCAGGTCTTGGTATGGATGATCAGATAGCGGTCATCCAAAGTGCCAAAGTATTCGATGAGTGGGCCGAGGCAGCCCAGTTCAGGCTCGAGGCCAGGGGGATCGGCATCATCGTCCAGCAGGTAGGTCGTCTGCCACGGGTGTTTTTCAATGAGGTCGCCAAGATGCTGGCAGTATTCCTCGACATTCACCATTCCTACGAGCAGCCCGCCCAAGGCGCAGTAACTGCATTTATGGATGCAGCCATTCTGAAGGTGGATACGCCAGCAGGGCCTGCAGACTTTATCGTCTTTGAACTTGTCAGTGCACAGGTTGGCGTCAAACCAGTGGAAAGCCCCAGCACCGACGAGTGGCTGAAGTGAACCGCTCTTGACGCCGCCATCGGCCAGAGCCTGCAGCCTTTCCTTTTTCTTTTCCGGGCCGTCGAAACGGAATGTATTGAACAACAGGATCGGGTCTACAGGACCCTCGGGGAGCGTGCCCATCGCTTTTCGTCCCCTCAGCAAACCATCCTTCAAGATCATCTCTGGGAGCTGGTCGTCGTTGTAGGTAATGATCTCTTTTGGTTGTCTCAGGGCAGCGACAACGCGCTCAACACGGGCGCGATACGACGCTTCGGCCATGACTGTCTCGTGAGCATAAACTGCCGGTGGGTCTATATCGTACATTTTTGTTATCTGCCTGGGCTGGAAGTTGTGAAGAAGATCACAGGTCTGGAGACCTGTGCTACGTGAGTGCAGCGTGGATGTTGGACCAAAGATTTACTGATGGCAGGCTGGCTGCTGCCTGCCGTGAGCCCGGACAAAATGTATGAGCTCACAGGCTGGCAGCAAACCTGTGGCTACGACCGCTGCTATTGCACATTCTTCCGTTCCATCTCGCAGATGATCCGGAAGCCGACGTCATAGACGCGCTGCCAGGAGGGGTAGCTCTGGCGGAATGCGGACCGGGCTCGCCTGGGGCGGTCATACCACGATCCACCACGGCAGACTTTGCGGCCTTCAATGGAGAATTGGCCGTCTTCGCGATAGGGGTAGGGCCGGTAAGCGGACCGGGTCCATTCCGAAACGTTGCCGTGCATGTCGTAGAGGCCCCACGCATTTGGCTTGAATGAACCGACCGGCGCGGAGACTCGATATTTGTCGTTCATTCCGTCGATGGCCGGGCGCCACGGAGGTACGGCTCCGGAAGGCAGGCCCCATCCGAACGTGTCCACGGCTCTCAAGCTCCGGTCTGCAAGATTCGCGAATGGGGCGAAGTCATTGGTTGTCTGGCCAAACCAGAGCGGCGTTGCCGTGCCTGCCCGGCAGGCGTATTCCCACTGGGCTTCGGTGGGCAGCGTAAAGGTTCTTTTCGTTTTCGAAGAAAGCCAGCGGCAAAAATCCGTGGCCCGTCGCAGGGAAACGCGGGATACGGGCTGACGGCCCCCGTTCACCGGGTAGCCGCGCTCGCGGACGCTGAACTGAAGGAAGTCGCCCGATTCAATGCGGCTGTCGTGGGTCGAGTCGAATCGGGCAAACTGCTCATTGGTGATTTCGTACCTGCCCATCCAGAAAGGCGACTCGATCGAGACTCGAGTGCGAGGCGACTCATCCGCATGCCCGGAACCTCCCATCACAAACTCGCCGGCAGGGATGCGAACTAAATCGATCTTTGCGCCCTCACCCAAATCAATGGAGAGCGATGCCGGTCCGGATGCATTCTGTCGCCGCTTTGCCTCTGCCCCATCAAATGGCCAGCCCAGGCACTCGATTTCTGCTTCCTGAAACTCCTGCGTTTTCAGAGCCGGGTTTTGCGAGGCAGCCTGGACTGTCGCCGGACTGTAAATGGTGGGATGGATGGCCTCCGGATCTTCATCGAGATTGGCGTACAACTTGTTCATTGCACGGCGCCGGTCCCGCTGACGGGCAACCCGTTTCATGCCGACGATCTCGTGCCATGTTCCATGCGCGGGAGTGTGAAGGTCGATCCACGTGACGATGCGATCCCAACCCTCCGCATCAAGCTTGACATCGTAGTGACCTTTTTTGAGCAACTGAATCAGCCGGGTCGTATCCGCGTGGTATTCGCCCGGCACCAGCATGTGGATGTCACTCTCAATGGAAGGGGATCGGACGAAGCTGCGGAGGGCAATGTAGGACGGTGTAAATTTTGTCCCGCTGTTGTACCCGTTGCTTTTGCCCTTTGGATGGACTGGCGGCCTGGCAGAGAAATCCGGCAGGTTCTTGCTGTCAGCATCCGGTTGGCCTTTGTGGCAGCGAACGCAGTGCTTGTCGAGAACCGGCTGGACCTCTCGCCGGAAGCTGAAGCCCCGCACTGGCCCGTACCAGGGGGAGATTTCCGCCGGTTTTTTGGATAGAGCTACAGTCTGCCGGATGGGAGCTGACGTGCTCTGGCTCTCGTGGCAACCGACACAGGAAAGAGTTTCGCCGGGCATGGCCGTCATCCAACTGCGCATGAGCTGCAGGGCCTTGCCTTCATCATCCAGCGGGTGAAGGGCGATAGGCATGTTGGCCGGCACTCGGAAGAGGGCGGAGCCATCCGGCTCGACAGGCACGGTACCAATGATGCGTTTGACATCCCACGGACCATCAAGCCCCACCCGGTTGACTTGCCCGCCCATGCCGTGATAGGCGAATTGGTAAGAATAGATTCGAAGCTTCTTCACCGTTCCACGGGGAACGCCTGCCAGGCCGCCGCCAGTGTACATGTCAGCCACGTACACAAGAGCGTCTTTTCTGCCGGGCTGAACTTTTTCGGGAATGACCTGGGGAGGAGTCACCTGCTTGAGCGGAACAGGCTCGAACAGAGCATAGTAGGGAAGCTCTTTGAGCAGGAGCATGTTGTCGAACACATCCACCAGGTAGATTCCCCAGCGCGACTGCGGCGATGGTTTGGAGGAGACGAGAAGATACTTATCGCTGAGGGGCCAGGGATGAAGAAACTTGGGCCAGCTACCGCGCACCAGGCCGTCGCGAATAACCGGGTCGACTTTCTTTCCGTAGCCCGGAATCCGCTGGACGACTCCATCTGCCTCGCGGCGTCCCTTCGCCGGATCGAAGATGACCAGCTCGCCCATGCGCGGCACGTCATGATGCCCACCGACAATGGCAGCGAACTTCGTTGGATGCCCGGGGCAGGGGCGGGCATAGAACATGGCATTCGGCCAGTAGGAGTTGCTGCCGTAGTACTCCATCTGCTCCGTGCCATCAGGATTCATGTGGAAGAGGATGCGGGAAACGTAGTGCGGTATATCCGAGTATTCCCATCGCAGGTAAAGCACGCGCCCGTTGTTGAGCACCGTCGGGCACCAGTTGTGATCCTGCTCGAAAGTAAGGCGTCGGATTTTCCTCTTTGAATCGAGCACATAAATGTTCGAAACGTGAGAGGAACCGCCCACGCAGGGCACGCCGGTAAATGGAGCGGTCGATGTAAAAAGAATGTTCCCCCCGGGCAGGTAGCAGGCGTCGTAGTTGTCAACGTCCGGTTCCGTAATGAGGGGAAGCTGGCGCAGACCGGTGCCGTCCACAGCCATCTCGTAGACCTGGAAACGCCTGTTCTTTGCCGGCATCGAGAACAGCATTTTCTTGGCGCCGAAATGCATATCGACGTCCCCGACGAACTGGCCGCCGTCTGGCTTGAAGAGCGTGTTCAGTTTCCCTTCGCCACGGAAGTCAGAGAGCACAGTTATCTCATTGTCGAATCCACTGCGGGGAAGGCTGGAATTGCTTTCCCAGTTTTGGACCAGTCCGAGCCGCGGCGAGTTTTCGCTGCGCTTGACGAGGAGGATGCGGTCGAAGTCGATGAGCGGGTTGGACAGGAGGGCCTCTCGGCGAAGCTGGTCAAACTCCTTTTCGAGCTGAGCCAGTTGCTTCGCTGACGGGTCCTTTTTCGCGAGGAGTTCTTTCTGTGACGCCCGAATCTCTGACAATCGAGCCAGGTACTTTCGTCCATTGGGATAGCGTCCTTCAAATGTCGTCAGAAGATCAGTGACCGCACGTTCGAGAGATTTCAGGTTCGTTTCCGCCAGGGCCGGACTGGCATGGTCTTGTCCCCGTTTTGAGGGAGGCGGGCCCCGTCTGAAATTGATGACGACCTTCTGCCACTCTTTGGGGCTTGCCAAATAATTGAGGATGTTTCCTGCGAGCCTTTCGAGATTCGGGCGATGGGGATTGTCCGCGTGCGCGAAGTGAGGGAGACGCCAGCCCATCACGATGATGCGTCCTTTGCCAATTTCATATTCGGCCATCGGGTTCTCGGAACCGCTGGGCGCCTTGGCGAGCAGCATCCCACCGGTCGGCCCGCGGCCCGGATGAAAATCCGAAAAGGCCGGATAGCCTCGGTTGCTGACAGGCACGACTCTCCCGGCGTACTTCAAATCCTTGAATATCGGGTGCTTTGGCAGAACCGGGACGAGCCCTGCAAAGCCTCCGTCGTTGCCCGGCCCGCCGAGCCTGGTCATGACCGATTCGATCCGAAGCGAGCGCACCATCGCCAGCGCCGCACCTGTGAGGGCCAGGCCGCCCCCCTCTTCAACATACTTTCGCAGGGCGTTGAGAGTCGCCTTTTCGTAAATGATTCCGGCCTGTTTGCTCGAATCGCCCTGGTGATACCAGACCACAGGAAACTGCTTGAGAGATATGTCCTTCCCGTCTTCGCCAATAAACTTGCCACCCGCGATAGACCGCACAACGGTTGCCTGCCCCAGTTTCCCGGCAAGGGTCCAGGCCGCCTGACCCTCAGGCCCGAGCTTCGCCAGGGCCCGGTCCACGAGAAAACCGACTTCCCCTTCTGCACATATGGCAGCGGCCGAAGACAAGACAAAACCGACGAGAGCAGTACTGACTGTTGAGCGTGACATCATGGCGTTTCGGTGTGGCTCTTTGTAGCTGATACTCTTGGGACGTCCATCGCAGGCCGTATCGTAGGCCGGGCTGCGTGGTCCGCCAAGACCGCGGGCGGTCATTTCTACCTTTATCCATGGCCGGTGAAAGGCCCGACCTGAAGGCCATGAACATCTACGATTCCTCTGCGCGTGTATCGAATCCACTCGTCCTGGATGTTCTCAGGGATATTACTGCGGCGATAATCGGCCTCGAGTTCATTGAGATCGTAATCCACTCTTCGGAAATGAAATTCACCATCCTGCAGCAGCCAACACTGCGCCCGGTAATCACCATCTCGGGGTTGGCCGATGGTTCCGGTGTTCAGAATGGTCGTGCCGCCGACCTCCAGCTTCATGGCCATGTGGGTGTGCGCGCAAAGGATGACTTCCTCCTGAGTCATGGATGCAGCTTCCTCCAGGATTTCAAGATCTGTCGCAGGCCTGAGTCCTGAGCTGACTGGACCCTGCGGAGAACCGTGGAGCAGCAGGAGTGACTTTTCATCGACTTCCTTCGTGAGCGAGGACGGAAGGCTGGCAAGGTATTCGCGTTCCTCTTCAGAGACGTTCGGATAATCGTACGCAGCCCAGGAATCAGGATTGCCCGTCACCGGATCGAAATTGGCGAGCGTGCGGTCATGATTACCCATCACGACGCAGGTGCATGCCTCACGTAAAAGTTGAATGCATTCAGACGGACTTGGTCCGTATTCTACAATATCTCCGAGACACCAGATTTCGTCCGCATCACCGAATTCATCCAGGACTGCCTTCAGAGCTCGATAGTTCGAGTGAATATCGGAAAGGATGAGGATGGTCACTGGTCACCTGGCTCGGCAATCCCCAAGGCGTCTGAAGTCAACCTGTTCCACGAGTTCATATGATTGCAGCTCAAAGGTTGCGGCAGAGCGCATCCCGCCCACAACTGCGTAATGCGCGGCGTTCTGCTTACTAGTCTAACGCCAGGTTCTGATAATCCGACTCAGGGAAATCACCATCATGCTTACAATCAGCGGCCGAAAAGTCTGTGAATCTGTTTCAGAAGTAGTGTCGCCTGAAAGGGCTGTGCTTGCAGTCATCGATATTGAAGACTCGGAAATGTGGAGCAAGGGAGCTGACGCCATCATTCTTCAGAAGGTCAAGGAGCTCATCGAATCTGCGCGAAATATCAATCTTCCGGTGTTCTACTTTTTCAATCAGCGGGGACCCTCTCTTAACAACATCTCGCCGGCTTACATCCGAGTGCTGATGAACCTCGGCTGGGACATCGAAAGAATTCGCACAGAGTGGCCGGAGGGCGAAGCCGTTGGTGCGCTTCATCCCGATTTCAACCCGAGGCCGATCGAGAGCGTTCTGCCAAAGGGTCGAGGCGCTGCATTTGAAGGCACAGATTTCGAGCTTCTTCTGAAGAGCATGCAGCGGGAGTCTGTCATTCTTGTTGGCTGCTCGACGGATTGGTGTCTTGAGGCGACCGCGTGGTATGCGACGAACAAGGATTATTACACCGTCGTTGTCGAGGATTGCGTTCGGGGGCCGCGGCCAGATGGCCACGCAGCCGCGCTGAAACAGTTCAGAGCGATTGGACTGGATGTGTTGGATTCGAGTGAACTGTCGAAAATATGGGGGACGATGCTTCCTGCAGCGACCGACTGAATCGAGGCCAAAGCTGCCGAGCTCAATAAGACGCGAAACACGGCTCCGCGCCGTGCGAAGATGTTGGAGTGCTTGCTGGGTGCGCCGGCGTCTCGTTGGCGTGCCCAGGTTGCGGCCGCAAGGCATCCTTAGAGTCTGGTTTCGTAACTTCTCCGCGTGGTGCGCACCTGACCGTGGTCTTGGCGCTCCGCGACAAGTTGCCGCGGAGCGTCAACACCAGGATACCATCGCGGTCGAAGCCAGCCTTAAGTTCCACGCAAGAATAACTTCCCATTTTCGAAAGATGGTGACGCTCGTACGATGACTGCTGATAGGTCGCGGACATCACGGTGAGTTTGTGCAGCGATTTGAGTGACCAATTCTTGCGGACGAATTCACGCGAAAGCCAGTCCAGCAATTTGGGATGAGTGGGTGGCGTGCCCTGCGTTCCGAAATCGTCTTCCGTCTCGACAAGGCCGCGGCCGAAGTAACGCATCCAGATTCGATTCACCGTGACCCGTGCGGTCAGTGGATTGCCCGCGTCTACCAGCCATTCTGCAAGATGCAGGCGATTCGGGGTTTCAGAATTCTTCAAAGGTAGCAGCACGGCCGTCTCGGCCGTGATTCACGGGCGGGACGCCCGTGCCACAATGTTCTCCGCGCCACGCGAAGAAGACATAGGCTGAGACTCTATACCCCTCACTTGTCTGGGATGGTAAATGCAACTGAGTTGGAGCGAATGACGCCCGTCCAGATTTGTTTGGATTTGTAGAGCTTCAGAATTCCTCTATCAAGTGCCATGCTGACTCGCGCCCTGTACGTGCCGGGAGGGAGCACAGTGAACGCTGAAACCGGCTCGACTTCCGTTTCATGGTGTCCTGGTTCAAACGTGAAACATGTATCAACCTTGCTGCTTCCCCATCTTGGATGCTGAAACGTTCGCCAGCCGCCAGAGACGTCAAGAACTTCAAGGAACATTGGAGCATGTTCGACAATGTCAAAAGACTTCTGAACTCCATTCCTAAAGTGTATGACAAGCTTTGGAGTGCCGTCCGCTTTGGAGCGGACCGTCAGGCCAAGCTGCAGGCCATTGACAATTTCAGCAGACTTAATCCAGTCTTCTTCCTTCTCACCGAGAGCGATACGTGTGAGAAGGAAAGTGAGAAGTGCCATGCAGCAGTACCTCATCTGAGATATTTCATTATCCCTCGAACAGCAATCCGATTATCACGGTAAACCAGTTTCAGGCGGCTCTGAATACAGCCTGCCTGCAGGAGAATTCTATTGCAGACCAAGCTCTGCAAATCTGCACCGATTGCGGGCACGTTCCGCGAGTGCAGGCCCAGAGGCAGCCTCAAGATTGTAGCGCGCCTGATCCGCCTCGCAGAAATGGCATTGCAAAAGTCGCGCAGAATCGAACAATCCCGCGCCCCTATGAAGATTGCCATGCCCAAAAAAATCTGGTCCGCTTCAGCCCAGGCCCGTACGATTCACGCATGCGAAATTCGCTGGACTCTCCTCGATTGGCCGATCGAATGGCCCGCCCTCTTCGGACGTTCCGGACCGCTGCGGCTTGAGATCGGATTTGGCAATGGCAGCTTTATGACGGATCAGGCGGAGAAACATCCGGACGCGAATTACATCGGAGTCGATATCTCGTGGAGCTCGGTGTCGCGCCTCTTGAAGAGACTCCACAAGTATAAGCTCACCAACGGCCGCGCCGCCGAAGTACCGGGCAAGCTCGCCCTTGAAAGGCTGTTCGCCCAGTCATCTCTGGACGAAGTCATCATCAACCATCCTGACCCGTGGGCTAAAGAAAAGCACTTCAACCGCGTGATCGTTCAGCCTGAGTTTGTCCGCCTGCTGGCTTCGAGGTTACGACCCGGCGGCCGCGTCACGATCGCCACGGACCATGTAAAATACGCAAACTGGATCGCCAGCGTGCTCGAAAACCAGCAGGATCTCCGTTCCTGTTTTGATACGACCTTCGTGCATTCGCTGCCTGGACGTACGCCGACCAAGTACGAAAAAAAATTCCTGGATGCGGGCCAGCCAATTTACTATTTCGTCTGGGAGAAGGCGGAAGATTGCCGGTTGGATTTGCCCACCCTGAACTCGCCGTTTGGAGACATGCCAAATATCCTATTCAAAGTGCCGGATGGTGTAGAAGTTTCACTCGAAGTTGAGCCCGGCGCCATTCGCGAATCTCATGAGGGGCTCGACTACGTGGTCAAATTCCTGAGATCCTACCGGCAGACGAACAACAACAATTTGCTCGTCGAAGTGCTGGTGATCGAGGGCGAGCTGACTCAACAGTTCGGCATCGCCGTCCTTCGCCGCGACGAGGAGTGCCTGCTGAAACTGGCCCAGGTTGGGCATCCCCGGCCCACGCACGGGGTGAAACGCGCGGTCTGGCACGTTGGCAAAATGCTGCGAGAGCAGATCCCGGAGCTTGAAATCCACGCCAACAGCGTTGAGCCTTTGGATTGAGCTGCCGCCTTAATCTTAGGCGCTAGGGGCAAGGGGAGACTCCCGGTTGCGGCCGTCCCGACCGCGCTAGGAGGAACTCAGAACTGTCTATAGAATAGAGATTGGAGAATGGGAAGTAAGGGAGTAAATCCAACCAGTATCACTTTCGACGCAGCATGGACACCATAAGGACCAGGACGAGAGGGAGAACCCAGGAATTCGTGCGCCAATCGGGCGGGCATTCGGCGCATAAACCCATCCTGGTCTCGCTTTTGGTCGGTGCTGTGAGCGCCTCGTTCTGCTCCTATCTGTATTTCTCTCCGCCTGACTTCCTGAAGAGATTCGAGAATCAGGTAAGGGACTCGTTCTTCCCGGCCCGCCGGACCATTAAGACGGATCCCTCCATTGTCTTCTGTAATGTTGATGATGAGGTGTTGAGGCAGATCGGCGAATGGCCCCTCCCGCGGGTTTATTACACGGAGCTCATCAAGAACCTTAAAGATGCCGGGATGATTGGCTTCGATGTGCTCTTTCCTGAGAAGGGCATGATCTCGAAAAAAGAAAGCGCGCAGGCGACAGAGAAATTCGGCAGTCTGCTGCAGGTGGTTCAGGCGGCATTCTCCGGCGAAGGCGAGCAGGACACCGTGTTGCAGCAGTTGGAGAAAATCTATCAGGAGGCGTCGAACAGCATGGCCGGCCCGGATGGACCTCTGTCTGATGCTGCGCAGAAGCATGGGCGTGTCCTTTTCCCGATGGCATTTCCGGAGGAGTACCCCGGGGTGGCAGAACTGGAAGAGAATAACAAGCGATTCAAAGAGATTGCGAGCCTGCTTCAGAATGAATTCTTTCGGTATCCTGAGCTCTACGAAGCCTGGTTCGATTCCTCGCCTTTCATCGCGCTGTACGAGTTGAAAGTAAAACTCGAAGGAAAGGGAAAACCCGGCCTGGGAGATCTGAACCTTTCGGACGAAGGGGAGGATGGAAAGAAATTCACATGGAGCTACATCGAGGGTGAGCTCATCAACATTATCCCTCGTGTTTACGAAGCAGATGCCCAATTTGTCCTGCAGCGACTCGAGCAGGAAGGTTTCATCATCTCCAGGAAGGAACTCGAAGAATACGGTGCAGGTTACGATGATATCCTTGTCAGAGCGATGACCGACGCCCAGGGCCAGTCGGTGGACCCGCCTCTGATGGAAATTGAGAAAAGCACTTATCGTTTTCTGACTGAGCCTTTGCCGATTTACGAAGAAAACAAGGAGCAGTTCAGGAAGTGGGCTATCCACAAGTACCCTTTCCGAATAACGCATGAATTGATTTTCGCGAAGGCGATGGGCGGTCTTCTACTCTCAAACTACAGAGACGATCTTGCCGCAACGCTCGAGGCTCAAGCCAGTGAGCTCACAGAAGAGCTCTACAACACTCTCGACCTGTTCATCAGGGAGAGAATAACTGATGAGGATGCGCCGCGTATTCGTGACATTCTTGTCGATGAAGCGGGAAATGCTCTGGAAACCCAGGACCAGCAGGAGGCAGCGGCCAGTACTCTGACGACGGCATTCAAGAGCTTCACGTATGCGAAGACACCACTCGTCAGGTTCTGTCTGGCGTCAACAGCTTCCTCCTACTTCTCCGTTCAGAAAGATTTCGATGGTGCCGTGCGGCATTATCCATTGGTGACTGTCCGAGGGGATCGTGCGTTTTTCTGCATGGGGCTGGTTATGGCGTGTCATTATCTCAACGTCCCTTTGAAGAGTATTCGTCTCTGTCCCGGCAAGTTCATATTGCTGCCAGGTGCGCAATTCCCTGATGGCGTGACAAAGGACATTAAGATCCCGGTGGATGAGCGCGGGCGGATGGTGATCAACTGGGTTGGCAGATTCAAAAACACCGCCATCTTCAAACATTACTCCTTTAACAAAGTTCTTAAATCACCTGAGTACCGGAACGAGCTCAAGGGCAAACTTGTCCTCATTGGTTTCACAGCGACAGGTTCGCACGATGTGGCGCCCAACCCTTTCGAAGAGGAAGGGAACTATCCTCTGGTCGGCGCACACGCCAACGTTCTGAACAGCATCCTTACGCAGAGCTTTCTGCAACCCGAGATCGGGATACGCCGCCATCTGAATATCATTGTGATATGCGTAACTGCCATGTTGATGGCCCTGGGGACCGGTTTTCTGTCACAGCACTGGAGCGGTATCGCGCACCTTGTCTCATCCGCCACCTATATTGCGATCGCATTCTTCCTGTTCTCGCTTTGGGGTGAGCCGTTAAATGTGAGCTTCACGATTCTTGGGATCACTTTCTCCTTTGGCGGCGTGCTCCTCTACCGGTACATGACCGAAGAGCGGCAGAAGAAGGTGGTGAAGGCGATGTTCTCAACCATGGTCAGCCCTGAGGTTCTGGAGTACCTGCAGGAATCGCCCGACCGGTTCAAGCTGATCGGTGAGAAGAAGTTGGCCACCATGTTCTTCTCCGATGTGGCCGGCTTCACCACGATTTCCGAATCACTCACCGCAGAAGATCTGGCGAAGGTGCTTAACGAATACCTGACGCCGATGAGCAACATCATCATGAAATACAACGGCTACATCGATAAGTACGAGGGCGATGCCATCATGGCCGATTTTGGGGTGCCACTCTGGAAGGACGAAGAAGAGCCGAACTCGCACGCGTGGAAATGCTGCTGGTCCGCGCTCGATCAGATGGAGAAGCTCAGAGAGATTCAATTCGAGATCAAAACCCGGTACGGTTGCGATATTGATGTCCGAATGGGCATCAACACTGGCGATGTTTCGGCCGGAAACATGGGCTCGGAACAGAAATTCCAATACACGGTCATGGGCGACGCGGTGAATCAGGCGGCTCGCTTCGAGCCGGCGAATAAAGAATTCGACACACACATCATGATCGGCGAGCCGACCTACCTGTATGCCCAGCACAAGGTCGAGGCCCGCAAGCTGGCGGCCCTTGTCGTCAAGGGAAAGACCGAGCCGGTCATCTGCTACGAATTGGTCGGCAAGAAAGGCGAGGTCTCGGACGAAATGCTCCACCTCATTGAAAAGTTTGAGACGGGCTGGCGACACCACGCGATCCAGGATTTTGAGAAAGCGATCGAGTACTTTGACGAGTGTCTGGCCATCGATCCCAAGGATGGGCCATCCATTAAATACAAAGGAATATGCGAAGACCTGATCAAAGAGCCACCCGATCCCGCCTGGCGCGGAGAATTCATTCAGACGAGCAAGTAGATTAGCCGTGGCAGCAGTTGCGCGTTCTCGAGAGCCTGATTCCGAATGACCACTGAAACTCAAGCCATCGTTGATTCTGTTCGCAGCGAGGGAGTCTGTCTCGTGCCCGGCCTTCTCACCCAGGAGGAATTGGAGGAGGCCCGGAACGATCTGACCCGTGCCTGTGAGGATGCCGGCAAAGGGGAGATTACACCGGGGGAACGGACCCGGGTATCCGGTCCATGGCTGATGAAGTACCCGGGCCTTGCGCGCGTTTACGGGCATCCGAGGACCATCGAACTATCCGCGCTCATCACGGAAGAACCGATGCCCTTTCTTCAGGAGATCGTCGCCAACCGATACATCCCTCCACATCCTGGCGTTCCTCCACATCTGGATGAGGATTTCGGCGAACTCATACCGCCTCTGATGAGGGTTACCTGGGCCCTGTTCCTTGATGACATCTCACCTGAATCCGGGTCGTTGACTTATGTGCCCGGCACTCATTGGAATAACTACATCGATCCCCAGGAGCACGACAAGGCCACTCCAACTAAAAAAGAAGTGCAGCAGGCTGAGTACATCCCCATAACCCTGACGGCGGGCACATTGGTTCTACGCGCCGCGGATGTCTGGCACGCGGTTCGGCCGATCCATCATCTGCGCCGCTACATCACAGGCAGTTTCTCGAGCCGTTCACGTCCCAGCCAATGGCTGAAGGCAGACATGGCCAGGCAGTTGGCGGAGCGGAGGACTGTTCCGAGGGAGGAGATTCCTGCCGCGATCCGGCCTTATTTCATTTGAATTCATTGGCCTTCTCTTAAGGCGGCTTTTCGGGCGCAGCCCGAGAAAGGACCGCGGATGAAGAGAACCGCGGATATCAGAACCAAAACGTCCGCGGCCCTCTTCATCCGCGGCCCTCTTCATCCGTGGTCCTCTTCATCCGCGGTCCTCTTCATCCGCGGACCTCTTCATCCGCGGCCAGAAGACTTCTTCTCTGCGGCCAGAAGACTTCTTCTCTGCGGCCAGCGTGCCTTTGCGGTGCCATGTCCTGCTACTTACTCAGGAACACTCACTCGCTTGCCACCGCTGTCGATGGAATCGCAGATGGCCTGACAGACCAGAAATGCCTTGTATTCGTCCTGCCAGGTGGAATAGGTCGGCTCGCCGCTCTGAATGCACTTGCAGAAGTCCTGCACCTCATCGAAGTAGCCGGCCTCCCTGCGACCGTAGTCATGCTCGATGGGCTGCCCCCAGGCGCTTCCTTCGTAACGGATACGAATGCAGTTATCGATGGAGATGAAAGTACCCTTGTCGCCCACCAGTTCCATCTGGGCAACCACATGGGGGGCCGCGCTGGTCATGTTGATCAGGCCGGCGGCGCCTGATGCAAACTCGCACGAGACCACATAAGAAATCGCACCGTTATCGCCTTCTCCGCGTGCGCATGAAACCGTGGCGATATCGCCCATCATCTGCCGAGCCCAATCGACCGGATGCACGGCCTGCACCAGCATGAAAGTCCAATCGAGCGTCGGCGATCCCCATCTGATGACATCTCTCGGGCCCGGTACAAAGTATTTGCTTTCGCAGAAGATCGGAGTCCCGAAATCCCCGCTTTCCATGACTCGCCGTGCAGTCTTTGAAGCCGGCGCATGTGGCAACATGTGACCGACCTGTGTTCTGCGATCCGATGCGTCCGCAGCATCGGACAGAGCCTTTGCTTCTTCGACCGTTTCGGCTGTGGGTTTTTCGGTGAACACGTGGTAACCACGCTCAAGCATTTCGAGACCGATGTCGTGGTGCATCCGCGGAGGCCCAACAACAAAAATCGCGTCCAACTCGTGCTGTCCGAGCATTTCGTTGTAGTCGGTATACCAGTGAGGGATGTTGAATCGGTCGGCATTTCGCTGCGACAGGGATTCGACCAGATCGCAGCAAGCCACAAGGTCGGCCTCACGGATCGAAGCCAGATGGGGATAGATGTTACCTGTGGCTTGATTGCCACAGCCGATGAAACCAACTTTAACAGGCATGGCTCAGACTCCAGTCAGATTACAGATCACAAACAGAATTCAGATTTCAGACTGCAACCTGAAATCCACGGTCCGCTTCCAGTTTAAGGGAGAGGTGCAAGTGAACACAAGCTACTGAAGAAGATCGTGCAGCAGGCTGAGTAGAGCTCGGACTTATTTCATTTGAACGGCCCCCAGCGTTGCCAGCCTGTAAGCTCTTATTAATCTAACCTGGCTCACAGGCTGCTGCAGCCAATTACCACGAGTTCCTGGTTCCTCGACTTAACTTTGGCAGGTGGCATGGAATGAACATGCAACGTTCAGCACTCATTGTTCTGATCTCATTTCTGCCCCCTGAGCTCGCTGCCGAGGCCGGGCCTACTGTCCCCCTCAAGCCTGCCTTTCTCATGGTGGGATCGAAAGGTCGCGACGCCAAATTCCTTTCGGCCATCCTCGACGAGCGGCAGGTCATCCACCACCTCAAAAGCCAATGGCTGGAAACCGGCGATTACCGAAAGTACGCACTGGTCGGCATCGCGGGCGTTCCTGAAGAGCGTGACTTCAAGCAGGCAACGTTCAGCAAAGAAGATCTGGCGAGGATCGAAGTGTTTCTCAAAGAGGGTGGTTCCCTTCTGCTGATGGGGCCGGCGGCTAAGGTGTTTGATACGGATCACGGAAAGAGATTTCTGAATCGTCTCACCGGTAAGAAGCAGCCACCAAGAGACGACTCTGGAGATGTGACGACCGTTCTGATTCGTGAGCACTCCTGGATACGGCACCTTCTCCCACCGGAACGCAAGAAAGACAACGAGACCCTCATCGAAGACGATCTCGAAGAGGTCGAAGAAGAGGCTGAAGCGGTTGCTCCAGGTCTCCTTAAGGACGCGGAGCTTTCCACCGTACCGATTCTCTACAAGCAGCACCCCTGGCTCATTCGTTCCAGGTTCTATTGGCTCTACCCAAATCGTGGAAATCGCATCATCGGCAAACGCAGCGGAAAGACAGCTCTGTATCAGTTGCCGTTCGGGAGAGGGCAAATCATCTGGACCGCATGGGACATGTTTAGCTGGGAGAATCCCGAGCTCGGTGAATCACCGGACCTGGTCGCTCAACTTGAAATCCTCAGGCGGATATGTTCATCTCTGCCGCTGTATAAACACAGCGATTATCTGAAAGACCGGGCGGAACTTATTGGCCGCGATCCTTTTGCCTGGCACAGAGATTTCGGGTTGGCGCGGCCACAGCCCGACATCAGCGGCTGGTATCAAGCGAGGGGTATGACACCCGATATCGGTCCGTCCGGAAAAGATGAAGCGACAAGCGAAATCCGCATGGATGCAGCACTGGATGAGTTTGAATCGACGTTCTTCCATCTCTCGAATTTTCAAACAGCCCGTGCGCTTCGGCTGGACATGTCTGCCCTGAAGACCAAAGCGGGGGAGGAATTACCCTCGAGCTCGTTGCGGATTCGGATTCAGAAAGCCTTCTCTGCTGAAATGCTGGCGGCCGCTCTCCATGCGAACGGCGAGCTCGCCGACTACGGACCCATCGAATCGCTGGACGAGGCTAAGTCGCTCGCAGCCCATCTTCTCAGGGATGGAAATTCCAATCTGGACGAACCGATCTGGCTCTTTGACCTGGAGCAGGCGGGCAAAAGGGCAGGAGATGGATTCACATTCGAAATGGACAAAGGTTCGCACGTCGCCATCTGGCTGACTTACGAGCCGCAAAAAGGCATCGTCCCTGGAATCTACGAAGGAGAGGTCCGTATCGATGCAGAAGGCGGCAGCCAGACCGTACTGCCAGTGACGGTGAAGATTCGAAAGATAAGGGCTCGAGAGCCGTCGTCGATTCCATTGGCCATCGACGGCTGCGGCAAGCTCCCTCTCCCGCTGGCGGCCCTCAACTGCACGGTTGCTACACTAACATTCAGGCCTGTGAATTCTGCACATCTCGCCGATTCAGATACCCCATTGCTTCAGGCCCTGTTGAGCCAGCCAGAAAAGTTCATGGCCGAATCGCTTCCCCCGTTGAGATTTCTGCCTGCGGACAGATATCTTCGCTCTGCCTCC
>JASLXP010000542.1 GCA_030740295.1 Planctomycetota bacterium
ACAGGCCGCGTAGAAAATCAGAATACGGTTCGAGTCGACATTTACAATGGTCCGTTCTCTGAGCAACTCGGCCCGACCTGTCAGCAACAGCACTCCGGCTGGATCGCGTTGGCGAAGCGTCAGGAAACGAAGGATAAACGAATTCGAGAAGCCATCGGAGGTAAACAATGGGATTGAAGCTCTGTCATCATCATGGATTTACCGTATCGGATGTCGATCGTTCCGTGCAGTTCTATCGAGATGTATTGGGGCTGGAACTGGTACGTGTCTCGGATAGATCGGACCTGCCTTCCTACGACCGGATGCTGGGCTACGATGATGTGAAGCTTCGCATCGCGATCCTCCGCCACCCGGTAAACGATTTCATTCTTGAACTCGTGCAATACATAAGCCCGGAAGTCAGGACAGTGCAAGATCTCGAGAACCGCGTTCTTGGCGCATCTCATCTAGCCTTCGAGGTGGATGATGTGGACGAGCAGTTTGAGGCATTGAAAGCAGCAGGATTCGACACGATCAATCCTCCGGTTGATATTGTGCGCGACGGCAAGAAGGTGGCGAGGGGCATGTACGCTCTCGATCCGGATGGCATCAGCATCGAGATGTTTCAGGAATTTCATGACGTGGTGAGCGAATGAAAGACTCACCTCTGGCACTGGTTACGGGCGGGGCAGGAGCAATCGGTACCGCAACCGTTCGGCGTTTGCTTTCCGAGGGAATGCGTCTCATTTCATTGGACCGGTCAGAAGAAGAATTGCAGCGCCAGGCTGAGGAATTTGACACCCAGAACTTGATTACCCGCGCGTTCGATCTTTCAGACAGCGCGAACATACCGCACCTGGTCGATGACTTGATCGATCTACATGGGCCAATCACTCGATTGGTGAACAACGCAGGCGTTTGGGAGGGGGCTCCAATTATCGAGATGGGAGATGACATCTGGAATCTGAACTTTGCCGTCAATGTCACTGCTCCATTCGCGCTCATGCGAGGAATCGCTCAGGTGATGGCTGGAGCGGGCGGAGGCAGAATCGTCAACGTGGCCAGCCGCAACGCGCTTCGCTCCAGCACCAACAACGCTGCTTACGACGCGTCCAAGGCTGCGCTGGTCTCGCTGACGCGCACGGCCGCGGGAGAGTTCGCCAAAGACAACATCCGCGTCAACGCGCTTTGCCCCGGAGTGGTCTCCACTCCGAGCACGACAGATATCGAAGAGCCGAACTTCAAAGCCGCATACACCAGGCTGATTCCAATGGCTCGCTACGGAAAACCGGAGGAGATGGCTGGTGTTATCGCGTTCCTGCTGTCGGACGATGCGAGTTTCATCACAGGTCAGGCTTTTGTCGCCGATGGAGGACAGCTCGCATGCCAGGACAATGCGCGGTTTATGGAGATACCGGGAATGAAACCGCAGCCGGAATGCATTAGTGAGGATTAACGATGCCTGAAAAGATCCGTGTCGGCCTGATTCGCTGCGACACTCACGGAGCTTACTACGCTGCCCTGATGGATGAGCATGATCCTCTGAAACTGCGGAACCCAGTGCAGATGGGTGAACCGATTCGGCATTCCTGGCAGCGTGGTGGCGCTCACTTCTATTTTTACACCCATTACGCCGACCCCACACGGATCATGGTGGAAACCGTCGATGGCTTTGAGCTGAAAAAGATCTATGACGACCAGGATCGGCGGGACGCTCAGATTCGGGCCGACGTCTTCTTTGGAAAGCCGCAGGTCTGTGATTCTCTCGATGATGTCACCGACGATGTGGACCTGGTCTTCATCTCGGACTGCAATGGCGATGGCAGCGACCACCTGGAACTGGCGCGGCCCGGCCTGGAGAAAGGAGTTCCCACTTTCATAGACAAGCCGATGGCCTTTTCCCTCGCTGATGTAAAGACGATTCTTCGACTGGCCGAACAGAACAACGCCCCAGTGACCTCGGTCTCGATCCTCCGTGCCCTTCCGAACGCTGGTCTGTTCGCCCGGCGATTACCAGAGGTCGGCCAACTTGAGTTCGGCACAATCCAGGGAGGTGGAACACACCTCGCTGGACACATTCATGGGATCAGTCTGGCCATCCATATTTTCGGCAACGGCGTCAGGTCCGTTCGCTGCATGGGAGACACGCAGCTCCAGACGATACACCTGGACTACGGTGACCAACAGGACCGTCCACGCCGCGGTGTGACCATAAACAGCGATGTCGGCAACGTCTGGCACTGCGCTTTTCATGCCAGCGCGTATGGGCCGAAGGGCGCGATTCATTCGCCGCCCCTGAGCGACTACGATTTTCCGTTCGGCGCCGCCGAGATTCTGAAGATTGTCCGAAACATGGTGCATACCCGCCAGACGCCACCGATCACCCAGGATATGGTCGAAGGGATCGCCATCGCAGAGGCCGCCCGCGCAGCTCAGGAAAGCGGAACATCTGTCGATGTAGATGTCATCGAATAACACAGAGAAGAGCGAGCGACGAGTTCATTCAGAATTGACCCTCAACCACAGATCATGACCACCACCGGTTGGAAAGAAAAAGATGACCGCACCATTGCGGAGATTCGGGCTTACCTGACGCGGGAGAAGCTCGACGCCTTTATCCCGTGGAAAGTCCCGCATCTCGCTTATCTCACGAACTACTTCGACCAACTGCATATGAACATTCTGTGGGAGGAGATGATGGCCGTGCTGGTCATTCCTCTCGATTCGGCCCCGTTCATTGTTGGCGAGCATCAGTCGTGGGCCGGCTCGTCCGAATTCGGCGTGGCGCCATGGTGGCTGGAGGAACGCCATTCGACGAATCGTCCGGGCAGAAATGCGCTGGAACGAACTGTTGAGCTTCTGAAGGAGAAGGGGCTGGGAACGGGCAGAATCGGCATCGAGACCCTGTGGATGCCTGTGGCCGCGCATGATTACCTCCGTTCGGCCTTGCCTGATGCTGAGTTTGTGTCTGCAGACACACTCGTACCGCAGATTCGATTCATCAAGACCAGTCGCGAGCAGGAACTCATGAAAAAGGCGGCAGATACGGGCATCCGCGCGATGGAAGCCTACATGCAGGCAATCCGCTCCGGCCTGTCGAGAACCGAAGCTCAACGACTCAGGGCCCAGCGAGCGCTCGACTACGGCGGTGAATGGGTCGGAGGGGTTTCCCGGCATGCGTGGACCGGAGGAACCGATGAAACACCAGCCTGGTGGGATGCCGATGCAAGGAGGCGATTCCTCTCCACAACAGCCAGGAACTGGAAAGGACTGCCGGACGATTCGCCGGTCTGCGTCACGCACTATTCAGCCATTTTCCAGTATTACTTCTCCGACCTCGCGTGGCACGAATTCTACGGACCTGAGCCGGCAGAAAGCGAGATGCTCCAATGGGTAGACCGGGAGATACCATTTCACGATGCACGCCGGGATTTTGAAATTCTTCGCCGTGTGCAGAAGGAAGCTCTTGAACCGATTCGGCCCGGCATGAGTCACCTGGAAGCGAAGGCGGCGGTGGACGCCTGGCTCGCCGCCGATGCCGAGTCAAAAGAGCACATCACCAATTACTACATCCACGGCATCGGCCTGGAGATTCACGAAGAGCCCGTGCTCACCGGTTCGGTGCCGATACCAACACCGGCCGACGTGCCGATCCTGTTCCAGCCCGGCGCGGTGGTCAGCTCGGAATGGTTCACCCAACTGTGGACAGTGGAAGAGCCGTTCGTCCTGACAGAATCCGGATGGGAGCCTCTGGCCGAGCTGAAAGATCTAACGGATCCGGCAGCCCTGCTGTGTACACAGGTTAACCGTTGAAGTTTTGTTTTCTTGGCAAGAAATCTTCTGGAGTGATTCAGGATTCAGGATTCAAGATGCAGCCGCACCAACTTGCATCCTGCTCAGGAATTGAATGAAGAATGACGATTCTTGATTTTTGATTTTCGAAGTCAGAAATGCGCTGCTTAAACGAATGCTTGACTTCAGAAATCAGAATTCAGCAATCGTCATTCTTCATTTGGATTTCTGAATTGGAATCAGGAGGATCAGCAGTTCTTTTTGGGTTGCGGCCGAAGGCCGCGGTAAACAGTTAACCGTTGAAGCCCTGGAACGGGGCCCACTTCACAGGTCAAGGGTGGTCTCCAGATCGGGATTGCTGCCGTCAAGCTTCCAGATCCATGCATCGAGGAAGTAGTGGATAATCTGGGGCAGCGAGAGCAGTGCCACCCAGAACGAGAGTGC
>JASLXP010000543.1 GCA_030740295.1 Planctomycetota bacterium
CTTTTTTTCCCAACTCGACACTTCGAAGAATCTGGTAGCTCGAGTAATAGGCAAGCGCCACCGGGTCCACCCGGCCACCGCGCTTGATCCGATAGACCTTGTATGAGGAATTGAGAAGATCGAAATACTTGATGGCCATTTTCCAGGTTCCGATACCCGGTTCCTTAAGAAGCATGGCGTGGTATCGCCGTACGACCTCCATCACCAGCGGTCTGTTCGTCGGCTCGCGCGCCAGTGCGATTTCAAGCTCTTTAAGGGTAAAGGAGGCAGATGCCTGGCTTTGAAGCGCGAACGATAGAATTAAGAGGGCGGCTGTTTTATTCATGGCTCGTCAGACAGTTCACTGAGCGGGCAGCGTTAGCGGGTAAGGTCTCGTGGTCTCGGCGCTCCGCGCCGCGTCCGAAAGAGCTGCCGCGGCGACAGCTTTACAGATCCAGAAAGAACTGCCGCGGAGTGACAGCACCACAAGGGCTTCCGGTACCTGTGTTCTAACTATTCGCTTTCCCGTTGCATCCTCCCGCGTCTTTTACCGCGAAGAGTTTTCTTGTATTCCGTTTTGGGCGGCGTGGTTTCTTTGCCCTGGATTTTCTGGATGCGGTCGCGCAATTCCGCGGCGCGTTCGAATTCCAGGTTCTTTGCGGCCTCGAACATCTCCACTTCCAGCTCACGAATGACCTCTGCGGTCACGTATTCTTCTTCATTTTCATGAACCGCTTCCTGGGCGAAGCTGCGGCCCTTGACCTCCGCTTCGATGCCGGCCTTGATCTCTTTCTTGATCGTTTCGGGTTCGATGCCGTGCTTTTCGTTATGTCGAAGTTGCAGGCGGCGGCGGCGGGCGGTCTCGTTCATCGCGTCGCGCATGGAAGGCGTGACCCGGTCCCCGTAAAGAATGACGTGGGCGTTTACGTTTCGGGCCGTGCGGCCGATGGTCTGAATAAGTGATTTGTAGTTCCGCAGAAAGCCCTCCTTATCCGCGTCCAGGATTGCCACGAGTGACACTTCGGGAAGGTCCAGCCCTTCTCTCAACAGATTCACCCCGACGAGAACATCAAATTTTCCTTCACGGAGATCCCGCAGCACCTGGACACGATCCAGCGCATCGATTTCAGAATGCAGGTACTGGCCGCGCAGGCCCTCTTCCTCGATGAACATGCTCAGTTCCTCCGCCATCCTTTTCGTGAGAGTGGTCACTAAAACTCGTTCCTCCACTTCAGCGCGAGCCGCGATCTCCTTCATCAGGTCGCGCAGTTGTCCGTCAGCCGATCTTACCTCGATGGTCGGATCGACGAGGCCCGTTGGCCGGATGATCTGCTCTACGATACGGCCCTGCGATCTGTCGATCTCATAATCGTCCGGTGTGGCGGAAACGTAGAGGATTCGCTTGTTGCGCTCTTCCCATTCATCGAATCGCAGCGGGCGATTATCCAGTGCGGAGGGGAGCCGGAATCCGTGGTCCACCAGGTTCAGCTTTCGAGATCTATCCCCCGCGTACATACCGCGAATTTGGGGAATGCTTACGTGCGACTCATCGATGATCAGCAGGTAATCATCAGGAAAATAGTCGTAGAGCGTGTACGGAGGCTGTCCCTCATCACGCCCGCTGAGGAATCGTGAGTAGTTTTCAATACCGGGACAGAAACCGACCTCCATCAGCATCTCCAGGTCGTAACGTGTGCGCGCTTCCAGGCGCTGCGCTTCCAGTAATTTTCCATCCTTGTTGAATGCTTCGAGCCTTTCGTCGAGCTCGTCCTCAATCAGCCCGGAAGCAGCCTGTAGTTTTTCTTCAGGGGTGACAAAGTGCTTGGCCGGGAAAATAGTGACGCTCTGCAAGTCAGAGATAATCTCGCCGGTCATCGAATCAAGCTGCTGAATTCGGTCGACCTCGTCTCCCCAGAATTCGATCCGAACCGCAAGCTCTTCATAGGATGGAATCACTTCGACCACATCGCCTCGCACACGGAAATGACCGCGGGTGAACGAGTAGTCGTTGCGGTCGTACTGCATGTCGACCAGATTGCGTAGAAAGTCATCGCGGTCGATCGTGTCGCCCTCTTTTACATGAATCATCATGCTCTTGTAATCTTCGGGCGAGCCGAGCCCGTAGATACAGGAAACGCTGGCCACGATGACGACATCATTGCGCGTGAGGAGTGAGCTCGTTGCGTGCAGCCTCAGGCGATCGAGATCTTCGTTCACGGACGTCTCTTTCTCTATGTAAACGTCGACATTGGGCATGTACGCCTCTGGCTGATAGTAGTCGTAGTAGCTGACAAAGTAGCCCACCGCGTTGTTTGGAAAAAAGTCTCGCAGTTCCACATAAAGCTGCGCAGCGAGGGTTTTATTGTGTGACATTACCAGCGTGGGCACTCCGAGCTCCTGGATCACATGCGCCATGGTGAATGTCTTGCCCGAACCGGTGACGCCCAGCAGCGTCTGCGCTTCGTGCCCCTTTCGGTATCCCTCCGCAAGGGACTCTATCGCCCTTGGCTGATCACCGGCAGGTTCGAAAGGGGCTTGTAGATCGAAATCGGACATTGACGGAATGGTTGATGGTTAATGGTTGATGGTCGGATCAGTTGCTGAGATCATCAGCAAATATCACGTGCGGGCGAATGGCATCTATGTTGCGGTCGGAGATTCTGTCATCAAGCTTGCTCAGATCTTCAACAGAATGGAACTTGCCGCCAGATTTCCGGTATTCGACGATCTTCACGGCTCTGCCCGGTCCGATGGCTGGCAGCACCTCCAGCTCCCACTGCGGCGCGCTGTTGAGATTCACTTTGCGTTGAACCTGCTCAAGAGAAAAGCTCATCGAGCTCTGCCGCCAGTTCCTGAAAGCCTTCATGCCAACCGCTCCAATGCCCACAAACAGGCACGCAAGAATGACGATCTTCTCTTTTCTCCGCGGATCTGCAGTTGTTTTCATTGCCAGGCGTGAGATCCATCAGTAAGTGAGCGAACTGATCGAGGGGCAGTCCTCGGGTGCCACCGCCTTATTGCTCCTGTTTTTCCGTAAATAATTCTCTGAAACTCCTCTTCGGAAATTCTGGCAGCTCTCTCTGCTTTCCCCAATCGTTGAAGCGGTTGTAGAGCAGGAAACGTGACATCCTCGGACCGATTAGCCGCATCAGTTTACCGGCGAGCTCGTAGAGCTTCGGCCGCTTAAAGATGAAAGCTGCAAGCTTCAAGGCGATGCTCTTGTCGGCAGGCACGAGACCTCTTTTGCCGATCTCTTTGCGCCAGGTGAGCAGTTGATGATGGATCGGAATCTTTACGGGGCAGATATCGCTGCACGAACCGCAGAGGCTGCACGCATAGGGGAGCGAATGATATGCCTGCGCATCGCGGGCCGGAGCGAGCACGGAACCGATGGGGCCGGGGATGGTGGCTTCGTAGCTGTGCCCTCCGCTGCGCCGGTATACGGGGCAGGTGTTCAAGCATGCGCCGCAGCGGATGCAATTGAGGGCGGCGCGAAATTCCTCGCTGCCCAAGAGCTCGCCGCGCCCGTTATCGAGCATGACGATGTGCAATTCGCCTCCCGGAATAGGGCCATGAAAATGCGAGGTGTATGAAGTGATCGGCTGGCCCGTGGCTGAGCGCGCGAGAAGGCGGAGAAACACACTCAGGTCAGCAGCATGGGGGATGATCTTTTCGATGCCCATGCAGGCGATATGCAGGCCCGGTAACGATACACCAAGGTCCGCGTTGCCTTCGTTGGTGCAGACGACGAATCCGCCGGTTTCGGCGACCGCGAAGTTGACCCCGGTGATGCCTGCATCCGCACTCATGAACTTCTCACGCAGATGATGTCTCGCCGCTTCAGTGAGGTAGTGTGGATCGGTCGCGCCTTCTTCCGTGCCGAGATGTTTGTGAAAGAGCTCGCCGACTTCTTCCCTCTTCGTATGGATGGCCGGCAGCACGATGTGGCTGGGCGGCTCTTCTCTCAACTGCACGATACGTTCGCCAAGATCGGTATCAACGACTTCGATGCCATGCCCCTCGAGAAACGGGTTCAGGTGACACTCCTCGGTCAGCATGGATTTGCTCTTTACGATCTTCTGAACGCCATGACTGTCCAGGATGCCGTGGACAATTTCATTGAGCTCAACGGTCGTCTGAGCCCAGTGCACTTTGGCGCCCAGTCTCGTTGCGTTCTCTTCAAACTGTTCCAGGTATTCGGCGAGGTGCGAGACGGTGTGCGCCTTGATTTCGGAGGCCGTCTTACGCAGGTGCTCCCACTCCGGCAGCGAATGCGCCATGCGGTCCCGCTTCTCACGCACGAACCACAGGGCCTGGTCGTGCCAGTGAGCACGGGCTCCGTTTGCGACAAACTTGGCGGCATTGGTGGCGTGGTTCATTGGGGAGGGGGAAGAGGTGAATGGTGAATGGTTGAATGGTGAATGGTGGAAGAGAGGAAGAGGGGAATGGTGGAAGAGGGGAATAGTGGAATGGTGAAATGGTGGAAGAGGTGAATAGTGGAATAGAGGAAGAGGTGAAGGATGTTGCGAGCTAAAGGATGTGTGAGCCTGGCCTCTTAATCGTTATCGTAATCTTTATCTTAATTGGGAGGCTCAGAAAAGATGAAGAACCAAAAAATCAGAGATTAAAAACTGGTCCCAAAACAAGCGCGATTCTTCGCATACTGTTCGTGGACAAGAGCTTCAACATAAGTCGAGAGGCAATTCAGGTGAAACAACTCTTTACGCCGAAGGCGTTGAACAACGTAGCCCGGGGCAAAGTGAGCGAAGCGAGCGACGCCCTGGGAACAGTCACGCGCAAATATGAATGCCAACAGCGCAAACTCCGGCCAATCTGGAATCGCCTCAAACACGCATACATGCGTGTTTGAGGCGATTCCAGATTGGCCGGAGTTTGC
>JASLXP010000544.1 GCA_030740295.1 Planctomycetota bacterium
ATCTCATAACACTAAAACAAAAAACTACCATAATAAGATATAAATGTCGTCCGGCAGCGAACGCACGTAATTGGGATCCACGACATTTGCGGCGACCACCTTCCGCGTCCAGCCGAATTCTCGATTAGGCCCAATGCTGTCGAGCGTAACCTGCAACGTGTCCCCCGGCTCAGCGCCTTCGATGTAGAAAGGGCCGGCCATTGGGTTGCCGCGTTCGGTGATGTTTTCGCCGGAGGAATCGTTGCCACGGGCATCGACGGTGGTCGTTGTAAGGGAATCGCCATCGGCGACCTTGAGTACCGGCTCATGCCAGCCAAGTGTGGTGAAGTAATGTGTGGGTGTGAATGTGTGATTCATGGTTTGGTGGAACGGTGGGCGTGGCGACGGGCCGTCAGCCTGTCAGCCAGAAAATCTTGGTCAGTGTTCGTACCTTGGATTATTAAAAGACAGGCAGGCTGGCTGGCAGCCCGTCGCCACAGATTCAGCTCGCAACGATTTCCTTCATTCGTCTTGCCATTTCAATCTGCACATCACGGTCGCCCCCGACCTCGTGGATGACGCAATCGTCGTAGCCGATGTTGCGCAGCTCTCTCATGAGGACCGGCCAATCGGTATCGCCGTCCATGAGAGGGGTGAAGTTCTTGTCTTTTCGGCTGAAATCTTTGAAGTGGACTTTCTTGATGTTTGCACCGAGCTCGCGAATCCACATGTCTTCCCAGCCGTAAAACATCATGTTGGCGGTATCAATGTAGATGCCGATCCATTCGCTGCCGATTTCCTCGACAATCTGGTTACACTCGCGCGGATTGAGCAGGAATTTATTCCAGACGTTTTCGATGCCGATGTTGACCTTGTGTTCGGCGGCTACCGAAGCCACATCCTTGAGCGCATCAACGAGGTTATCCCAAGCCTGCTGGTAGGTGCCCTCGCGGGCGAGCTGACCGGGATGCAGAAGGGTACAGTCTGCGCCGAGGCGACCGCCGATTTCGAGTGAACGGACAAGGCTCTTCACGCGGTCGTCCCGCTCGGCACTGTCCGGGCTCAGCAGATTACCTCCCTCGGGGCAGGAGGCGATGACGCTGCCGATGTGGATGTCAGCGGCGGCACACTTCTCGCGAACAGCATCTATCTCTTCATCAGAGTTATCCGTGTTGAGATCTTTGCCCGGCCGGAAGGTGAGCTCGACGCATTCGTAACCTGCCGCGTTACAGAGCTCGAGGGTGTCGTCGAGGGACATATCGCCAAAGATGATTTGGGTGACGCCGATTTTCATCATGTACTCCTGATGGTGGTTTTGGTTGAAGGGCTGGTCTTTATAAGTCCTATATCGTCACCGAGGAGTCAAGCGGGCCTCAGCTACCGGGATGCCGTGGAGATGAGAGTCGCCCTGCCGAAGTGTGCTGCTTGACTCGACTCACTTCGCTCGTCTCGTCTGTGCCATTACAAAGGCATTCACCACCCTCTATTCACTATTCACCATTCACCATTCACCATTCACCATTCACCATTCACCATTCACCATTCACCATTCACCATTCACATCCTCCTCCTCACACCTCCGTCCCCGACGGCACCACCGCGTTCTTCGGGATGCTCACGATGCCATCACGGATGTAGAAGAAGTCTCCGTCAGCTTCCTGGACGTTGTCTTTGTTGATGAGACGGCAGTTGTTCCCGATGCGCGCGTTCTTGTCGATGATCGCTTCGTGCACTTCGCATGATTCGCCGATCCCTACGTGCGGCATATTGGCGTCCATGTTCGTCTGGAAGTCTCCTGCGGACTCATAGAAATCTGCGCCCATCATGACGGTATCGCGCAGTATGGTGTTCTTGCGGATGAAACACCGGATTCCGATCATGCAGTGATGAATGCTCGCCCATTCCAGAATGCATCCGTCCGCGATGACGGACGCATCAATCTGGCACTGCTGAAACTTGGAGGCCGGGAGCTGGCGCGGGCGCGTGTAAATCGGCTCGGGGAAACTGTAAAAATCGAAGTCCGGCACGACGTCCGTGAGAGCCAGGTTCGCTTCGAAAAATGACCGAATTGTCCCAATGTCCTCCCAGTAGCCGCTGAACGGGTACGCCAGAGCTTTGAATTCGCCAAATGCGTTCGGGATGATCTCTTTACCGAAGTCCGTGTGTTCATTGTCCAGCAGTTTCACCATGACCTCCCGATTGAACACGTAGATCCCCATGGACGCGAGGTGCGATTTTCCTTGAGTAACAATACCGAATCGGTCGAGTGAACCTGCCGGCAGAACGAGTTCGTCCAGGAGTTCCTCCTCCTGCGGCTTTTCCACAAACCGTTTGATCATGCAGTCATCGTCGATATAGAGGATGCCGAAGCCCTTGGCCTTTTCTTTTTCCACGGGAATCACTGCGACGGTAAAGTCTGCGTCGTTGGACTGATGCCAGTCAATCATCTTGCGATAGTTCATCCGGTAGAGCTGGTCACCGGACAGAATGACGATCGGATCGTGCTCGGGAGAATTTATGTAGCGCAGGTTCTGCCGAACTGCGTCCGCGGTGCCCTGATACCAGAACGAGCTTTCGGGCGTCTGCTGGGCCGCGAGGATTTCGACAAAGCTTCTACTGAAGTGGTCGAACCGATACGTGCCTTCAATATGGCGGTGCAAGGACACAGAATTGAACTGCGTCACCACATAGATCTTGCCGAGGCCGGAATTGAGGCAGTTGCTGACGGGAATATCAATCAGCCGATACTTGCCGCCAAGTGGAACCGCCGGCTTCGAACGATGTGAGGTAAGAGGAAAGAGACGCGTGCCTTCGCCGCCGCCGAGGACCACGCAGAGAGGCTCTTTCATGCCACTGGACTGGGTAGGTGAGAATATCTTGGTGCTCATAGACGCGGCATTGTAGTGAGAATCAGGTGTTCGTAAAACGTCCGTGCATTTGAATGAGTTGCGAGTGGCGGTGGTTTCTTTACTTCTTGATAAACAGGCGCACACACAAGGCAGAACTGACGATGCCGGCCATAAGATTTGAGCCCAGCCATAAATGCGAATCGACGGCTGCAAGAACGGGGGCTGTTCACACGCCACACGGCGCATTTCCCACCCCTTGCTTCGCCCCGGTCGGCACGCTGGGCTCCGTGAAGGGAGTCTCCCCTCAACAGCTTGATGAAATGGCGGCCAGTCTGATTCTTGCCAACACCTATCATCTTTACCTTCGGCCCGGTCACGAGCTCATCGCTGAATTGGGCGGCCTGCACAAGTTCATGAACTGGCCGAATCCCATTCTCACCGACAGCGGCGGATTCCAGGTCTTCAGCCTGGAGCATCGGACAAAGGTGACCGAGGAAGGCGTCGAATTCCGCTCGCATATCGACGGCTCGAAGCATCTGTTCACGCCGGAAAGTGTGATGCAGATCCAGGCCGGCCTGGGAGCGGATATCATCATGGCCTTTGACCAGTGCGTGGCCGTGCCAAACTCCGGAAAGGTCTTCGAAGACGCGATGCATCGGACACACCGGTGGCTCACGCGTTGTGTAAGATCGAAAACCAGGGACGACCAGGCCCTGTTCGGAATCATCCAGGGCGGCGTCGACCCCGAATTGAGAATTGAGAGCACGAACTATGTCTGTGGAGAGGACGTCGACGGTGTCGCCATCGGCGGGCTGAGCGTCGGCGAGACCAAAGATGAGATGTACTCAACCCTCGATCTGATCGAGCCACATATTCCAGCGGAGAAGCCGCGCTACCTCATGGGTGTTGGTTCGCCAGAGGATCTGGTGGAATGCGTGGCGCGAGGCATGGATATGTTTGACTGCGTCCTGCCGACACGCATCGCACGCAATGGCGCTCTCTTTGTCCGCACGGGCCGGCTGAACATCCGAAACGCAAAGTTCGCGAACGACCCTGGCCCGGTCGATGAAGATTGCACCTGCTACACATGTCGCAATTTTTCACGGGCTTATCTACGTCATCTGATCCGATGCGAAGAGCTCCTCGGGTACACGCTCAACAGCATTCACAATCTGCGTTTTCTTCTGCAATTGATGGAGGATATTCGATCGGCGATCGATGAAGGGAAGTTTGCGGAATTTCGACAGAGTTTTATCGCGGGGTTCGAGGTCCGCGATCATGAGGTGCGAATGCGGAACAGAGAGGCGAGGCTGGAGAACGTGAGGAGGCGAAAGGATTGAGCCTCACTCCTGAAACATTCCCAGATTCACCGCTTCTCCTCTGTCCTTCAGGTCCAGCATGAATTTAGGAACGGAGCCCGTTGGCCGGTGCTGTCCTTCCCGGCTGGAACCGGCGCGTTCCTCGAAATAGAAAAGTTCGTTCAGGCTGAATGCCTCTCCTTCGATGCCGCTGATTTCGACTATTTCGGTAATCCTTCGTGCGCCGTTGGGGAAGCGGCTCTGCTGGACCACGATATCGATGGCGGAAGAAATTTGCCGTTTGACCGCGGTGAGTGGCAGCTCGGTACCGGCCAGCAGAACCAGCGTCTCCAGCCTGTTCAGAGCGTCTCTGGCCGCATTTGCGTGAAGCGTGGTCATCGAGCCGTCGTGCCCGGTATTCATGGCCTGCAGCATGTCCAGGGCCTCACCGCCGCGGCACTCGCCGACAATAATCCGATCCGGCCGCATGCGAAGGCTGTTGGCCAGCAATTGGCGAATGGGGATAGCGCCTTTTCCATCGAGGTCGGGGGGACGGGCCTCCAGCGGCAGCACGTGCGGTTGATTGAGCTGCAGCTCGAGAGCGTCTTCGATGGTGATGATGCGTTCGTTCTGCCCGATGAAAGACGAGATGAAATTAAGGAGCGTCGTCTTGCCTGAGCCCGTGCCTCCCGATACGAGAATGCTCTGCTTGTTTTCCACGGCGGCTTTGAGGAAGCGTGCGATATTCTTCGACATGCTCCCGTAGTCTACGAGCTCCTGGGGTGTGAAGGCCCGCGGCCTGAACTTGCGGATGGTCAGCAGGGTCCCGATTCCGGATAGCGGCGGAAGGATGACGTTGATTCGTGATCCATCAGAAAAACGCGCATCGACCATCGGACTCACCTTCGCATCAAGTTTCCTGCCCGAAGGTTCGAGCAGCCGGTGTGCGACTTCGATCAGTTCCTCTTCGTCACGGAACGAGGTCTTGGCTTTCACAATGCGGCCATCCTTTTCCACGTAGACCGAGTCGTAGCCGTTCACCATGATCTCGCTGATAGTCGGGTCAGCGAGGAAGACATCGAGCGGCCCAAAGCCCGCGCTGTGTGCCCGGGCGATTGGGCCCCTGCTTTCTGGCGTCGCCCTTCTCGTTGGTTTCGGTGTGCCCGTATAGCTGGATGCATCTCTGATATTCGTGAGCTGCAATTGCACTCGGCCCACGCCAATCTGGTCTCCGCCGGCGAGGACTTCGGAATCCTCCACTGGCGCGCCATTGATAGTTGTGCCACGTTTGCTCTTCAGATCGATAACGTGGAGGCCGTTTGCCTCAGCCACGATCTTGCAGTGCAGCTTCGAAACCGAGCTGTCGTTGAGGATCAGATCGTTGTCAGAGGCCCGCCCGATCAGAAACGGTGACTGCCTTATCTGGATGCTCCTCTGCGCGCCCGTTTCGGGATCTTTGAAGACGATGTTAGCCATGTGCCTTTCTTGGATTCAGGTAGGACATCAGTGCTCCGCCCCCAGCTTGATATTGCTTTCCGGTTCGGTGACCACTTTCGGATATTCCTCAACCAGGCTGTCGAAAGGCACGACTGGATCGACGATGCACGCCCCATCGAGCTTGCCGGATTCCAGCCAGTCGAAGCAGGTATCGATGATGCGCCTGCGCGTCCAGCGCGGGTACTCGCGATTCGGTTCAGTGCAGGCCCGGGAGAAAATGATGTTGGGAGTATTCTTGTGCGCCTCCGCTCCGAGGTCGAGCCCCGCGTCCATCAGGCCGGGCGCAGCGCCGAGAACGACATTGCCACCGAGCGAGACACTCCGAAGCGACTGCTGGAGGGCCTGACGATGTCCGCTGTAATCGATGCAGACGTCAGCGCCGCGATTGTTTGTGAGATCCCGAATTTCGAGACCGATGTCCGTATCGAGCGGATTGAGCAGCAGGTCCGCGCCACATGCCCTGGCCGCTTCCCGGCGATTGGGAAGTGGATCGACGGCGACAATACATTCTGCTCCGGCAAGCCGCGCCACCTGAACCACCATCAGGCCCAGCGCACCCATGCCGAATGCGACGACCACGTCGCCGGGCCGCACATGCCCGTCACGAACCGCGCCCAACGCAAATTCCGCTGGGTCGATGCAGACTGCAGATTTCCATGACATGCTTTCAGGCAGCTTTCGGCATTGATCTTCCGCCTTCGTCTGTGTCTCGCGAAAAGGGCCGTGCGAGAAGACAATTTCACCGACTTTTAATTCATTGACCTCCGGTCCGAGCTCGATCACCTCGCCGACAAACATGTTGCCTACACGATTCGGGTAGATGGATCGATCCTCAGGCGAACCAACATGGATTCCCTTTTCGGAATCAAAGCCCCCGCGGTGATTTGCCTTACCCGCAAACCATTGCATTTCCGTTCCGTGTTTGGTTGCAGAGTTGGTGCAGCGAATCCGGATTTGATTCCCTGACAGAACTGGTTCTTCGTAATCGCGAAATTCCAATTTCAAAGGTGCAGTGCAGATGAGCTCTTTGGGCATAGTCTGGTCTCAATATCGACGACGTGCTGGGTTGTTACTTTTAACAGTTCCGTTTATTCATCATCAAGTCAGAAGTAATCAGGGGCGTCGGCCGCATCCTCTGTATGGTCCTTTGAGTCTACGACTGTTTGGCGTTCAGAACAATGAATTTCATATTTCTGCTGCTTCTGAGCACGGTTAGCTCGTCACTATCATTTGGAGAAAGCATGGTTGCTTACAAACCGGACATCGTTGGTGTTGACCGGATGTTCATGGTGGCTCTCAAGATGCCTGCAAAAACACCAGAGATAAAAGTGACATTGCCCGATTCGGTCGAGATGTTCGATCGGTCAAGGCTGCCGACCAGAAAGACGCTGCGCAAGTATTACTTCCGCAGCACTAAGCCTGCGAAGTCTGCGGACATTCTGTTCCGACATCCGGAGGGTGACATCAAAGTCACCATCGAAATCTGGTCGTTCGAGGACTTGTGTAAGTTCCGCAAACTGAAAAAGACGCAGCTCCCGCGGCGCTGGCCTCTCGGCGAAATGTTACCGGAACTGAAAGAGGCGCAGACGATCACTACAAAAGCTCAGAAGAAAGCGGCGAAGGACAGCAAGAGGCTTCCAGGCAAGCTCTGGTTGAATTATTCGGACGATCAGATCTGGTCCCTGCAG
>JASLXP010000545.1 GCA_030740295.1 Planctomycetota bacterium
CATTCTGCCATCGACACTCAAGACCGTTCCATCGCCTTCGGGGTCTAGTTCTTCAATGCCAAGGCTGTCCACAATGTCCGGACTGACATGTATTTCCTGGATTTGGATGGATCGGGCTCGAAGCGCGTAGTCCTGGAGCGGCAGAGGCCATAGAGGCTTCGTCTCCTTCGAACCATCGGTATTTTCCGGCATTCGCAGAATCGTGACTTTCGAGCAGGTGAATCTTTTGATGTCCAGATCCAGTTCGCGGGAGAACCATGTGCAATGTACTTCCAGGTTTTCTGCCTCCAGCCATGTGCCTTCCGAATCAGAGCACTGCAATCCTGCCAGGCGGAATTCGAAAGGGAGAAAGCCTTGGATTCCAGATATTTGCAGACCCGATGGTTTCAGATGACTGTTGATGAAACCTGCTAGAAGATTCTTCCCAAATCCAGACTGCAGGAAGCCGAATATCAGGCCGAGAAGCAGCGTGCCGCCGATTGCCATGAAAAGAATGGTTTTGCGGAGCTTGCGCTTTATCGAGGGGCTGTGGGCCGCACCGCTTTTCGAATTCTGCTGTGAGTCATCAGACATTCTGGAGGTCTCTCTGCGCACTACATCAAAAGGACTGCCCTGGACTCACGTAGACCTGAAACGCGTCATCACTTGTCCGTCGGTTTACAGGAAAGCCGAAATCCAGACGTAAGGGCCCTATGCCCGTAAAGTAACGCAAGCCTGCACCGGCACCGAATCGAAAATCTTCACTGATATCCGGAATCTCAGATTCGAATGCGGAGCCGGCATCCACAAAAACGACAAATCCGAGCTGCTTCGAGAATTTCGCCCGCCACTCGACCGCGGTTTCCAACACTGAGCGTCCGCCCACCAGAACGCTGTTCTCGGATGGGCTGAGAGACTGGAATTCGTAACCGCGGACTGAGCCGCCTCCTCCTGCATAGTAGCGTTCGTCCGCGGGCACGGCGTTTCTGGATGCGCCCTGCAGAATGCCAATGCGAAATCGAGAGGCGAGCACGTGGTTCCCATCTTCACTCACGGGCAGGTAGTGACGCATCCCTGCCTGAGTTTTAAGGAATGCAAGCGAATTGCTGAAGGTGTCGTAGAAAGGAGTGAGTGATAAATCCAGTTGAAACCCGGCGCTTGGATCGAGGATGTCATCGCTCTTATTCCAGTAAAGTCGTACCGGAAACATAAGCAGTCCGAAGCTGTCTGTCTGGCTGAGCTGTTCAACTTCTTCAGCTCGATAGGCAATGCCAGGAACGAGGGTCACTCCTCCCCGCAGTTTTCGCTCGACAGCCGCCGAGACCGAGAGATTCTTGCTCTCGAAGGCATCTGGTTTGTCTCGAGCCACATTGAGTCCCAGCAGAAGTGCCTGGCTATCGCGGATAAAACCAGGGAAGCGATACTTGGCGCTGGTTCCTTCACCGAATCCCGATGCGTGCGCAGAGATTCGTAACTGCTCGCCGAAACCTCGCAGATTTCTGTTCTCCCACGAGATCTTTCCTCCAAGCTTTTCATCGGTCTTGTAGCTCGCCCCTATGCGGACGGTCCGATGCTTTCGCTCGTTCACTTTTATCCGAATTGGCAGCTTACCTTCTGCATCGACTTCGGGCGCTGGAAGAATGCCAACCATGGAAAACAGCGAGGTCGAAAGGAGTTCGCGGCGCAGTGTTTCAAAGTGCCTGATATCGAACCGCTGCCCCTCATACCATGGAATTTTCTTGTGGATGACATGCGGATGCAGAGCGAGCAGACCTGTAATTTCAACCTTGCCGAAAAGTGCGGCGGGCCCGGTACGGATGACGTATTCAACATCCACAGTCTTAGTTGCGTGATCCGCGACGACGTGTGTCTTTGTGATCTCAGGACCTGGGTAGCCGGCCTGCTGGAGGGCCATCAGAATTCTGGTTTCACCGCGAAGGACCGCGGCCGATTCAGCAGGAGAATCTGCTTTCAATTCCTCAAGGAGAATAGGAGTTTCAAGAATGGGTTCTTCGTCCGCGTAGGTAAGCTTTACTTTGCGGAAATGGAACATGGGGCCGGTTTCGATACGCAGGACGAGATCATCCGCCTTGCCCGTCAAGAGCTGAACATTGCCAGCGATGAAACCTTCCGCTCTGAGTAGCGCTTTGACTCGTGTCAGATTCCGTTCGGCAAATCTTCGGATGGCCCTCGCCTGGAAACGCTCAGAGTCTTCTCTGATCTCGTCCACTACAAGGTCGATCTTCTTTCGTAGCGATTTTTCCTTTACCCCTTCAATTTTGATTCGGAACTGCTGCGTTTCGGCAGCCGATTGCTCCAGATATCCAGCCAGGAGAATGGCACAGCACACTGCTATCCGAAGACTACCGCGCGATTGGTTTGGGCCCGCCTTGGTTGCATACGGATATTTTTCCTGGACCTTTATCACGTACAGATTCCCAACGATGACCTGAAGCCCGCGCCGCCATGAAAAAGCAAGTTACCGTCTCCTACCTTGAGATGAACCACCCATCGGAATTCCAGGCGTCCTGCAAGGAGGTGCCGGAGTTCAGTCTGGCTCAGGCTAAGATTCCCTGTCCGGAACTCAATCGATTCCTGTATACCGCGGTCGGTGGCGAGTGGAACTGGGTGGACCGGCTTCCCTGGACGTATGAGCGTTGGCAGCAGTGTCTTGGCCGGGACGGGTACGAAACCTGGGTGGCGACCATGTCGGGTACGCCCGCAGGATATTTTGAATTGGAACCGATGGACGAAGGCCAAGCCAAGATCGTTTACTTTGGCCTGCTGCCCCAGTTCATTGGCCTGGGCATCGGTGGTCTGTTGTTGTCCGGCGCCATCGAACGCGCGTGGCAAATTGCTGGGCGCCGAGTGCGCTTGAACACCTGTACCGAGGATCATCCCAGCGCGCTCGCGTTTTATCAGAGATTCGGTTTCAAGATTTACGATCAGAAGACTTCTGATGTTGTGCTGCCGGATGAGAAACCAGAGCCGTGGCCGGGAGCAAAGTCTCGTAACGGAAAATAGGAGACTACAAGCTGGCGGCACCTATGCAGATCGATCAAATGTTCAAGCTGTTGGGTTTTATCGCATCCTTGATTCCTTTCGCGGCTGTCTTGTTTATGGGGTGGCTTTCGAGTACCCCGGCAGGGCGGGCAGACTCACACATTCTCAACTTGTTTTCTTTTCTGATTCTGCTGCTTGGCATCGGAGTTCATTCAGTTGCGCCGCAGTTTCTGTTTGATGTTTACTTTCACAAGACGGAAAACAGAAAGAAGAGAATTCTTCTGTGCATTGCGCCCGCGATGACCATCCTGCTGTGGGCGTGCATCTGATGTGCAAACTTTCACTCTCAGGAGAGACCCAATGAAACTACCAGGCAACTGGACCCTGCCGCAGGAAATCCAGGACCGTCTCGGTGTAAAACCCGGACGCCAACGAGCCATGATTGCGGAGGGTCATCTTCTGCTGATCCTTCATAAGATACCAGGTGCGGACGATGCCGAAAGAACTGGCGTTCTCTTCTGGCGCAATCCGGAAGGTGAATGGCGCGCGAGTGAAGGTAAGGGCGGTCTTCCGGTACTCAAGAAACACATGGGTGATTACGATGACGCGGCCGAAGTGCTCGAACAGAAGTATGAAGGCGCGGAGTCCGCGCTCGATTACTTCGAGATTCTGAAACTTGCTATTCCCCTTCACCGGGCAGCCAAGAATATGCAGGTCGCTTTACAGGCCGCTCGTGAAGGTCTTCCCGACCTAAAAGAACTGATTTCATTGAGGGATGAGGCGTATGAAATCGCACGGGCTTGTGAGCTGGTGGAGGCGGACAGCAAAGTAGGGCTCGATTACGATACGGCCAGGAAGGCCGATGCCCAGGCTCGCATCGCCCGGTTGCAGGCGTCAGCAAGTCATCGGCTGAATCTGCTGGCCGCGTTGTTCCTTCCTATCACTGCGCTGGCGAGCGTTCTGGGTATGAACCTGACGCACGGACTGGAAGATTCGGGCTCGTGGGCATTCTGGATGATCCTGATGATCGGATTGGTTACCGGCCTGTGCCTCGTCCCGCTCCTGGCGAAACACGATGATGATGAAGAGCATTGACGGTGACGGAAACAGTTGCATGCGCTGTCCTCGGTCCGCTACTTTAGATGCCCGGAAAAAACACACACAACTAAACGTTCCTTTCGCAATGAAAGAGATTTTGGCTTTCGCCTCGATAACGAAAAGATGAATCGAAGAACCATTACGAACAACTGCATTCCCGTTTTTCTCGTTTTCCTCCTTCAATCTGTAACGGCCCAGACAAAAGACTGGCCCTGGTGGCGCGGCCCGCACTCGAACGGCGTCGCAGCGTCCGGCCAATCGCTGCCAACCACGTGGAATCCCTCCGCTGCTGTGTGGAAAACACACGTGCCGGGACGCGGTAGTTCGTCGCCGATCGTGGTGGGCCAACGTGTCATTCTCTCAACAGCGGATGAAAAGCTGCAGGTGCAATCGGTTGTCTGTTACGATCGAAAGACTGGCAAGCAGTTGTGGAAGACCGACGTCAACAAGGGCGGATTCAACCCGAGGATTCACACCAAAAACACGCATGCTACACCGACAGTGGCATCGAATGGCACGCATGTGTTTGCTGTTTTCAACAACCACGGCAACGTCCAGGTCACGGCATTGACCCTCGATGGTGAAAAGGCATGGCAGGAAGTTGCCGGGCCGTTTCAGCCGAAGCAGTACCAGTTTGGATATGCACCTTCTCCCGTGCTCTACAAGTCGACGGTCATCGTCGTTTCTGATTATGAAAACAATGGCTACCTGGCAGCGCTGGACCAGAAAACCGGCAAGCAGGTGTGGCAGACGGCCCGGCCGGGAACGGTCAGTTATTCCTCGCCCATCGTGGGACGTGTTGCAGGAAAAGATCAATTGCTGCTGAGCGGCTGCTATCAGGTCATCAGCTATGATCCGAATACGGGGAAGCAGCTCTGGTCGATGCGCGGGGTCGCCAACGCCACCTGCGGCACCATGGTCTGGTCGGACGACATGGTCTTCGCCAGTGGCGGCTATCCGCAGAGGGCGACCGTGGGTATCAAGGCTGACGGATCGGGCAAGGTGGTATGGCAAAACACTCAGAAGGCATACGAGCAATCCATGCTCGTTCACAATGGCCATCTGTACACGGTCACAGATCGGGGCATCGCCTTCTGCTGGGACGCGAAAACGGGCACTGAAAAATGGAAGGGCCGCCTCGGAGGCAAGGTGAGCTCATCGCCGACTCTGACTGGCGGCAACATTTATGTTTCGAATGAGCGCGGCACTACTTTCGTGTTTCGGCCCGGTCCGCAGAAGTTTGAACTTGTCACGAAATTTCAGCTTGGCGATGAAGCAATGGCGACCCCGGCTTTCTGCGGGAATCAGGTGTTCGTGAGAGCTGTCAGTCGAGCGAATGGCAGCAGGCAGGAGACGCTTTACTGCTTCGCGAAGTAGGTGGCGACTGTGGGGATGGAGTGATGGTGCAATGCTGCGAACAAAAGGTTGCCTGGCTCAGGGCTATTAATCGTTCCATCACTTCTGCTCACAACCACTCATAGAGCCACAAACGCCCTTCCCTGGCTGAAATCACCCGCGTCAGCAAAACGCGGCTCGATCACGATCTTGCCTGTCTTGTCGATGAAGCCCCAGGTGTTTTCTACCTCGACGCGGGCGAGGCCCTCGAAGAAATCTGTTGCTACGTCGAATTGAGGATCGACTGCGAATGTGCCGTCCGGATTGATGAAGCCCCATTTGCCGTCCACGTCGACGATGGCCAGGCCGTCTGAGAATTCACCGGCCTCATTGAATTTCGGGTCAATTGAAGAATTGCCTTCACGATCGATGAAGCCCCACCTGCCTTCTTTTTGAACCGGCGCGATCCCCTCAACAAATCGACCGACGCCATCGTATTCGGCATCGATGACAAAGTCTCCGGTCTTATCGATCCACCCCCAGCATTCATCAATCGTCGCGGGGGCCACACCGTCTGAGAATTGTTCAGCAAGGGCGAATCTGGCGGCAATGACCAACTCGCCGCTCTTATCCACGTACCCGAAACGTGCATCCACTTCGACTGCTGCGAGCCCATCGCTGAAATCCTCTGAGTCATTGTATTGGTATGGAATGATGATTTCGCCGCCAGTGTCGATATAACCGTACTGTTCATCCTTGCCGACCACGGCCATGCCTTCTGAGAAATCCTCCGCCTCCTCAAATTGCGGCTCAATGACGACCTTGCCTTCCTGGTCGATGTAGCCAATAGCGTCTTCGATGAGTGCGCAGGCCAGCCCTTCCTTGAAGTCGGACGCGTTGGCGAACTGAGGCTCGATCACTACCTCGCCATCCTGATTGATAAAGCCCACGAGATCCCCGTCCCTCATGGATGCCAGCCCTTCGGAAAAATAACCGACTTCGACGAACTGCGGTTCGATGATCAGATTACCTTCCCTATCGATAAAACCGTATCGGGGCTCAGATTCCATTTTGCACCTCCGTTTTTCAGACAGACATTTCCAACGTATCGAACATCAGAGACATCTTAACGCTTGACGCTTGCAGTCATCAAGGGAAATCAGAAAGACCGCCATGCGTTGGAGTCACGCGATTGAAGATTTAGTCAATGCGGTAGAAGATTTAGCTCATGAGGAGTATTGAACCTTCCTTCGGCCTCCAGTGATGATGAAGTGAGCAAAGATTCTGAAAAGGGAAGTGCAGGTAAACTCTTGATCGTCGCGGGACCATCCGGGGTGGGCAAGAGTTCCATCGTTCACGAGTTGCTCAAGAAATCGGGCCGCAAATTATCGGTGTCGTGCACGACCCGTCCCCCGAGGGAAGGCGAGCGTGACGGAGTGGATTACAGTTTTCTGGGGACCGAAGAGTTCGAAACACTCATTGGTAAAAACGGCTTTGCAGAATATGCCCATGTGCACGGCAATTATTACGGCACGATGAGACGGCCCCTGGACGAGGCCCTTTCGGATGGCACGGTGTGCATACTGGATATCGATGTCCAGGGTGCGGAACAGATAAAGGCCGAGTATCCCGAGGCCATTTCGATTTTTATCCTGCCTCCGAGCTTTGAAGTGCTGGAGGCAAGGCTGCGTGGCAGAAGGACCGACGACGAAGCAGTCATCAAGGGCCGCCTGAAACGGGCGAAGGCGGAGATTTCTCGACAGGACGAATTCGATCATCGCGTGGTGAACGAACAGTTGGAGAAGGCGGTGTCGCAGATAGAAGTTATCCTCAAGTCATGAGCAACGATTCAACCGACACCTTCAAAGACGTCTCCATCATCGTCGGGGTAAGCGGCAGTATTGCGGCGTATAAGGCTGCAGACCTTGTCTCCAAGCTGAAGCAGGCGGGGGCGGATGTTCATGTGGTTATGACCAGGTCTGCCAAAGAACTTGTCGGACCGATGACTTTTCATTCGCTTTCCATGAATCCGGTTCTTACCGATCTGTTCCCTGAAGGCGGAAGCGACAAGCCATATCACATCGATCTGGTGGACCGCGCGGATCTGATGCTGATCGCGCCGGCCACGGCCAATGTGATTGGAAAACTCTCTGCTGGCATCGGCGACGAAATTTTGTCAACCACCGCGCTGGCGGCTTATGACATGCCGATCATTTTCGCGCCGGCGATGAATGTCCGGATGTATCAGAACCCACTGGTGCAGCGGAATATCAGGAACCTCGAAGATGCCGGTTTCATTCAGATCGAGCCTGAAGAAGGCTATCTTGCCTGCGGCTACACCGGCAAGGGGAGGATGGCGGAGGTGGAGATCATCCTTGCCGTGGTTGAAGAAACGATCAGCGGATCGAAGGGCGTCGAACGGCGGTATCCGAAGCTCAAGTGAATCATGGCCACGCCAGGGAATCTGCTCATCATCGGTGCCGGGCCCAGCGGCCTGATGGCAGCATACGAAGCCCAGACGCACGGATTCGAGATCACCGTCATTGAGCGCGGTTCTTCCACCGGAGGTCTCTGCAAGACTCTGGAATTGGGCGGCTGCCGGTTCGATATCGGCCGCGAATCGGCCTTAGCAGCAACCACTGCGTTTTACCCGGCAAATCCACGAGCTGGGACTCCCTTGGCTTTCACTTTCACCCGAAACAGTTTTCCTGCATTCGGCTGCTCCGCCAGGCCTTCATCGTCGAGGCCGATGCTGGCACTGGTGATGTAGAGATCATCCAGATTCGCACCGCCCAATGCGCAGGAGGTTATCTGCCTGGCGCCTGGCACTTCTACCGTTTCGAGCAGTTCGCCCGTTTGGGGATTCCAGCGGGTGACGCAGCCTCCGCCCCAGTGGGCGACCCAGACCATGTCTTCAGAATCGATGGTCATGCCGTCCGGGCCGCCCTGGCCATCCGGAATCTCGACGGCTGTGCGGCAATTCGAGATGTTGCCGGCTCCGTGATCGTAATCGTAGGCATCCACGCGACCGGTGGGCGTGTCAATGTAGTAGAAAGTGGAGTTGTTCGAAGTCCAGACCAGGCCGTTCGAAATAGTTACGGAATCCAGCACGGTGTGGAGGGAGAGATCGGGGTCGAGCCTGTAGAGTTTTCCTGCGCCCTTGTCGCCGGTGTAGGCCATCGAGCCTGCCCAGAAACGTCCGGCCGGATCGCATTTGCCGTCATTCATTCGGACGCCTTCCACGATTTCTTCGCGCAGCATTTTCACTTCGCCGGTTTCAATGCAGAGGCTCGCGAAGCCGTCACGGATCGCGATCATGAGCCCGCCGGATGCTCGTTCGACAACCGTGCCGACATCTTGTCCGGCATCGAGCGTTGCATTATCGCCGGTCTGAGGATCGTAGATGTGGACTCGTTTCTCCATGATGTCGACCCAGTACAAGACCTGGGCATTCACGCTCCAGAGGGCGCCTTCACCGAGTGTGGCACGGATATCGAGAATGGGTTCGGCAGTAAGGGACATGATGGCCTCCGAGACAATGTAGGTAGCAATAGCGTGCCCGCGAACGCGTCATAGAATCTCGGCGCAGAATGTCAACAGGCGCAACAGAAATCAACTGAACGAACGGAGCCTAGATGTTAGCGAAGAGAATCATTCCCTGTCTGGATGTCAAAGACGGGCGCGTGGTCAAAGGAACGAATTTCGTCAATCTGCGCGATGCGGGCGATCCCGTTGAAGTGGCCAAAATCTATTGCGACGAAGGCGCTGACGAACTGACCTTCCTCGACATCACCGCTTCACACGAGGAGCGAAACATCATTCTGGATGTCGTCAGCCGGACGGCGGAGCAGGTCTTCATGCCGCTCACCGTGGGTGGCGGATTACGAAACAACGATGACATCCGAGAGCTCCTCAAGGCCGGCGCGGACAAGGTCTCCATCAACACTGCTGCGGTGTACGACATTGATTTTGTCGGACGAGCCGCGCGGCGCTTTGGACGGCAGTGCAACGTCGTCGCCAACGATGCGAAAAGAGTAGGCGAGAACGGAAACCAGAAATGGGAGATCTACACCCACGGTGGACGCAAACCGACCGGCATCGATGCCCTCGAATGGGGAGACAAAGTGCAGGAACAAGGCGCTGGTGAGATCCTCCTGACCAGCATGGATTGCGATGGGACTAAGGCCGGTTACGACATCGAACTCACCCGCGAGATGTCACGCCGACTGGAGATCCCAATCATCGCCTCGGGCGGCGCCGGTTCGCTTGAGCACATCTCAGACGTCCTCGCAGACGGCGAGGCGGACGCTGCACTGGCCGCGTCCATCTTTCACTTTCGTGAGATCTCAATCGGTGAGGTAAAGCAACACCTGGAACAGAGAGGGATTGCTGTCAGGATATAGGGGATTCAAGATTCAGGATTCAAGGCGGCGTCGAATCGCCGGCTGATTATTTTGGAGTGCGGGGACTCGTCACCGCTTTCACTTTCGAATGCCTGGGATCTCCGACGGATTTCATCAATTGAAAGCGCCGACAGGTCGGCGCACTCCAAGGAATTGCCCACGAGCCTTGAATCTTGAAACCAGATTCTAAAACCCTCTCGAATCCAGAATCCTCTTGAATCCAGAATCCTCCTGATCCCAGATTCCTGATCTCCCATGCCAGCCAACGAACCTGAGATTTACAAGCTGTTCCGACTGATGGAGAAGTACAAGTCGTCCGATCTCCATCTGAAATCAAATTCTCCGCCAGTGCTTCGGGTGGCGGGATCGCTGCGCAAGCTCGATTTGCCGCCCTTGTCCGCACAGCAGGTATGGGAGCTCATCAGTGAGATCCTCAGCCCTGACCAAGGGGACGATCTGACCAAGACCGGCAACCTGGATTTGGCCCACGCTTTCGAAAACAACAGCGGCAAGCTTGCCCGCGTCCGCATCAACGCGTTTCGCCAACGCGGCGATATCAGCCTTGTTGCCCGTCTTGTGAATACGCTGGTTCCCACCTTCGAAGAATTGCACCTGCCCGGCGATACGTTCAGAAAGCTCGCCCAACTCGAGGATGGCCTCATTCTGGTGGCCGGCATCACCGGCAGCGGAAAGTCGACCACTCTTGCTGCGATGGTCGATTACATCAACAGCCATCGACGGTGCCATATTGTGACCATCGAAGATCCAATCGAGTACATGTTCGAGGACAAGAAAGCCTTCATTAACCAACGGGAGATCGGGCTGGATGTGGAGACGTTCCCGGCAGCGTTGAAGCATGTGGTCCGGCAGGACCCTGACGTCATCATGCTGGGCGAGATGCGCGATGATGTGACCGTACAAACCGGGCTGACTGCCGCGGAGACCGGCCATCTCGTGTTTGGCACTTTGCATGCGTCAACTGTGCCGCAGACGATTTCCCGCATCCTTGATCTGTTCCCCGGTGACCGGCAGGACCAGATCCGCATGGGTCTCGAATTCAACATGCGCTCGATCATCTGTCAGAAGCTGCTTCCTTCCATACGCCAGGATGTCGACCGCGTTCCCGCGCTGGAGTTGATGATCGTAAATCCCATCATCAAGAAGCTCATTCGCACCGGGGAACAGGAAAAGATCGCCCAGGCCATCCGAAGCGGACAGAAGGAGGGCATGATTGATTTCACGACCCATCTGGTTCGGCTGGTGAAAGAGGGTTTCATAGATAAGGCCGTGGCGGTCGGCGTAGCGCCTAATCCGGATCTTCTGGAGATGAACCTGCAGGGAATCGTTCTCGACGAGGGCCGAGGCATCATTCACTAATGAACAATGGGAGAGGATTCATCTTCTGAGGCAGCCTGTGGCTACGAGCGCGGCGGGCTTTCCACCGCTTGCACGGAGAATGGATGTCCCTTAGAAATCCCAAACCAAAGTGTGGATTCCGTGTGTCCCTATCGTGCAGATGGCGAAATTAGAGAGGCAATCATGAAAAGTGAATCAATCAATCATGGACATTGGGGTCAGATTTCTTCGTGGGCTGGCATGTGCATCCTGCTGGCTGTTTTTTTTCTGACTGCCGCCACCGCTGAAGATGCACCGACGGAATCTCTCGATGATGCGCCCACAGAATCGCCCGATGAAGAGGCGACAGCGGGATCAGTTGACGAGCCAACAGTGCCACTCGATGAAATCGATGAGCGGGCCGCCCAGGGCAGTAACAACCAGGTGGTGACCACCCAGGCGAAAGGTTTTACCTCCACTCGCATTCGCCAGGTGATTTTCATCCTGATCGCCTTTGCGTTGTGCTCCGGCTGGTTCACCCTGATTTCAACTGCCCAGCATCGGTACTCTGGCGATTCCAAGAAGCTCAAGATGGCCAACACCATCAATTTTTTTACGTTCGGGCTTGGGGCGCTTCCGGTACTGTTAAAGAGCAACAAGAGCGGCGAAGCCAGCGGACATGTAACCGTCGGCTCTGGGGACAATGAAAAGGGAGGCAAGAAAGGCGAAGAGGTTTCAGTGGTGTTCCTGAACCCGGATGGCCAGAAGAGGAAGCAGGGCCTTGGTGAGGCGGTGACAACTTCACACGAAATCATTGCAAATGCCGTCGTGAGAGGCGCGACCGATATTCACCTCGAGCCGAAGGGCCAGGAAATCCAGGTGCGTTTTCGAGTGGATGGCGAGATGTTCACCGCCATGTCGTTTCACATGGATTTGGCCGCCCCGCTGGTTGCATCACTCAAGGTGGTCAGCGATCTTGATATTTCGGAGCGCAGGAAGCCGCAGGATGGCTCATTCCAGGCACTGATTAATGCCAAACCGGTGGATTTTCGCGTCTCGACCGCGCCCAGCAATTTTGGTGAAAAGATGGTCATCCGTGTTCTGGATAAGTCCGCGGGAATCAAACGTCTGGAGGATTTGGGGTTCACCGAAAAACTGCTCGAGAACGTCCGCAGCGTTGTCCTCCAGCCGCACGGAATGCTCATCGTCTGCGGGCCTACTGGAAGTGGCAAATCCACCACGCTTTATGCCGCACTCAGTGAAATCGATGCAAGCACAAAGAACATCATCACGATAGAAGACCCTATCGAGTATCAGCTCAGCAACGTCACGCAGACCGCGGTGAATACCAAGGCCGGCGTCACTTTTGCCAGCGTGTTGAGATCCTGTCTGCGGCAGGACCCGGACGTGCTGATGGTCGGCGAGGTCCGCGATTCAGAGACCGCGCAGGTGGCCATGCAGGCCGCCATGACCGGTCACCTGGTTTTCACCACGCTGCACGCAAATGAATCTGTGAGCTCTGTTTTCAGGTTGCTCGATCTTGGGCTCGAGCCGTTCATGGTCTCCAGCGCGCTCAGTGGGGTACTTGCGCAGCGCCTGGTTCGGATGCTCTGTTCCGACTGCAAAGAGGCCTACTCGCCAAAGCCCGAATTCATTCAACTGGCGCAGAAGAAAGGCATTAACGTCAACCACTTCTTCAAACCGGTCGGTTGTGAAGTGTGTGGCGGCTCGGGCTACAAAGGCCGCGTCGGTGTGCATGAGCTGCTTATAATCAACGATACCATCCGCACACTGATCCAAAGCCGGCCGAAACTCACAGAGTTGCAGGAAGCCGCCAAAAAATCAGGGATTAATTACCTGCGGGAAGATGCTCTCATCAAGGCAGCGCATGGATTAACCTCGGTGGAACAGGTCCTGTCACTGGTGACCAAGTAAGACCGGCTTGTTTTATGAATATACGTAAAGGAGATTGAGCCATTACCAGTCTTAATGTTCTCAACGGAGGAATCGTTCTCATCATACTAGTGGGCACTTTTGCGGGTGCGCACTACCGGGCAGTTGCGTCCGCAGTGTTTGCGGTCGTGATGGCCTTTGGTTTTTTCATGGTTGCTGTGGTGGGGCCGCCCCTGGCAGATATCGCGGCCACCTCGGCGAAGTTGCCCGCGTTTCAGGCCCGGCTTTTTGTCTATGGACTGTTGTTCACAGCTATCGCGTGTGGTGGAATTGCTGCGGCACATAAGCTCTGGCTCAAACACGAAATCTATCTGGTGGGTGCCGCTGATCGGTTTATGGGCCTCATATTCGGCAACATCGGCGGCGCGCTGCTGGCCGCATACGTATCCGTGCTTGTATTCGGTCACCCCGGTTTTGATGCCGCATTCTTTCCACCGGAAGACCAGCTCGCCACTCCCCTGAACTGGAACGGGCCCGATCCGATTCTGCATGCGCCCTACCGCGCCATGCAGGTGCTCTCTGCTTTCGACAAGGTGACCGGCGGAAAAGGATTTCATCCTGGCGTCGAGGGCGCGCGACTGGCTGCCGGAGATGTGGGCAGTGACTTCTACTCCTCGTACGCGGAGGCCGAATCAGCAAAAGCCCAGGAAGACCCGATTGGTGCGCTTAAAGCATGGGACAAGTTTCAGGGCGCCTATCAGTCAAACAATCCGGAGGCCCGGCCATGGCTGAAGAGAGCGGTAAAAGAACGGGAGAAACTTCACGCTCCCATGGAGGAGAAAGACACGGAATTCTACAATTACGTAAACGATGTTCTGGCAAATCCCAGTGACAAAGGGGCTTTGGCTCGCGCGCTCCATGATGTCGAGTTTTTCTTTGCAGAACATCCGAGGTTTCAAGACTTTCTGAACCACCGCAAAGCCCTCGAAGAGTTGCAGTCACTGAAGGCGTTGGCCGAGCAGCAGAGAGGCGCCGCCATCGCAGGGCTGAGACGTTTGTTGACCAGCCAGCACCACAGGTCTCCCTACAAGCCACTGATTGCCGCCGAGCTCGGCAGGTTAACCGGCCGAGCAATCGGTACCGTCAACCCTCGTGGCGGGGGGACGTCCGGCCGAAACGGCGATGTCGTGGCCCGGCAACTGGCCTTGAAGTATCAGTTCAAGAAAGCGGAAACTGTCATGCGTGAACACCGTCTGACCCTGACGGGTGATGAAAAAGAAGAAGCGTTGGACGTGGTTCTTGACTACAAGGATCTGGGCAAACTTCATCAGGCCGCGGTGGTCGCCATCGGAACGCAGGGAGAGATGGCATTACCCGCTTCAACAGGCATCGCCGGCAGCATCCAGTCGGCAACGGCCACGTTCGTCATGCTGAAAATTGATGGCAAAGTAACCGGAAAGAGCTGGACGCAACTGACGCCGGCCCAGGTCCGCAGCATCTACCTGCTCTACCTCGGCGACGACGCAAGGGGACTGGACATCTTTGATCGGGTGATGAAGAGATAGTTTCAGGGCAGAGGGCGGTGGGGCAGGATCACATCAATCAAGGCTGATCGAACGGATTGAGGACACTCTTCTCTGAGCTTTGCTATACTCACTCCCCTGAAACAACCGAACACGCCACGAGGCATGCAATGTCCAAACCCTCAACGATTGGGGAGCTTAAAAGCAGCGGCTGGAAGTCGCTCCCGGTAAAAGACGAAGTCCGAAAGAACCTGCTCGTACGACTCAAGAACAAGGAAGACCTTTTCCCCGGAATCATCGGGTACGAAGACACCGTCATTCCGCAGATCGAAAACGCACTGCTCTCCCGGCACGACCTGCTGTTCCTCGGTCTGCGCGGGCAGGCAAAGTCGCGAATGATCCGTGACCTGGTTCAATTGCTCGATGAAGAGATGCCGGCTGTCAAGGGCAGCGAGATCCACGACCATCCTTTCGAGCCCAGCAGCAGATTCGCCCGAGACCAAGTTGCGGAACACGGCGACGACACGCCAATCGAATGGATTCCGCGTGATCGCAGGTACGGTGAGAAGCTCGCAACACCGGATGTCACCATCGCGGATCTCATTGGAGAGACAGACCTGATCAAAGTCGCCGAGGGTCGTCATCTTGCGGACGAATCAACGATGCACTTCGGCCTCATCCCTCGCTGCAATCGGGGCATCTTTGCCATTAATGAGCTTCCTGACCTATCGCCCAAAATTCAGGTCGGCCTCTTCAATATTCTGGAAGAGCGTGATATTCAGATCCGCGGCTACAACATCCGCATGCCTTTGGATGTCCTCATGGTCTTCTCCGCCAATCCCGAGGATTACACCAATCGGGGCCGCATCGTCACCCCACTCAAGGATCGCATCGGCTCGGTCGTCCTGACCCATTACCCCCGGGATCGTGACGAAGGCATCCGCATCGTCGAAGAGAACTCCTGGCTCGAGAGACAGACCGGCCCGACCATCGAAATTCCTTTCTATCTGAAAGAGATTGTCGAAGAGATCGCGCGCCAGGGCCGCACCAGCGACGATGTAAACCAGGCATCCGGTGTCAGTGTCCGGATGTCGATCTCGAACATGGAAAACCTCTTGAGCAGCGTGGAACGCCGGGCCCTTTTGCTGGGCGAAGATCACGCGGTGGCACGTATCAGCGATCTGAGGCACGTGGTTGCATCTTCGCGAGGAAAGATAGAGCTTGAGGTTAACGTCGAAGGCGCGGCCGAAGATGAGGTCCTTAGAATCATCATGGCCAGGGCAGTGAAAGAGGTCTTCAATCAGTATCTTGATATCACTCGCTTCGAGACGGAAATCGAAGTTATCGCCGCTATCGGCATCGAGGTCTCCGACGAAATGCAGGCCAGAGATTACGTGTACCTCTGCGAGAAAGAGCGCTATCTCGACGTGATAGTGCAGGAGATGATGTCCAACCTGAGCCTGACAAAGAGCCCGCAGCATCTCGCCTCGGCAGTCGAGTTTGTTCTGGAAGGTCTACACGTTAACAAACGCCTCAACAAGAACGTCATGCACGGGAAAGCCGTTTACGAATTATGAAATGGCGTTACACAGAATGGGACGGTACGCAAGAATTCGAGCTCCACAAGAGCAATGAGTTATTCGATATGCTCGCGGACTTCATCATGTCCTCCGGCATGGATATTGAAGACATCCTTGAGAACTACGACATCGATCTGTCCGAGCTCGAGGACGAGGGATTTCTAAGCGAGTCCCAAGGCAAGACCGTCATCTCCAGCAAGGGCCTCAAGAGGATGGAGGAGCGTGCACTGCTGGAGATATTCAACAAGCTGAAGTCCGAGAACAAAGGTTCACACCAAGTCGAGGAGAAGGGGCGCAGCCACGAACGAACCGACGAGACGCGGCCGTACGAATTCGGTGATCCGCTTTCCAATATCGACATGTTCGGCACACTGCAGAGCGCGCTCAAACGTGGGGGCCCGAAACTGCCCATTGATATTGAGGAAGAGGACTTTCAGATATTCGAGGCCGAAGCGCAGGCATCCTGTTCCTCTGTTTTGATGATTGACCTGAGCGGATCGATGGGTCGCTTTGGAAAATACCTGATGTGCAAGAAGGTCGCCCTGGCCCTGCAGAGCCTGATTCAGAGCTACTTTCCGCAGGACCGGCTCTACTTCGTCGTCTTCTATTCCGCGGCAGAGCAGCTCAGGCTCACGCAGCTTCCCTACCTGATGCCCAAGCCCGTGAGTATCTTTGACCCGCAGGTTTATCTCCGCATCAAGCGGGAAGATTTTTGCGAATACAAAAACCGACTGCCTCTGCATTTCACCAACATCCAGGCCGGGCTGAGCATCGCCAGGCGTCTTCTCAGCAAAGATTCGGCGGTAAATAAGCAGATCATCATGATTTCGGATGGCGAACCGACGGCACATTGGGAAAACAACGTTCTTAACCTGATATACCCCCCATCCGATCGCACGGCCCAGCAGACCCTCAAAGAGGTAAAGGCGTGTACCGCGGCGGGCATTATCATCAATACCTTCATGCTGATCGATGACTGGTATTATTTCGGACTGAAAAATTTTGTGGACCAGATGACCCGGCTGAACAAGGGCAGGGCCTTTTACCCGAGCGCAGATGAGCTCGGAAGATTGGTCCTGGATGACTATGTTCAGCGCAGAAAGAAGATGATCTGATGGCAGACGAATCTGAAGAACTGCAACTGCCCGATCACTGGAGCGAGGAGGCAAAGAAGCACTACATGCGCGTGGTCCAGGAGCTCCGCGTTCAGGGCATCGATGATGAGTTTCTGGAATCGATGATTGAGGCGATGGAACAGTTTTACGATCCCGATACCGGGCAGTTCAAGCTCGACAATTTCGATGAGTTTTTCGAGGCAATGATCGACGGCTTGCTCGGCTCCGACATGCTGCACGACTTGATTGCCGCCTCCGATATTCTGAACGAACCCCAATTTAAGAAGTTCTGGCTGTCCGAGGACGAAGTCATCCCATGCCTGGAGGAATGGGAGCAGTGGCTGATTACAGAAATTCGCCCAAGGAAGGATCTCAACGCTGCGGACATCCTCCTCGATGAATCTCTCGAAGACGAGCGCGTCGAGCTCGGTGACATCCTGTTCGAGCACTACCGGCAGGCCGTGACAGAGGAACTCCCGAACGAGCTCTACAACGCCCTCTACGAATACGCGCAGACGGCCGATGATGAAGAAAAGAATTTGGCCAAGACAGCCATGACGTCGTTCAACAGTATGCCCGGCCTGGCCAACCCGATGGTCCAGTTCGTCTTTGTCAAGAGCCTCATTCATCACAGCCACATTCCCCGGGATGTGGCGCGAATGGCTGCAGACGATGAAGAGCAGCTCGACGCCCTGGAATTGATTGAGGACTCTCTCTTCGCCATGCTCGCCGATGCGGAGGAGTTCGACGCTAACTATCCCGATGAAGAGTGGGACGAAGATCACTGGGACGATGAAGGAAACAAATGGACAGATGACGACGTGCCCTTTTAAGCATGGACTCCTTTCCCGACGGCATCCGATTCAAGTACCAGTGGCGGCATTACCAGCAACGTGTGCTCGATGAGCTCGAGAAACACCTGGAGGATGACAAGCTCCACGTGGTCGCGCCGCCGGGCTCGGGTAAGACAGTGCTCGGCCTGGCAGTCGTCTGCCGGCTTAATCAACCAGCCCTGGTCCTCGCGCCTACCATCACCATTCGCAATCAGTGGGTGGAGCGTTTCGTGGAGCTCTACGTCGAGGACGGCGAACGCCCGGACTGGATCTCCACTGACATTCGCAACCCCGGATTCCTGACCGCGGCAACCTACCAGGGCCTGCATACGGCTTACTCCAATCTGCTGGATCAAGAGGCCGTGGCATCGACACTCCGCGGCGGCCTTGATGAAGAGGAAGACGAAGATTATCGGGAGTCGACCGCCCAGCAGAAGAAGTCGAAATCAAAAGGGTCTCCTTCCAGACAAGTAGACGTCTGCAAGGCCCTCAGAGAGCAGAATGTTCAAACCGTTGTTGTTGATGAAGCGCACCACCTGAAGAACGAATGGTGGAAGACCCTGACCGCGGTCAAGGAAAAGCTCGACAACGCAGTCGTGGTCGCACTCACTGCGACGCCACCGTACGACGTCTCCTACAACGAATGGCAACGGTACAAGGAATTCTGCGGACCGGTAGACACGGAAATCACAGTGCCCGAGCTCATCGTGGAAAAAAATCTCTGCCCTCACCAGGACTATGTTTTCTTCTCTCACCCAACCGAAGCTGAATTCGAACCCATGCGCGAATTCCGCGGGGAAGCAGAATCTTTCTTTGAAGACATCACCACCATCGAGCCCGACCTTCCGGACGCGTTGAGCGAACACCCCTGGATGCAGTTTCCGGAGGACCACATTCAGAACATCCTGGATGCCCCTTCATACTTTTCCAGCATGATGGTTTTTCTGAATCATCTCGATTGGGAATTTCAAAAGGCGGCACTCGAAGTCCTGGGTGTTCAGGAGGAGAAGATCCCGGACCTCAGTCTCGAATGGCTCGAAATACTCTTTACCGGCGTGCTGTTCAGCGACCGCGAGAGCTTCGAAAAGATTGAGGACAAACTGGTGGAATTCCAGCGGCGGCTGTCTCGGATGGGCGCCATCGAAAGGAAGAGGGTCCGGCTTCTTTCACCAGAGAAGGTCGCGAAGACTCTTCCCTCGAGCCTGGGCAAGCTGGACAGCATCATCGAGATCGTCCGGCTGGAACACGAATCCATGGGCTCCCGGCTCCGTCTCGTTGTCCTGGCCGATTTCATACGAAAGGCCGAGATGCCCAAATTCGGAGAAGATGAAAAACAACTGACCAAGATAGGCGTCGTGCCAATCTTCGAGAGACTTCGCCGCGAATACTCTACGGACATCAATATCGGCATCCTGTGTGGCACTCTTGTGGTCGTCCCAGAATCCATTCGAACCGAGATTGAGGCCACCGCGGCGCAAATGGGAATCGATACCGGGTCGTTGAGACTCTCTCCTCTGGAACACGATGGCAACTATCTGCACCTCGATGCGTCAGGCCAATCCCGGCAACTGCTGGTGCAACTCGTCACCCGGCTTTTCACGGACGGGTATATCAACGCGCTCGTCGGCACGAAGTCACTGCTCGGAGAAGGATGGGACGCCCCGGCAGTCAACACCCTCGTCCTTGCCACCTACGTCGGCTCGTACGTCCTCTCCAATCAGATGCGCGGCCGGGCTATCCGAACTGATCCGACGGACGATAGAAAGGCTGCCAACATCTGGCACCTGGTCTGTCTGCAGCCGAATCAAGTCAAGAAAGGCGTGGACATCGGAACCCTTACCCGGCGCTTCAAAGGCTTCGTCGGCGTGTCCTTCAGAAATCAATCCATCGAGACAGGCATCGAACGGCTTGCTATCGCAGCTCCCCCTTATACCGAAGAAAAGCTTGCATCCCTGAACAAGGCGATGATCAACAGGGCAGTCAAGAGAGACAAGCTTCACCAGGACTGGTTTGAAGCCCTGGAGAACGGAAGCGCGACCGTGATGATGGAGGAAGTCCAGGCCCCGCCAGAACGGGTGCCCGGCACCCTCGTACTCCGGCGTACCCGTCGGGCCGTCGCCGGCATTTCCGCTTTTACCGCCGCCCTGACTGGTGCGGCCGTTGTGGCGAGTATGACGCCAATTGGCTACCCGCTGATCCTGTTGGCCATGGGCTATGGCCTTCCTCGAATGCCGCGCTGGGTGCCGACCCTGTGGCGGGCCTCACGCATGGGTACGGATGCCGCGGCTCTGCACCAGATCGGCCGCAGTGTTTTGCAGTCCCTGCTGGACCTCGAATTCATCAAAATGAAGAAGAGTATGCTGCAGGTAAAAACAAACTCGAGCGAACCGGGCACGCTTCAATGCGCACTGAGTGGCGGTACCGCATTCGAGAAATCCCTGTTCCTCGATGCGCTTGAGGAGGTCATCAGCCCTGTCGAAAACCCGCGCTACCTCATCGCCTGGAAGCGACCCTTGTGGAAAGGACTTGCCTACAACGCCATCCCGAAACTGTTGGGCCAGAAAAAAGAAAACGCGGAACATCTCCTGTCACTCTGGCGCCGCAACGTTGGCGACAGCGAGCTCATCTACACACGCAATCCAGAAGGCCGCAAACACCTGGTTAAAGCAAGGCTAGGCGGCATGACAGAAAAAGAGGCCGGCGAAAATGTGGTAAGAACCGCGAAGTGGAGGTAGCACTTTCATTCCTCCGCCTCCCGTTTGCATTCCCGTGTGAACTCGGCCAATTCTCGATCCACATCGAAAACCTTGAAGTGGAGTTGAGTCGGCGTCTGGACGTTGAAGGATTGGATTGATTTATTTGCTTCAATCAGCAGGTCATGGATTTCGTCGCGAGCGCCAGTCGCTTCGGCATCGGGGTCATCGCGATATTGGGATATAGTCCTGGCAATGAGCCGGTTTCTTGCATCTCCGAATTCCTTTAGTTGCTTTATCACGCTCTTCCGAACTTCGAGGACAGGATGAGTAAAACCAGAATCCTTCAGTGACCGATAAATCCGCTGCTCGAGAGGATCCTGAAAAGGATTGAGTCTCTCCGGCGGAAGCGGCTTGCCCGCGAGCTCAAGGCCATCGAACTCGCCGCGCTCCTGAGCTTCCCGAATCAGCTTGTCCGCTAGCTTTTGAAATTGGCTTTTCATCTTCCTCACCAACCGCTGGCGCATTGGAGAATATAAGACAGTATCCACGCCCTCCATTCCACTTACAGATCAGACCATGAATCTCCCTACCGTCGCCATCGTTGGCCGCCCCAACGTTGGCAAATCAACGCTGTTCAATATGCTCATCCGGCAGCGCATTGCCATCGAAGAGCCGACGGCTGGTGTCACGCGAGATCGCATCGGCTCAATCTTTTCATATGAAGGAAAGACCTTCCAGATACTGGATACCGGCGGCATTGGGATCGAAGATTCCATGGGACTCAGCGATGAAGTCGAGGCACAAATCCGTATCGCGCTGGAGCAGGCTGATGTGCTGATGTTCGTCGTTGACATCAAGGTCGGAATCACTCCGCTCGACGAACTGGTAGCGCAGCGTCTGAGGCAACTCCAACTGCCGATAGTGCTGGTGGCAAACAAATGTGATTCCAGGTCAGATGAAATGAAGGTGGGGGATATCTTCCGCCTCGGTTTGGGTGAGCCCGTTTTTAGTTCTGCTCGCCAGAGAGATGGACGCTACGAGGTCCTCGACGCCGTCTGGAAACTTCTGCCGGAGACGCCGGATGCAGACGTGGAAGAGCCGGAAATAAAGCTGGCTATCGTCGGCAAACGAAACGTCGGCAAGTCATCGCTCGTAAACGCTCTCGCCAGAGAAGACCGCGTCATCGTCAGCGAGATTGCCGGCACCACCAGAGACGCGATTGATGTGAGGATTGAGATCGACGGCAAGAGAATTACCGCTATCGATACCGCTGGAATCCGAAAGAAAGGCAAGATGGCCGACTCCATCGAGTTCTTCAGTTTCGAACGAGCACGAAGATCTATCCGGCGTGCAGACGTGGTGCTGCTGATGTTCGACTGCACCGAGGAGATCTCTCGGCTCGACAGACAACTGGCAGAGGAGATCGTTGACACCAAGACCCCTTGCATTGTCACGATCAATAAATGGGATTTGAACGAATCCGGAGTAAGTGTCCGAAAGTTTTCCGAATATATTAAAAAGACACTGAAGGGATTTGATTACGCTCCTATGAGTTTTATTTCCGCGCAGACCCGGCTGAATCTGATACAGACCATTCGCCTGGCGTTCGAGCTTTACGAACAGGCTGGAGTGCGTGTAGGCACCGGTGAGCTCAACCGTGCCATCGAGGCCATAACCATTCAACGTTCGCCCCCTCACAAAGGTGGCAAACAGGGGCGTATCTATTACTCCACCCAAGTGTCTGTTCATCCGCCCACATTCATCATGTTTGTCAACCGCCCGCATCTGTTTGATGCAAATTACCTGCGGTATGTAGAGCGTCGTTTACGTGAACAATTTCCGTTTCCAGAGATCCCTCTAAACGTGATTCTTAAGAGCGCACACAAAGAACATAAACAGCGTCAGCAAGGCGAACTCTTGAAGGATTTTGAATAGTCCTTTCGGCATATACGTTTAATGAGGCGATGACAACCGAAACTGGACGGACGCTGAATCAGACCATTCAAAAACTGTACGCTCTGTGGTTTCTCCGGGGTCAGCTCTGACAATATTATTCCCGTCCCGGCATTGATCCGGTACCTAACGTACATAGAATTATAGTGTTCAACTTGAGTGTGAATTTGATGCTCCTTCCAACGCTTTTGGTACCTGCAGTTCTTTGAAATACAAGGCTTTATTTCCCCGGGTGCCATTCCCCACCAATTCGCCAAACTTAAGCAGAACACTTAGTCTGTTCTTCCACACCAGACGGCGAATTTCACGCTAAGCGGCATTCCCAACCATAGTCAGCGGTTACCAGGCACCATACTTGCGCGGGCTGCTTCTCAATCGGAAAGCGCCGGTGCACTGCCTTGTATCATCCTAGCCGAACATACTGCTGCTCTTTCCAATAATTGCTTCCTGCGCCTGATTTTCACCTGGACAAACACCATCGCAGCGGCCGCAATATCGGCCCACAAAGTTCCCTGATTGTTCTTTTTCAGTCATTACTTACGAACTCCCATTGATCGCCTGATTAATGGAATGGTGTTAATTCGAAGGAGAAAACAATGGAAGCTGCAACAACTTCAAATAATCGGCTGCTCTCTCTTCTCGAGAGTGGAATAGATCAAGAGGCTTACAGACAACTTTCCTGGTCGGGCACATTCTGGGAATACCTGGATATCGTCGATTCCAACCCGCGGGTAGCACGCAACGCCTACCAGCGCGCGTACGACATGATTCGTGCTTACGGCACGGAAGAATTCACCCGGAACAAAGAAAAATTTACACGTTATAAGTTCTTTGCCGATCCAATGGAGAACGGCAAGGACGCGATCTTCGGTTTGGAAAAACCATTGTCGCGCCTGGTCATGTCCTTGAAGTCGGCGGCCTTCGGGTATGGAACTGAAAGACGCATCATCCTTCTGCACGGCCCTGTCGGAAGTTCCAAAAGTACCATCGCCCGTCTGCTGAAAAAGGGCTTGGAAGAATATTCAAAAACCGATGATGGCGCGCTCTATACATTCTCGTGGATTGGAGATGACGAAGATGTGCAGGACTGCCCCATGCACGAAGAGCCTTTAAAGCTCATACCGGAAAGCGTGAGGGTGAAGATTATCGACGAAATTAATTCCGGAATTGAGGAAGGCTACAAGCTGAAAATCGAAGGAGACCTCTGCCCATTCTGCCGCAAGACATTCAGCGACTACCTGCGCAAATATGAAGGCGACTGGAAGCAGGTAATGAACCACGTGCGCATACGCCGTCTCACTCTCTCGGAAAAAGATCGTATTGGGATCGGGACCTTCCAGCCAAAGGATGAAAAGAACCAAGACTCGACGGAGCTCACCGGCGATATCAATTACCGAAAAATTGCCGAGTACGGTTCAGACTCTGATCCTCGTGCATTTAATTTTGACGGCGAGCTGAATATCGCCAACCGCGGTGTTGTTGAATTCATCGAAATACTCAAACTTGACGTGGCCTTCCTTTACGACCTTCTGGGCGCCTCTCAAGAACACAAAATCAAGCCCAAAAAATTCGCGCAGACGGACATCGATGAAATCATCATCGGCCACACAAATGAACCTGAATATAAAAAGCTCCAGAGCAACGAGCTCATGGAGGCATTCAGAGACCGCACGGTAAAGATCGACATTCCGTACAACACTCGCCTGAGTGACGAGATTAAAATCTACCTGAAGGACTACAACGAACGCCGCGTGCAAGGCAAGATGCTCGCGCCGCACACCATCGAGGTCGCCGCCATGTGGTCTGTGCTCACCAGGCTTGAAGACCCAAAAAAGGCGCAGCTCACACTGCTTCAAAAACTGAAACTCTACGACGGTAAATCCCTTGCTGGCTTTACTGAAGAGAGCATCAAAGAACTTCAGGATGATGCAGACAGGGAGGGGCTAGACGGGATCAGCCCTCGTTACGTCCAGGACAAGATCTCAAATGCCCTGGTCCATGACAGCGAACAGAGCTGTGTCAATCCTTTCATCGTCATGAATGAGCTGGAGTCGGGACTGCGACATCACTCTCTCATCACAAACGAAAACTTCCGTGAGCATTACCGCGAGCTCCTCGGGGTAGTAAAAAAGGAATACGAGGACATCGTTAAGAATGAAGTCCAGCGCGCCATTGCCGCGGACGAGGATGCCCTCACCCGTCTGTGCTCGAACTACGTGGACAACATTCGTGCCTATACCCAGAAAGAAAAAGTCACGAACAAATTCACCGGAGAAAAAGAAGAGCCCGATGAAAGACTGATGCGTGCAATCGAAGAGAAAATCGATATTCCCGAAGGGCGAAAGGACGATTTCCGAAGGGAGATCATGAATTACATTGGCGCCCTGGCGCTCGATGGCAAGAAGTTTGATTACAAAATCAACGAGCGCCTCCACAAGGCGCTCGAGCTCAAACTGTTCGAAGATCAGAAAGACACCATCAAGCTCACCAGCCTGATTTCTAATGTCGTAGACAAGGATACCCAGGAAAAAATCGACGTGGTCAAATCACGTCTCATCAAGGAATTCGGTTATTGCGAAATATGCGCCAACGATGTCCTTCACTTCGTGGCCAGCATTTTCGCACGAGGGGATGTCAAAGATTAGCCAACCAACCAGGACAGGTATTCGTCATGCATCTCAACATCGAATCAGACCACAACCGCTTCAAAGAAATCATTCGAGGTAAAATCAGGGAAGATTTCAAGAAGTACATCACTAAAGGTGAGATGGTCGGGAAGAGAGGCAAGAACCTTGTCAGCATTCCTGTGCCATCCATCGAGATTCCTAAATTCCGCTTCGACTATAGAAAACAGAAAGGGGTGGGACAGGGCGATGGCGAAATCGGGTCAACTTTAGGCCCGGGCGATGACCAGGAGGGCTCGGCAGGCGCGGGCAATTCACCAGGCAAGCATATCCTCGAAGTACATGTCACCCTCGATGAACTGGCAGAGATGCTCGGTGAAGAGCTTGAACTTCCAAATATTCAGCCAAAGGGCAAAAAGAACATAGTTGCCGAAAAAGACAAATATACCGGCATCCGCCAGACAGGCCCTGAGTCCTTAAGGCATTTCAAAAGAACCTACAGGTCTGCCATGCGACGGCAGATTATGACGGGCAACTACAATTATGAAGACCCGCGTATTATTCCGTTTCGAGAGGATAAACGGTACCGATCCTGGAAATCGAAAAGCGCCCCGGAAAGCAACGCGGCGATCATCTACATCATGGATGTTTCAGGTTCGATGGGTGAAGAGCAGAAAGAGATTGTGAGAATTGAATCCTTCTGGATCGATACCTGGCTGCGAAAACAATACGACGGAATCGAAAGCCGCTATATCATCCACGACTCTCGTGCAAAAGAGGTGGACGAACACACATTTTATCACACCCGTGAAAGCGGCGGCACCATGATCTCCTCCGCCTACAGCCTCTGCGACCAACTGTTGGAAAGAGAATATCCAACAGATGAATGGAATATCTATGTCTTCCATTTTTCAGACGGTGATAATTGGGAAACCGAAGACACCGTCAAATGTCTGACCATGCTGGACACATCACTCCTGCCGAGAGCTAACTTGCTTTGTTATGGGCAAGTGGAGAGCCTCTACGGAAGTGGAGACTTCATTGAAGCGTTGGATGGAAAATTTCAAGAAGACAATCGTCTCGTAACTTGTGAGATACCAGACAAGGACGGTATCTACGATTCCATTAAAGCATTCCTCGGAAAAGGAAAATGATTGCCACCGAATTGCCTCCGGATTTAGTTCATCAACGTGAAGAAATCAAAGGCTACTGTGCAGATGCCGGCCTCGATTTCTTTGAGACTATTTTTGAAATGGTCGATTACAAAAAGATGAACGAACTGGCGAGCCTGGGTGGGTTCCCGACGCGCTATCCACATTGGAATTTCGGGATGGAATACGATCGTCTCGAGAAAAGTTATTCGTATGGCCTGCATAAGATATATGAGATGGTCATCAATAACGATCCATGCTACGCGTATCTCCTGAACTGCAACAAGCTGGTAGATCAGAAGCTGGTGATCGCACATGTGTACGCCCACTGTGATTTTTTTAAAAACAATCTGTACTTCGCGCACACTAATCGAAAAATGGTTGACGAAATGGCTAACCATTCTTCAAAGGTCTGGAAATTCGTGCGCAAACATGGATACGACAAGGTGGAAGAATTCCTGGACAGATGTCTGTCCATCGACAATTTGATCGATTTGCATTCCGTCTTCTTCGAGAGAAGAGAAAATCAAACGGCCTCCGCTTTGGATGCAGAGGAAACAGAAACGCCGTCCTCCAATCGATTCTCAACAGACAAAAGTTACTTAGACAAGTACATCAACCCGCCTGAAGTCATTGCTGAACAGAAAAGGAAGGAAGAGGAGGCTGCGAAAGAAGAAGGTAAGAAATATCCACCGGAACCAGTACAGGATGTGCTTCTATTTCTGATAGAGCACGCGCCTCTCAATAATTGGCAGAGTGATATCCTTTCGATGATTCGCGAAGAGGCGTACTATTTTGCCCCTCAAGGTCAGACCAAGATCATGAACGAAGGTTGGGCTACCTATTGGCATTCCAAAATCATGACTGGCAAAGCGTTGACGGATGCAGAAGTGATCGACTTCGCCGATCATCACAGCGGCACTGTCCATGCAACACCGAACCAGATGAACCCTTATAAGATCGGTGTTGAGCTTATGCGGGACATTGAAGAGCGTTGGAACACTGGACGATTCGGAAAGGAATTTGAGGAATGTGAAGATCTTGAAAAGAAAAGAAACTGGAACACGGACCATGGCAAGGGGCGTGAAAAGATTTTTGAAGTCAGGCGTGTTTACAATGACATAGGTTTTCTCGACACATTCCTGACCCAGGAGTTTTGCCGTGAGCAAAAACTTTTTGTTTACGGTTACAACGACCGGCGCAATGCCTACGAAATACAGGACAGAGAATTCAAGGTCATCAAGCAGCAGATTCTGATGCAGTTGACCAATATGGGCAGCCCTTTCATTTTTGTTGAAGATGCCAACCATAAGAACCGCGGTGAGCTCTTCCTGAGGCATCGTCATGATGGCATTGATCTGCGTAAAGATTATGCGGCGGATGTACTTAAGAACATTCACGCAATGTGGACTCGGCCCGTTCACATCGGCACGGAAATTGAAGAAAGAACTAAGATTATTTCTTTTGACGGTAATGATTACCACGTCAAAGATCATTAGTTTCTAACCTTTTCGATTTCCTCACTTTTGTTCAGTTCCCGTTAAAGCTCAGAGGAAAAATTTCGATAATTCTCATTGGAAGAGATGTTTAAATCTCCCAAGAAAGGGGGAAAAATGACCTATGGAGATCTCCTGCTAGAATCCTTGAAAGCTAAATCCCCCGAGGGGAATTCCCGGATTCACTACCCTGTTGATATCGTCGATTCTGAAGTCGAGATTCACGCAGATATCTGTGAAGTGGATCGCTTCGGGTGCCAAATTGAAAGCCTTCACCTGCATCGCCTTGGAACCCCCGACGAAAACCTGTCGACAAGAGCCCATCACTTAACAGACCAAGCGACATACCTGTTTGAGAATCTTCACTTGGTGGAATGTGAACCGGAGCGTGAACGCGCTTTGGTCCGAAGCGCTACCGTTCAGAACTCTGGAGATTCAGTCGGCTATTACGAAGCTGACATGCACGGAGACGAAGTTGATTTCGCTCGCTTCGCGAGAAACCGTCGCGAACGCCGGCGAGAGAAGATTCCTTTTGTCCTCACCAAAGAAGCCATGGCGCGCCTGGTCGATGACCTGGCTGAAGCTGTTGGAGTTCACCAGGAAAATTGATCTGGATGACAGATGTATGATAAAAGCCTGTTCCGTTTTCGGGACAGGCTTTTTTTTGTCCCTGGTGATCTCCGCCATTTATGAATAAGAATCTCCTTCGATTAGGCACCTCAGGCTGGAGTTACAAAGACTGGGTTGGTCCTTTCTATGCCAAGGGTTCTGCGCCCAGAGACTTTCTCGAGATCTACAGTCAGCATTTCAGGACGGTGGAAATCGACAGCACTTTTTGTGGCACTCCCCGCCAGGAATATGTCAGACGCTGGCGTGACATCACACCGGACGATTTTCAGTTCTCAGCGAAATTCCCGAAGACGATAACCCATGAGAAATCTCTCGTTGATTGTGAGAAGGAAGTAACCGATTTCCTCAAAACCATGGAGCTGTTGGGCAGAAAACTAAGTGTGCTCCTGTTGCAGTTTGAATATGGATTCAAGCCGGACCAGTTCGACAATCTGTCCGCATTTCTGCCAACCTTGCCAGATAGCTTTCGCTATGCGCTGGAGATACGGAACAAGAAGTGGCTGACTCCGGGTTTTTTCGAACTGCTCCGTGACAACGGTGTCGCATTGACTTTAGTCGACCATCCCTGGATGCCGCGCCTTAAAGAAATCACTTCTGACTTTACCTATATCCGTTGGCTCGGTGATCGAAAAAAAGTGACCGAGAACTTTTCGGAGGTGCAGATTGACCGCTCGGAGCAGGTGGCATTGTGGGCGGAAGTAATCCATCAGTTTCTCATCGACGATGTGACCACCTTCGGCTATGTGAACAATCATTTCGCCGGGCATTAGCCTGCGACGTTACGGCAGATCGAGGCTGAGTTGGATCGAATTGCCGATACAAAAGAAAAGGCCGATGGCCCGTAGGAGCGCATCGGCCTTAAGCGGCTGCAGCAAGATTCAGTTGGCGCGGCCCAGAAATTCGCCTGTGCGGGTGTCCACTTTGAGTACTTCTCCCTGTTCGATGAAGAGCGGCACTTTGATGACCAGTCCGGTTTCCATGGTGGCTGGCTTCGTGACGTTGGACACCGTGTCACCTTTGTGGCCAGGGTCGGTGACCTTGACTGTGAGGTTAACTGTTGTCGGCATCTCAAGGCCGACGACATTGCCTTCATGGCGCGTGAGTTGTAGTTCGAATTCAGGTACGAGGTAATTTTTCGCATCCCCTACTGTGGCCGCATCAAGGAAGACCTGGTCGTAGGATTCGAGATCCATGAAACAGAATTGCTGGCCGTCGTCGTAAAGGTACTGGAAGTTCTTCTTTTCCAGATAAGGGACGTCGATGTTTTCCTGCGAGCGAAACCGGTAATGAATCATGCTGCCGGTCTTGAGGTTGCGCAGCTTTGTCTGGAGAAAAGCGCCTCCTTTGCCGGGCTTTACATGGGTGTATTCGTGAACCTGATGCAGGTCCCCCTCGTGTAGGATGACCATTCCTCTCTTTAATTCAGTTGCGTTCATCTGCTCTCCATTCCTTTCAAGTGGGCAAATATGAGTTCCCTCGCGTCGCCAGCCGGGCGGGGGATTGTAGCAATGAATCCGTCATTCGCCGACGCGTTGATGGCTACCGTTACTCAAGCTCACCCACCTGCTATTTGCTCACCCACTGCCCTTTAGTGTCCTGATACCTTTCGCCGGTAGAGGCATTGTCGCGATTGCGTTGCGCCATTATCTTTTTGACCTCGGTAAGGTCTTCATCCGACAGGCCGGGCGTCATCTCAATGACTCGCTCCATCAGGATCAGGCGGTCTCTGTTTTCTTCCACCACTTTCGCTCGAACGAACTCGCCTAACTTGGCGTCCGCTGTCAGCGGTGATTCGTCAACGATGGTAAGAAAGCCTTCATTATTCTCGCCGACGACGCCTTTTTTCTTAAACGACTCGATATCGTCCCGATTGAACTCCCGATTCTGCATGGCCATCAGGGCCCGCTTCTTGCCGGTGGATTGCGGCGGCGGCACACGCACTTCGCCTTCTTCGCCGACGCCTCGGACGGATGCTATCAGGACCAAATCTTCCGAAATGTCTTCGTAAGCACCCAGAACCTGATTTTCCAATTGCGTGCGTTCGTCAATAACAGAAACGTCAATCTGCGCGAGGTTTTTGCAGCCGGCAAGGGTGAAAAGCACGAGCACGATAGATCTCATTTTGGCCTGATTCATTCCGCTTTCTCCGGGACAGAAGTTTCAGAATCTAGGTACCACACAAATGTCCACCTATCAAGGATGTCAGTTCAAAAGAGGAGGAATCTTATGCTTGCCTCAGTCTCGTCAAGTGTAATCGGCATAAAGTTCCTGGATGGCCTTTGGCTCTCCAATAACTGTGAGCCTGTCGTCTTCCTTGAAAACCGTATTCCCGTCTGGAACAAAAGTCATCTCGTCCCGCCGCACGACTGCTATCAGGCAGCCTGGCGGGAGCTGCAATTCCCTCAGGCGCTCTCCAAGGAAGTATGATGAAGAGCCGTTCTTCGAAATCTCAATATGCACGAAACGTTCATCTCGAAGGAGAATTTCTCTGATCTCCTGTTCGTCTGTTGCATGTTCCCACTGCTCAATAAAATTGTCGCTGTCGATGTGTCGGGCAAGCTGTGCGAGGATTCGAAGGTGCCTCGCCGGATCCGCCTCGGGGCTGACGAGAAAGAAGATGGCATGAATGGGATCTTCGGTCGCGTGCTCCATGTGCAGAGAATCAGAGACCTCTATCTTCACACTTTCCTTTGTGCGCACAACGACCATGCCTGAGCTTTCCAAATCGTGTACGCGTACGTGGGGCAAGGCCGCGCCGCCTGAGACTGGTGTAGATCCGACACCGGTGCCTTCAAGAAAGCCGTTCGCCAATTTATCCCTGTCGAGATCGAGCATCTCGGCCAATGCCGTGGACGCCTCCCCGGTGATCTCTTCAAATGTCCTTGGCTCGGTGATATCCAGGACGCCTGCCTGCATGACTACTTCGTCGTACGGATCTTCGGAACGCAGGCCTTTCTCCTTCATGATGCCGCGCAGCTCACGATCCAGCCCTTCGTGGCGTTTGTGGCCAAGCCGCTCGAAAACGTGATAAATCGCCCCGTGCCGCTCCACGCGCGATTTGCCGTAGTAGAAATACCAGAATGCGCCGAACGCTATCAGGCCCGTTGAAAACAGAATGGGCAATGCCCCCATATTCAGAATCAGATAACAGGGAGCGATAATTCCTATCACCTGCAGCCAGGGATAAAACGGCGCGCGATAGCCCGGATCGTAGGATTCGAGACCGCTCTCCCTCATGACAACAACTGCAAGACACAGGAAGCCAAACAGCAGCAACTGAAACGCACTTGCCAGTTTGGCAATTTTCATGGGATCGAGAAAGAAGAGAATCAGGAGAACGATTCCCAGGGAGAGATAGATGCCATTGCTGGGCATCCCTTTGGTGTTGAGACTCCGAAAAGTGGCAGGAAGCAGGTGGTCGCGGCTCATGGCGAGCGGATACCTGGAAGAGCTCAGAATACCCGCATTGGCTACGGCGAAGAACGCGCAGATGGCGCCGATGCTCATCAGGATAGCGCCTGTCTTTCCCGCCATGGCCTGCGCGCATGTGGAGACAATGCGGAGAATCTGCTTGTTTGCCAAGGCACCTTCAGCGCCGCCGGACTGCGCCTGCGAATGCAGTTGACTGATGTCAACCGCTCCTACCATGACGAACGTTCCGACGCCATAAATAATGATGGCAGTCAGGACGGCCAGGAAAACCCCGATCGGCAGATTTCTTTCTGGATCCTTTACCTCCTCCGATACGCTCGCAACATTGGTTACCCCCACGTAGCTGATGTAAACCAGCCCTGCAGTGCTGACGATACTGTTGGCGCCAGCATCGAGAAATCCTCCGAAGTGACCCATGTTGAGGTTGAAGAACCCTTTGCCGATGAACCACGCAAGAATGGTCAGAAGCCCCCCAACAAGAAAGATCTGAAACGAGCCCGTCTTCTCCGCTCCCATCAGGTTCAGCATGGCGAACAAAACGGCGAAGCCTGCAGCCGCAGGAACAATGGGCACGCTGATGGAAGGGGCGACCGCCTGCACCAGGAGTTCCACATACACGCCCATCCCGACCAGCGCGAACGCTGTTTTTAAAAGAAGCGCCAGCCAGGTGCCCATGCCGCCAATGGTTCCGATAAACGGCCCCATGCTGCGGTCGAGAAAATAGTAAGCACCACCCGCGCGGGGCATGGCGGTACCCAGCTCGACAGAACACAAGGTCGCAGGAATAAGCGGAACCGCGGCCAGAAGATAACAAAGCACGACCGCCGGCCCGGCCTGCCCGTACGCCACACCAGGCAACAGGAAGAAACCAGAGCTGAGAGTCGCGCCGGTTGCCAGCGCATACACGCTGAACAGTGTGAGCCCCTTCTTCATCGGCGTTTTTTGGGTGGCCATGTGGGTTTTGGTTCGGAACTTGTCAGATATCGCCGGACTCAATCATGCTCAGGAAAGGCGAATCATCGATATCAAGCGGCAGAGGTACGAGAGCGCGGCGACGGCTGGACTCATAGGTGGCAAAGATGAGCTCGGTAGCCATAAGAGCTTTTCGGCCGCTCAGCTCAGGCTCATAATTCTCGCGCAGGGCAGACACGATATCTTTAGTTGCCTCGATCGTTCCGTTGGTAGTGTTGGTATCGAGATCTGGATACTGCCAGCCAGCAGCATTGCTGTTGAGCATGCGAATGGGAGGTTCTCCGGGAATGCCAAGCTCAAGGATGCCATCGGTACCTAACATGCGAAGCTGGCCGTTTCCCCAAGGCTCTTTGCCAGCCATCACCATGCCCATCACCCCATTCTCAAACGCGTACTGTGAAATGCCGTGAGTCGTTACGGGAACGCCAAATACATCTCTCGGCTCAGAATGATCGATCTGACCGAGCACCCACTTAACAGGAGTCTGGTTGTTGAAGAAAAAGATCATATCGAACCAGTGTGTACCCCAGTCGAGCAGGTTGGGACAGAAGCCTTCGATTCTGCGCAATTCGCCGATAGCCCCGCCTTGGCCGAGGTCCCTTGCAGTCTTGAATCGGGCCTCAAAACGGCGCTGATGGCAGAAGGTGACGATGACGCCCGCATCCTCGCATGCCTTCTGCATCGCCTTGGCTTCACCGAATGTTGGCGCCATGGGCTTCTCTGAATGAATCGCCTTTACACCCGCGTTGACAGCATCAATGACCATGTCGTGATGCAGGCGAATCCACGTGCAGATGCTGACAATGTCGAGGCTCTCCTTTTCCAGCATCTTACGATAGTCGCTGTATGAATTCGGAATATCGTGCTCTTTCGCCATGGCTTTCGCACTGTCTTCAACCGGGTCTGAGCACGCAACGATGGTCGCGCCTTCTGTCTCTCGATAACCGTTCGCATGCCCTTTGCCGCGGCCGCCGCAGCCGATAATGCCTACTCTGAAATCTGTCATGGGTGTCTCTTAATGGCGTGAATGGGGAGTATGTTAAGCGTGCGCAGGTTTGGTGTCACCGCGGTTCTTCTGTGCCGCTGGTAGCT
>JASLXP010000546.1 GCA_030740295.1 Planctomycetota bacterium
CGAACAAATGCCTGACGATGATCGAAAGTTTCCACCTGCAGGCCGAGAACCTGGCTGTAGCCCTGTTCGAAAAAGACCACGTTCAGACCCTTTTCTATGGCCGACTGAAAACCGCGTCCTTCAAGAAAACTCATCCAGTCCGGATTGGCTGCACCGCGGCCGATGAGCAGCAGGTTGTAGTTCTCGAGTTTTGTGTCTTCTTTAAGAGTATCGAAACTGATGTTCTCGCTGGCCAGCGCTTTCGTGAGCTGTGTATCAGGATCGAGGACAGCGATTCTCCGCAGACCCAACTTGCGGGGAAGTTTGAAGCGCGGAAAGACGTGCAGCCTGAGCTCCTCTTCAAGATTCAGGGCTTCAGTCTCATGGCCCAGGACTGTGCCCGTCACGACGACTCTCATTCGGGTCTTATCCTGCACGGCCGGGCACTGGTAAACGAGCGGGAAGAACGCAATCTCGCCTGGCTGGACGCTGATGCCCTTTCGATCCCTCTTGGTGGAACTTCCGATCCCTGTGCCCAGCAACCATTCGATCTCTATCTTCATGCCGACCGGTTTGTCAGTGTCGTTTGTGATGACCAGTTGTCTCTCAAGCTTTTCGCCGGAGAAGCAGGCGGCGTCTTTTCGGAGAAAGTCATCCGCGGGACCGGCGATGAAAGCGATAAGAGGCGCGTTCTGTTTTTTCAACGATGCCTCGCTTCGCCGCATCAGTTGCTGGTTAGTCTCGCGCCGGAAATTGATGACATAAGAAAGTCCCATGCCTCGCCATGCCTTCAGTTGCCGTTCGATTCCCAGGGCCTTGACTTCGTCATAGAGCGGATGCCGTGACCAGTAGGACGCGCTTTGTTTTGCCCGCTTGCTGAAAGTGAGCGCGTCCATTGCATTCGTGCGGCGATAAGCACGGTTACCGAACCAGTTGGCACCGTATTCCGCAAATGCGGGGTTGTCTTCGTCGCGCTGCCAGAGAAAGAAGCTCTCGAACGGCATCGGGCCGGGCGTCCTGAGCAGCATCGGCTTTGGGCGTACACTTGCCCACACCCGCGGCCATTCCTCTCTGGTCTGGATCGGGATGCCGGCGTTGAAGCTTTGATAAGCAGAAAGGATGTCACCGCCGTCTCCGTAGCGCGCGTAAAAATTAGGGCGCGTTGGATCGAGAGAATGCAAAAGCTGCGAGGCCTGAACCGCGGGGGCCTTCTGATCCGGTGGCGACAGGCCCGCAATGGACGCTGGATGCCCCCACGGCCCGTTCACGTGCCCGTAGTCATCGAGCTTCCACATGATTAGAGATGGATGGTGGGCCAGGCGATCCATACGTGCGCGAAAGTAGCGTTCCGCGTGTTTCCAGTTTGGTCCGTTCAGGACAGCTCTCGGCGCAGGACCGAGCGGATAGAGAACGAACATACCAAGGGCATCAGATCGTTGAAGGAAGGTGTCACCTTCATCCACACTGAGGCGGCTGCTTACGTCGATCGTGTTGAATCCGAGTTCCCTGTTTTCTCTGAGGAATGAGCTCGGATCATCTGGCAGCTCCGGCAGAGAATTGCCCCGCAGCCGAATAGGCATGCCGTTCAGAAAGAGCGTGTCCTTGGAGATGCCCAGTTCACGGAAGCCGATGGTAATGGGGAAGGTCTCATCGATGTCGTCCTCCCCCTTTTTTAACAGCAGACTCAGGTGGAAGCGCATCGGCTCAGACGGACGCCACGGGATGGCCCCGTTCCATTTAAACCAGGAGGTGGCCATGCCCTCTGCGACGGCCGGCACCGGCTGCGGGCCGAGCCATTCTTCGTCCTCGAGCCCGTCGTCAAATTGGGTCCTGCAGAAGATTTGATAATCCCTGGTCTTGCGTCCGTTCAGTGAATACTCCACGCCGAGCATCTTCTCTTTGACCGCAGCCTTGCCGAAAACGGGGCCTTCAAAAAGTACCGGCTGTGGCGGGCACGCCTCCAGCCACGCTCCACCGATGCCGGCTTCCGCGGTATCACCCCAGGGCCGGCCGTTCATGATCTGAATCAGGTTTCCTTTGGCCTTGACCAGACCAGTGATCTCATACGACCTTTTTTCATGAGCGAAAAGCGTCCCGAGAAATCTGCCGTTGAAATACACATCACTCTCGTAATCGCCGCTTCCCTGGCATCGCACCCCGTGCAGGACAATTCGGTAGCGTTTCTTTTCATCAGGCGGCACGTCAAACTCGCGCTCGAGCCAGACCGCGGCCGCGTCGGCGAATGAGGCGGGCGGGCGAATGGGACGGAGGCCGTCATCGAAGAAATCTGTTTCTTTGCCCTTCCAGTGGCCCGGTGCGCGAAGGTAATACCATCCTTGCGAGGCGGGGGAGAGGTCGTCGTCCTTCACCGGCTGGATGCGCCAGAAGCCTTCGAGGCTGAACCGTTTCCGTAAACGCTTCGGAGATTGAATGACATTGTCACGAATGTCGCGCGAAACCTTGATCGGCAGCGGCGGCCTCGCGTTTTCATGTCGGGTATTCTGCCAGGGCAGGACGGATGCTTTCGGCCGCGGCAGTTTACGCCCCGACAGCCATCGCTTTCCGCTCCGTCCACGAGCAAAGGCGTTACCGATTTCACCTTCGCTGACGGCCTGATCAAAAACGTAGACCTCATCAACAACGCAAGAGGATGTACCCCCAAAGGTGAGCATCTTTCCCGAAATCGGCTTGAGCATTTGTCGCTCATCGACAAGCTCGCCGTCAAAGTAGAGACCTGTCTTCAGTGCGCCTTTGTCCCAGACCAGCGCGTAGTGATGCCAGGCGATATCACGGGTGGCGGGCTCGACGAGGGCCGCATGTTTCGGATGGAGAAAGTTTGTGCCGACGGGATGAAAATCACGCTTGAAATCCTCGCCGTCCTTCAAGCGTCTGCACCAGAACAGAAGTGAGCCGCGCTCCCGATTCATGTGGAGCGACAACGGATACTGCACCCGCATGTGAGGTATGTCCGGCGACAGCATCGCAACAGGCCCAACGACGGCGCCCCTGTCACTGATGCCCTTCTCGTACGCGGTTTCCGGCCGGGGGAAGGGCGCGTTGAAAACGTTAGGCTGGCGGCCCACTCGGCCGAGCGCTTCCGTAGACTCATCGAATGGTGCGTACAGAACGACCTGCTGCGCGAGTGCGGATGCACCCAGAGACAGGAAGAGAAAGTATGCAATCAAGCGGCCCATGATGATTCGCCGTTGTTCTTAGAGGCGGAGATTAAAGCCGTCTGCTGGATGTTTGCCTTCGTAAAGAGTAATGAGTAATGAGTAATCAGAACAGCAGGCAGGATGTCCGTAGCTAATCTGTGCGGTTTTGAAGTTGAAGACCATCGAACGCATCGTGGAGTCCGAAATCTTACGCCACCAATGGTTTCAGTTCTGTCTCGCGGGCCTGGCCACTGCAGCGGCCCATACATTCATCGACGCCGAGACTTTTGGAGAAAAACTGAACCCTACCGGTTATCCGATCGGCGGCGGGCCTGAGTACGTGAACATCACTAACAGGGACGCGGCGGACATTGTCGTCAGCACGAAAGACGAGCTCGTCGAAGCCATCAAGAAAGCAAAGAAAGGGAACATCATCTACGTCAGCGATGATGCAGAGATCGATATGACCGGGGCAGATGACCAGGCCATCCCGGCTGGTGTTACGCTTGCGAGTGGGCGCGGCAACAGGGGCTCTCGTGGCGGGCTTGTCTTCTCGAATTCCCTGACGGACGAGCGGCTCTTCATGCCGCTGTTCAGGACAGGTGGGAAAGGGGTCCGCATAACCGGGTTGCGGATTCGTGGACCCTTTGGTGAGGCCGGAGATCACCACATGGATCAGATCAAGATTGCGAACGGCATCAAAGCAGACCATGAAGATCTCGAGGTGGACAATTGTGAAATGTGGGCCTGGAACAAATGGTCCATCGACCTTGCCATCGCCGGAGGCGCATACATTCATCACAACTACATCCATCACACTCGACGTTGGGGATACGGATACGGCGTCTGGGTGCGGGGCGGAGGCAAGTCGATCATCGAGGCCAATCTTTTTGATTTCTGCCGTCACCATATCGGGTCGGGTTCGCAAGCCACGAGCTCTTACGAGGCCCGTTACAACATTTGCCTGTATCACGATCTGCAGCCGTCGTTCGACCGCCATGGGAGTCAAACAAAGGCCGGCCATGACACACACATCCATCACAACGAATTTAGAAATCCGCAGTTCGCTGCCATTCTTTTTCGAGGGAATCCGCTCGGAAGAGGACACTTCCACGACAACTGGTTTGCTCACCCCAGCCGTAAGAGCGCTTTCATCAATCGAGCGAAGAAACTGGATCGCGTGACGTTTGAAAACAACAGCTATGGTGGGGAATCGACCAAATATCATCCTGAGGCGATCGCTGTGGCGACACCTGCAGCCGGCACAGCACCCCTGACAGTTCAATTCGATGGCACACAGAGCAAAGACAGGGAAGGAGGACGCATCATCCGCTACCGCTGGAAATTCGGAGACGGCAAAGGCCCCGTGGGAGCGATCGCGGAGACAGCAAAAGCAACCCATACGTTTGTTGATCCCGGCCGTTACCGCGTGGCTCTCTACGCCTCAAACGAACGAGGCATCCCGGGCGTGACCTGGATACCGGTCGAGGTGAAACCGCCGGGCAACGCTTACGTGCTCAGTGCGTGGTTGAAGGACAGCTACTACGGACCGCTCAAGGGATATCAGGGAATGCAGATTCTCATTGACGGCAGCGTCATCTGGGAGGAAGACATAGAAGGAGACGAAGGCGGCTGGATGCACGTCGTGCAAAACGTGGATAAGTGGGTGAAAGGAAAGAAGCAGGTGAAGCTGACCTTTCGTCTTCAGGCGGACAAAGAGATTGTTGAACCGAAAAAGGAAATCGTTGAGAGCTTCTTCTACGTGGATGACGTGCACCTCTTCGGTGGCAACGTAAAAGGCGGCGACATGGAGAGCTGGAAAGGCTGGATCTATCGGGCTGAGCCGCAAGGCGGCTTCGAAGTCTACACCCCGAATTTCTTCACCGGCGAAGCCCGCAGCGGCAGGCTCTCTTTCGTCATGGGGAACGGTTACAACCGGAAGATTACTGCGGGGGCCTATTGCGAGATCAGTCAGATGGTGGATGTCGTGGAAAAGTGATCGCCTGTTGCCACGCAATTACTCGGATAGTCACGATCCAACCACGACGCCTGGTTCGTCAAAGGGCAGGAATAATCTTTGTGCGTTGTCACCGGGCTTCATGACGAAGCAGAGGTCTTCTCTGGCCGTGCCACTCTCAAGCTGCAACTCGATTTTCTTGTCAGGTCTGGGCCATGAAGTAACGAAGAGCGCGCTATCACATTGACTGCGCACGATGACAAGCTCTCGCGGGTCGTCATCCCCAAGCGCGCCCAGGCGCTGTGCATCCATGCCCTCTGGCAATTCAGGTGGTCTGGCCGCGATGAGTTTGGAATCGGGCGGCAAAAGGTGAACGGACCTTTGCAGATGGCCGGCTGTCTTCCAATCCAGACATACCGTATTCGATTTTCCAGTCTGCAAAAGAATGACCTCACGAAGATGCTGATAGCCACGGCGGTCACCCATATCGATGGGTGTTCCTTCCGGATTGGAGAGCTCCGCGTGCAAGTGCATTGCGTAATCGTAGAGGTGAGTTTCGTCGCTGATGACACGGAATACGTCGAGGACAAAATCCGAAGTCAGGACGATCGTCCGGTCGAGTCTGACTCCGGGATAGACACTGTCGTTGCAGGCTCTGCAAGCGCTGAGGTCTTCACCGGGTTGAAACAGGAGCGACTCGCCATCGGACGGACGCTCCCGCCAACTGTCGGCCTCCCAGATCGAATCACTTTCTTCATCGCAGGGGAACATGGCCGTTTCATCCACTGTGACGGTGTTGTGAGCGATGGTCGTCCGCACCCATGTGAGATGATTGGGATCGCCGTATCCCCCGGAAGTTGGCGCACAGGTCAGCATCTGATTGTCTGACCAGATATCGAGATGCAGCGCGGCTGGGCTCTGATGGCCGGCACTGTGAGGTCCCCAGAAAACGGAGGCGGCCAAGCCTGACGAATCTGGGGTCCGGAGCATCGTGACTCCAAAAGTCGGTAGTAAAGTGCAATTCTGTTCGTGGCGTCCGGTCTGAGAGATCTGTGTGTTATCGTTCAGATTGAATATGCCATCAGGAATCTCCACGTCGCGGATGCGGACAAAATCAAATTCGCCCTGCGACGTTTCGAGCGACATCGGCAGTTGTGGGGACGTTCGCTCAGGGCTGCCGCGATAATCATCTTCGATCTTGTTCAGCAACCACGCGTATTTCTGGTCGCCGTAGGCTTGCCAGGCTATTTCGTAGATCGGCCCCCAAATCCACGCGCCTCGGAGGTTCAGCAGACCTGAGTCGTGCAGCAATGAAAAATCACCGTTCGCAAAGGAGGCATAGAACGGTACATCAAACGCGGCCTTTAACGTCTTCGAGCCTGGCGGGCCGTAAGCGCGATGCAGGTCGCGATCGCTTGGCTCTTGCTGAGCGGGTAGTTCTTTGTCCCAGAGATTGATGCCCGAATGCTGCAGTATCAGGGCTGCCTCGGTGAAGCCCATGAGGGTATAAAAGTGGTACCCCGGTGTGCGTTCCCAGTGAAAGCCGTCGGCCAGCCAGTCGTGGCGCAACTGATGCACGAGCCCGTGCCTGCGAATGTCTTCGAAATTCCATCCGTAGAGCGCGTCGTGCACTAGCCTGCGTTCGCCCAGCGAAAGCCCCACTGAAAGGCGCGCCACCAGGGCCCATGTATTGTGATTGCCGCACCTGGAGTGCGGGCTGCGGTCGCTGGTGTCGCAAGTGCTGTTTAATGCAGCGCGGAACAGATCGTCCGCCGCCTTGTCAAGGCCGGTAGCCGCGAGGAGGTCGTATACCTGAGCCATGTTTATGGAGAATCGAGATTCCGCGAGATCGTTGCTGGTGCCGCGGTTGTGCCCGCTGGTGATCGGCCAGGAGAGATAGGCTTCGGCGAGCTTATGGAACGTCGCCAGGGCGCGTTCGAGGTATGCCTCGTTTCCCGTCAGATGAAATGCAAGGGACTGCCTCTTCGCTTCGGTCAGGAATGCCTGATTCTCATCGGTCTCGGGCGCGGGTAATTCGTCAGGCACGTCGATGGGGTTGTCCGCGTTGTCGAGCAGCCCTTGCAGCGCCACCTGAAACCATGTCCCCTGTTCGGCAAGAGAGCGGCTGCGCTCGAGGTCTTTCGCTGTGGTAAAGACTCTGGGCCGGTCGGTAAAACGGTCTGGAATCAGTTGGAATGGATCGGTATGCAACTGTTTGCCTTTCTGTGTAACTGGTTTTCTGCTGAACGATTGTTAACTTTGTCTGTGTACCCCAACTCAGAGACAGGAGATTCCAATGAACAGACTCAGCCTTTCTTATGCAGCGCTCGTGCTGTCTTGTGCATTGCCCGGCGCGACTATCTTTGCCGCCGATGAAGATGAGAGACTCATGATTCTCGAGATTCGAGATGAATACGGCAAGACCGCATTCGAGGTGATCAAGCAAGCTGAATATCGAGATTGGCGTAACCAGCGCACGGAAGAATCGAGGGAGATCATCGC
>JASLXP010000547.1 GCA_030740295.1 Planctomycetota bacterium
AATTGGGATTCACCGGTGATACGGCAGATAAACGGCAAGAGCATTACGGGCCGCAGGCTCGAAAGCCCCTTTGCCGCTCAGGGCCCCGAGACCGCGCTGAGAGTCGCAGGCTGTAGTCTCAAGAAAAACAGTGTCCCCCTCCTGTTCATCGCCGATAGCGAGCGAAGGCACTACGTGGTGACCAATCCGTGCAGGGAAGCCACGCCGATTGTTCTGAAGACTCCTCACGGAACGATTCGATGCGACAGCCTTCCGAGGGGTCGGATAATCTGTAAGCTGGATCAACGGCCATCCGTTCACGTTGAGACATTCGAAAAGCCGGGACGAATAAGTACGGAACGAATGGGAAAGCCAAAGATAACCACTCTGATTCGGTCCTGATTCTGTGATGAGTTGAGATCCAGAACTGCTGCCGCCGTTTTTGCCGTAGCCCTACAGGGACAAAAGTAGGAGCACTTTGGCGCATGGATCGGACATCCTGGTGCGCGGGATTATGAAGGTATCAAAGTATGCGGGAGTGTATAAGCATTGATGTTGAGCGAGCGCTCAGCATCCTGATTCGGTGTTCGGCGAGCAGCTACCCATAGAAATGGCAGACATCCTCATCACCTATGCCGAAGAAGACTCCGCCGCGGCGCAGGCAGTCTGTGATGAGCTCGAACAGCGGGGTCTCAAGTGCTGGCTGCGCGACCGGGACGTCTCCGCAGGCCAGCATTGGGCAACGGCCACCATGAAGGCGCTTTCGTCGGCAGTTGCCGTCGTTGTCATATTCACAGACGGGGCGAACGACTCTTCGCATATAAGGAGAGATGTCGAGCACGCAGACCGAAAAGGTCTGTCGCTCATCCCTTATCGAATTGCGGCATCCCCCGTCTCTGATTTTTTTGAATACTTCTTTGGACAGTCTGCCTGGATTGACGCGTCCGCCGATCCGAAATTCAGCGATCTCGCATACGCTATCGGAGCGGCGACTGACAAGGGTGTGCCATCGCAAACTGCGGCCGTGCCCTCGGTTTCAACGCAACCGGAGCCCGAGCTTGACCGGGAAACTGATGAAACTGTTCAGGTCGAACCCCAGCCGGAAGTTGAGCCGACGGATTGGGATTCGGAGGTCTCGAGTCTCTGGACTGAGTCGGCAGAGCCCGAAGCCACGGTAACCCTCAGCGTGATTGAGGGCCCGAACGAAGGGCATGAATATACATTCCAGGGGCACGACACCTTCGTGGTCGGACGCTCTCCCAAAGCACACTTCCGGCTGCCGGAGAACGATCGTTATTTTTCACGATTCCATTTCATGGTCGAGGTAAATCCGCCCCTGTGCCGGCTCTCGGACATGGGGTCTCGAAATGGTACTTTCGTGAATGACGAGAAGGTAGCGACTTACGACCTGAACGATGGCGATGCCATCCGCGGCGGAAAGACACTGTTGCAGGTCAGTGCAAAAAACTTGAGACCGAAATCAGAGTTTGCCGCGCTTGCCGAAGAGGTCAGCGAAACACCCCTGACAACATCCAAAGACAGCGCATTTGAAATCGTCTCTCCCAGCAGGGAAGAGCCCTCACCGAGGAAGCTCTTTGATAATCCATATGAGATCGGCAATTACCGGATCCTCGAAAGAATTCATCAGGGCAGCCTCGGGCCCGTGTTCAAAGCAGAACACATCGAAAGCGGCGAACTGGCCGTTCTTAAAACAGTGGATGCCGCAGCCGCGGCCAGCGGACAGGATATCGCCAAATTCCTCGGCAACGTCGAAGGTCTCCTGCAACTCAAGCATCCGAACATTGTGCCTTACCGCGAGGCCGATGTTATTTCGGCGGGCGGTCTGTTTATCGCACTGGAATTCATCGAGGGCATCAACGTGGAATCGCTGGTCAAACGAAACGGCCCGCTGCCGATCGATCGTGCGGCTGGGCTGGTATGTCAGCTCCTCAGGGGATTACAGTACGCGCACGACCTTGGCGTATGCCATCGCAATATCAAGCCCTCCAACATTCTCATCCAGACGTCAGGCGGCCAGGGCAAAGCCCTGCTCAGTGATTTCGGTCTGGCCCGCGTGTATCAGGCTTCGCAAATGAGCGGTCTGACCATGATGAAAGACGTTTCCGGCTCGGGTCCGTTCATTGCGCCCGAACAGATTACCGACTATCGCCGCGCCCAACCGCAGGCGGACATCTATGCAATCGCCTCCGTTCTTTATTACCTGCTCACCGACTGTCACGCCCTTGAGCTGCCGGACCGGGTCGAGCTGCAACTCGCGATGATTCTCTCGGAAAAACCCACGCCCATTACTGACCGGCGCAAAGACATCCCAAGGAAATTGGCCAAAGCCATTCACAAAGGTCTCGAATCAGAACCGCGTGCCAGATTCAAAAACGCGAATGCGATGCGGAAAGCGCTGGTGCCGTTCGTGTGAACGCAAATTCGAGTGCCGGCGGTGGAACCGCGGCTGCGCGACTGCTGCTCTCAGACAATCACTACACCTAATTTCGTACGGGAGGCTCTCTGGGTCGTCTGTAAAGACCGTGCCACATTTGCGTCAGAACCGGTCTATATTCCTTTTGTCTCCCCTGTTCCTTCAGGCCCAACGAGGAATGGATCATGGCCAGACAGAAAACAACGATCGGAAAGTATCTTCTGGATGAACTTTACCGGCGCGGCATACGTGACATTTTTGGAATCCCCGGCGACTACGTCCTGGGCTTCTACGAGGAGCTCGAAAAACACAGGATTCGGCGGGTAGGCACGACCCGTGAAGATTCGGCCGGCTTTGCAGCGGATGCTTACGCACGGGTGCGCGGGCTTGGAGCCGTCTGTGTCACCTATTGTGTCGGGGGCTTCAATCTGGTGAATCCGGTTGCCGGCGCGTACGCGGAAAAATCACCTGTCGTCGTCATCAGCGGCGCGCCTGGAATGAAGGAGAGAGAGAGCAACCCACTCCTTCATCATTGCGTGCGCGATTTTTCGACGCAGCGAGAGATCTTCGAGAAGATCACTGTGGCGAGCGCATCTCTTGAAGATCCTCTCACTGCGTTTCATGAAATCGATCGCGTCCTGAACGCGGTCGAGCACTACAAGCGGCCCGGCTTCATCGAGATCCCGAGAGACATGGTGGACATGGCACAGGTCCATCGATCTGCACTGAATGGAAACGTCTTTCCGGAAGACGCGGATGCACTCAAAGAATGCATGACCGAAGTGACGGAGATGCTTAACAACAGCAAGCGGCCAGTCATCCTTGCAGGAGTGGAAGTCCACCGCTTCGGCATGCAGGACGCCCTGGTCGAGTTTGTGGAGAAATCTAAATTTCCTGTCGCATCGACGCTGCTTGGCAAATCTGTGATTTCGGAACATCACCCACTCTACCTGGGCGTGTACGAAGGCGCGATGGGCCGATCTCAAGTGCAGCGGATCGTGGAGAATTCGGACTGCGTGCTCATGCTCGGATGCTTCATGACCGATATCAATCTTGGAGTCTTCACCGCCAACCTGGACAGCAAGCGGGCCATCTCCGCAACCACTGAAAAGATATCCATCCGACGCCACCACTACGAAGGCATCTCTTTTGAGGGGTTCATGCGAGAGCTTCTGAATCTCAAAATCCGGCGGCGTAGAAAGCCCAATGTCCCGGCAGACGACCATGTCTGGTGCAACGGCGTGAAGGATGATTCGAAGATCTCCATTCGTTCGCTCTTCGGTGAGCTCAACAGATTCATCACCGAAGATATGGTCGTGATCTCTGATATCGGCGATTGCCTGTTTGGCGCGGTAGACCTGAAGATTCATCGCCGTACGGAATTCCTCAGTCCTGCATACTATGCGTCCATGGGATTTGGAGTTCCTGCCGCTCTGGGCGCGCAGACAGCCGCGCCCCAGTTGCGGCCGGTGGTCCTGGTAGGCGATGGGGCTTTTCAGATGACTGGGATGGAGCTCTCTACGTGTGTGGGGCACGGGTTGAACCCAATCGTTGTCGTGCTGAACAACCACGGCTACTCGACCGAACGGCAGATAATGGACGGCCCGTTCAATGACGTGAACGAGTGGGCCTTTCATCGCGTGCCGGAACTCCTGGGCAGCGGCTGGGGTTTCACCGTTGAAACAGTGGGTGACCTGCGCCAGGCCCTGCAGGCATCTCTGGCCAACAGAGACAGTTTCAGCATCCTCGATGTGAATCTGGATGCTTATGACATGTCCCCCGCCCTCGAACGGCTCGGTGAGAGAATGGGCAAGAATATCAAGTCTTGAGGGGTGTGGCGGCAGGTTGCTGCAAAAGCGGCTTGCAGGGAAGCTCACCGAGAGAACCAGCCTAAGGCTGCCTTCGGCCGCAACCGCAGCTACGATAGAAATACCACGGATGGCAAGGCCATCCCACGGATGAAGAAGTTTTTTATTCTGTCTTCATCCGTGGGATGGCTTTGCCATCCGTGGTAATTATCTCCGCCACAGACTCTAATACCAGAACGAGTAAAGCCTCTTTTCAAGCATCCAGGTGGCCATCGTCCAGAGCCCCCCGACTATATAGTCGCCGACGATCAGGCCCATGAAAAAAGGCAGGCAGCGGCGATAGCCTGAACCGCCTGTGTATTTGACGATCGTTGTCTTGCAGAACCAGCCGATGAAAATCGGTAGCCAGACAAGGTGCATCGACCAACTCGATGAGACGGCGAGACCTATCGGATGGAATGGGAGCCCGGGAAACTTCAGCTTCAGGAGCGGCATCAACGCAACGGCCAGGAAGCCGCCGACATAAAAGATCCAGGAGAGCGGATTTACTTCAGCCGGCGCTGTCAGCCACTTCTGCAGGCGGATACCGTACGCTTCGTAACCGCGGGAATAGGTGATCCGAGGCGCACCGGTCTGCGCTTCGTAAGACACATGCAGGAAAACCCAGAATGCGCACAGGCAGCCAAACATCACCGCAAGAGCCTGTGCGATGAACATCATCCGAATCGGGCCCCGTGTCTGTTCGGCGAGCCGGAAGCCTTCCACCGAATGGGCGGTCGGATGCCCTCGATAGGCACGATTAAAACCAAAGAACAATGCAAAAGCCCCAAGGCTGTTTCCGTCGAGGTTCTCGCTACCGATGGTGTTGACGAAAATCTGACCGGGCCCGGCAAAATGCAGATCATGCGCGGGCGGCCCGCAAGTGGCACGCATGCGGGCGATACCCATCGCAAGACCCAGATAAAGAACGAAGTAAATGATTGAAAGCACTGGCGAAATACCCGCCCAGATGCCGAACCCCACAAGAGCGATGAAGCCAAGCGTGCTGCCCAGAGCGGCCAGACGATAGTTCAACTGGGTGCCGCCGAGCTCTTCTCCATGGCCGTGGATCACGCCGTCCATCACCCGTTTCAAATGTTCGCGCCCAATCCAGATCGCACCAGCCGTGATTGCCAGATAGGAGCCGGTGGCCTGCTGGGTAATGTAATCCTTTGGCAGCATCGGAGTGACGCCAAAACTGGCAAAGATTACCTGCTCGAATTTCCAGAACAGGAAGAAGAACCAGCATGAGAACATCAGGTCGAGCGGCATCAGAAAACTCAGACCGATCACGCATGGGTACCATGAGATCGGGAACCATCCGACCGCATTCCAGGGCGAGCCCAGACCTCGAAACAGAGAGGAAAGATTGATGTCATACGCCCGGATCGGAATCGCTGGAAAGAGCTCGGGATCGTAACTGTGGAGCCCGTTCAGCATCGTGATACTCCCCGCGATGAGGAGGCCCCAGAGGAATCTGGAATTCCAGCAGAGCTCCTTCGGCCGCGTAGCAATAGCCAGTGGCAGCTCGACGATTGGGAAAGCCAGCCGTTCCTTCTGAGTCCACTCCTTCAGAAAGATGATGTTCAGACACATCGTCGTAAAAATGAGCGTCGTCAGAAACCCGGTCCATATCAGCACGGGTGCAATCCACGGTTGGAAGTTTTCGGGCAGATAGAAGGAAGATTTGCCCTCATAGAAATTCGAGATCGCTTCCTTCGAGGTCACCAGAAGGTGAAGCGGCAACTTGCCATCAAAGAGTTCCGCCCAATTGTTTTCTGGCGTCGCTCCATGGATGTGGTGCGCAAGAAGCGGCAGCACCACCATCACAAAGTCCAGTCCCGTAACCGCAGACGACATGCACAACATCGCATAGAGCGTTACCAGTTCCGCCGCGTAGAGCGTGTACGCCGGCGCTATGTTTCGTAACGCAGCATTCAGCAGCGTCACCGCCATAAGAATCAGGACCACATTGAAAAAGAGCGAGATCGTAGTAGGCCATCCCGCCAGCCAGAATCCCTCGATCTGAAACACCCAATAAGCATTCAGAGGGATCAGGAGCAGCCCGAGCAGAATACAGCGAATGCGGATCGGGTTGGGCTGTGCGGGAGGTGTCATCGCTTTGTTGTGTCAGTCGTCAGAGGAGTCCGGTTGGTGTTTCTGGACATCCGAACGCGTCCCCTGGTTGCTCATGCGGGCTGGCGGCAAAGCCAAAAGACTAATGGAGTTCAAGCCAACTTAGCAAACACGTGCAGGGCTTTCCCCGGCTTTGACCTGAATTGAGCCATCCGATGTCCAGACATCCACGATCTCCGCGCCCTTCCGGCGAACAAAGGCAAACTCACAGCGGCCCGAATAACCGGGCGCTTCGATATGCCTATGATCGAGAGCGCAGAGAAGAGTGTCCTGGCAACCTTCACTCTCGATTTCCAGATGGATCAGATTGGGATGCTGAATCTGATTCACCACAAACGGTGATTGATCTTTCTTCTTCGGAACGACAACCGCTGCCATCTGGCCGTTTGCGCCATTCACCTCGGCCAGGAGGCGTGGACGCCGAACGCTGGTGGAAGAGAGCTCGGGTTCGTAAACCTTCCTGTCTGCATCTTTGCCGTAAGGCCAGCTCCACCACTTCTCGTCCGACCGAAGGGCAATCGAATGAGGATCGTCCGGAAATGCCTCCGGGCCGGGAATCGCGAATGAGATATCAAGCCGGACTTTCTTGCCTTCGACAGTCGCCTTCCTTTCTCCTTCGATCATGACGGCGCTCTCAGGATGCGCCTGCAGTTGCCACAGGTAGCTGTGCTTTTCAGTGTCCTTCTTTATGTTGTCGACGAAAATCATGTAGCACTCATCACCACCGAGCCGCACAAAAAAGCAATGTCGATCCGCCCACATGCAATCCTTCATGTGAGCCGCGTCCGCGATGATGTAGTCGAGATACTCGTGCTGCTGAAAACCGCGCAGGCGCCCGTGCCGCAGGCAAAGATGCCAGCCTTCAGCATCTTTGGGCAGCCCGTCAACCAGAACGACGCTGTGCTGATCCGCGTGGCCATTGTACCGGCCGGTGTCGATGGCGAGGTACTCACCGTAAGCGAATATGGAGAAGTGGCCGCAATCCGCGTGACGATGCGTCAGGCAAGTGTGGCTCATCCCTGAACCAGGGAAATTCATGTAGACCGCGTCCGGTCCCCAGGACGTTCTGAAATGCGACAGCTCAGTGCCGGGCGAGTACTGGGTCAAAGGCAGTCCGGCCTCAGCGACCGCTGTGGCCTCGGCCTCTGCATCCCAGAAGAGAAAAGCCAGCATGAGGTGCGACAACCGCTTGACCCTGGTCGCTGTATCGGGCTCGCGGTATCTGCGAAAGAAAATCGGCGGCCCCTCGAACTCGTGCCAGAAGCCTCGCAAAATCGAATCGTCATATTCACGAGCGAGAATCAGCAACCAGGCAAGACCTGTAGGTGATGCGAGCCCGAGGTCCCCGGCGTTCAGCAATGAGCTGCGGTCGGGAAGCAGATACATGACCGTTGCGTGACCTGTCTTACGAAGCCTGGGGGCATCCTTGAAGATGTCGCCGTGCCCCGACTGTTTGTGAAGAAACGCGAACAGCGTGACTGCGGCGAGCATCTCGTGCACATACCCGGTGCCTTCATAGCCGAAACCATTTTCATCACACGCGTGTGCCAGGTACTTGATGCAGATCTCCCGGGTCTGCGAAACGACCTCCTGCCATCCGTCGTACCCACATTCTTCACCCCAAAGCAACGCCGCAATACCGGCATTGATGCTGAGAAAAACATGCACGTTATTACCCGCACTCGTCCGCACCAGGATGCGCTCGAATGAAGAGAAAGGAATGATGTGCTCCTTCATCAATCGGCATAGTGTGGAGCGGCTGTGTTCGTTCAATGCATCCCGGACGATGTCCCCGGCAATAGCGATTTCACCATGGGAGATCACCGGTTGCCGGTGATGCGAGAGGATCGATTGCAGATGCTCCTCACTGCCTTCATAAACTTCTGTGAGGTATCCGATGCAGCGCTCTACGTGCCGCAGGGCTTCATCGTCGTCGTTGACTCTGGAGAGGATAGCAGCCTCCACAACAGCCGGAGTAATCGAATGCCAACCCAGATTGCCGTGTGAGGTGTACTCTCCCGAGGCCGCGTCTATGCTTACGACTTCCTCGAAGGCACTCAGGATGAGTTGCCAGTATTCATCGTATGGGGCCGTTGTCGTACGCGAGCGAATTTCCTGTAGTGTCCTTCCGCTCAGCAGAATTCCCAGCTTTGATTCTTCCATTTTGTTGCTCTCGTGCAGTTGCGGGGTGAGCGTCTCGTAGCTGGCTCTCCGAGGCCAGAACTCTGGAGTACGGAGACTCCTGCTACTGTTCTGATCCGATCAGATCAACTTCGATTCGAAATCAGAGCCACCTGAACTTACGCTTCGGTGATGGAGCTTTCGAAGAACAACCGATCCAATACTCACCGTGGAGCGTCAATTTCACAAGATGCGATCAAAGGCGCGCTTCTGCTCGGCGTACTCACGATGCTGCTCTTTTCACAGGGGCTGGTCGGACAGTTCCTCCTGCTCGGACGCGAGCTGGATTTCATCAGCTTCAGGTATCTGAGCGAGGCGCGAGAGCAGATTGGCCAAGGGAAGATCCCGCTCTGGACATCGCGCGTGTTCTGTGGATTTCCACTCCTGGCGAACCCGGAGCTGGCCTTGTGTTATCCGCCGACCTGGCTGGCGTTTCTGCTGCCCGTGCACCGGGCCATCGGTGTGCTTGCCGCTCTGCATGTGCTGCTGAGCGGGATGCTGGCTTACCTTTTCTTCAATGAGCGAGGCCTGGGACGATACGGGTGTTTCACGGCTGCAGGGACGTGGACGTTCGCGGGCATCGCCATGTCTCATGTGGCGCACCTGCCCACACTTTCTGCGCTGGCATGGCTGCCGGGGCTTTTCTGGTGCGTGGAACAGAGCGTCGCAAAAGGAGGTCTGTGGAGGCATGCTCGGCTCGGAGCTGTCGCGGGCATTCAGATGCTGGCAGGTGATTTCGGCATTGCGTTTGTTTCGCAGTTTGGCGCGCTGCTCTGGATGATTCTCGAATTGGGAATCGCCGGTCAAGAATATTCTCGTCGAAGGATTATCGAGTGCGGATGCTTTGTGCTGCTCTGCGGGGTCGGTCTCTCTGCAGTGCAGGGATTACCTTTTGTCGAGCTCCTCGAGCAGGCAGTACCTCAACAACGTGAAGGCGTACACTTCATGCACTTGATCGTGCCCGGCCTTGCCGGTGGCGGCAGCCTTTTCCTCGGTGTGCTTTTTCTGCCTCTTGCGGGGGCGGGGCTCTTCAGACGCCAAGGCATTCCGTTCGGGGTGCTGGGGCTGACAGGCATTGCCTTTGGTTTCGTAGCGCCCTCAGCGAATGCTTTTGCAGCTCTGGCTCTTGCAGGATTGGTCGGTCATGGGACGGATGTGATAGCGGAGAAAAGCGACGGATTCAGCAAGCCAAGAGAGACATTTTCGGTCCTGGCCCTGGGCATTCTGGGGATCGGGTTGTCTATGACGTTTTTCGATTATCCGAAATCGAGCCTGAAACACATGGCAGGGCTGTCTCTGTGTATGGGAGGGGTTTTGGGTCTTGCGTATGTATTCGTCTGCAAACGCTGGTCTGCATTCCGGTGGTCTGTTCTACGAGTATTGGTGGGTTTGCACGTGCTCACACTTTTCTGGTCAGGCGGGCGATGGATCCCGAAGATGCGCGTGAAGGATTTTGAAGAGACACGTCTTGAAGAAGAAAGTCTGGTAAAGCAGCTCAGTGCAAAGCCGGGACACCGAATCGTTGACCTCACGACGATGCCGATGGCACACTCGAGATGGGTTCCGTACGGGCTGGAATCGGTTTCAGGATTCAGTCGATACGTGCCATCCGACGTCATCAGATACAGCTCGATTGGCGAAGAATCGGCCCCCGCCGCAGGGGGGGCAGCATATGCATCTTTCGTGAGGTCACCCCGGATGCTGCAGGTAGCCGGCTGCCAGTACATCCTGGTCGACGCGAATGCGACGCCTTTGATCCGGTTGCTGGATCGTGAGCTGTCGGAGGCATTGGGGGAACCATCCGTTCTGAAGGAAGTGGATGTCTTCAGTACTCGCTGGAAGGTTTTTCGTATCGGGATCAGGCCCTGGGATATTCTGCAGTATGGGGTCCTTGCCGGAGCGAATCAGCAGGTAGAGCTGGTCTTCTGTCCAGATCGGCAGTGTGCCTGGCAGGGCATTTCTTCAAGCAACACTGGCAGGCCAAGAGTGGTGCTTGAATCCGATCCGCAAGACAGCCCAGCGGCCGATGGAGCCGATTACAGCGGGCTCTTCTTTTCAAGACGGCACAGCAGAAACCTGCGCGCATTCTCCGATGCTGGTGAAGCTGATATCGTCCGAGCCCAGTATGTGTTTGCGGCTATCCCCAAGGCGGATACTTCGGACCTGGATTCAGAATCCTTCGTATACGAACCGAGGTCATTCAGAGTGGGGCTGTACATCACTCTGACGATGCTGGCATTGTCATGCGCGGCATTTGTTGCCGGAGTAGTCAGTCCTCGCTGAGCATTGTCCGCGCGGGAATGTGCCTGCCCGGAGCGATGCTGCTCCGGGACTCGTCTCGCTCCGCTCGACTCGTCAGGCCACCCCAATCACCACTCACCATTCACCATTCACCATTCACCAATCACCATTCACCATTCACCATTCTTCCTCCCTACCCTTCCCTCGCTTTTCTGATGGCAAATTCCCAGAGCACTTTCTCCCGTTCCTCTTGCCGCTCGTTGGAGCGTCGTCGGATGTCGTCGTCGTACTCGAAATCATCCTTGGCCAGCGTTGCCTGAGGGCGCATGCTGACGTTGAGGATGAGGCCCAAAAGAAAGAAGGATGAGATGAGCGAAGATCCACCATAACTCACGAACGGAAGGGTGAGCCCGGTAATCGGCATCAGCCCAATAGTCATGGCCGTGTTGATGTAGAGCTGGGTGGCCAACAGAGCGACGGTGCCAATGACCAGCACTCGGCCGGAAGGGTCTTCCTGCCGGTCGGCGATGGTCAACGCCGAGGCGAAGAAAAGAAAGAAGACCAGCAGCACGAACATGAGGCCAGCGAAGCCAATCTCTTCGCCGATGACAGCAAAGATGAAATCGGTGGTGCGCACGGGCAGGAAGTTGAGGCGGTTCATGGTGCCCTCCATCCAGCCTTTACCGGCCAGGCCGCCGGAGCCAATGGCGAGCTTGGATTGGATGAGCTGGTAGAGCTCGTTCATCGCTGCAGGACTGTCTACTTCGGATTGTTTGAGAAAGTAAATGATGCGTTTCTGTTGATACGGCTTGAGCACAAAGAAGAACATCGGCGGCGCAACGCAAATGGCCATGCCGACGATCACCAGCAGGTGTCGCAGCCTCGAGCCGGCCACGAACAGGATCGAAAACAGAACGGGCAGGAAGAGCAATGCCGTCCCCAGATCAGGCTGGCGCATGATGAGCGCCATAGGCACCAGGGTCAGAGCGAACGGTACCGCCAGGCCAAACCAAACGCGGTGCGTCTCACGGTATTGCATGTATCGGGCAAGGCACAGAATCAGCCCTATTTTCATGAGCTCGGACGGCTGCAGCATCATGAATCCAAGCGGTATCCAGCGACTGACCCCGTTTATCACGGGAAAGATCCCGAGTCGCGCACCGATGAGCAGGACCAACAACAAAGCCACGCACGCGCCGTAAATCACAAAACCATTTTCAATGAAGGTCTTGTAAGACGGGACAATCGTGAAAAGCAGAACAAACGAACTGAGCGCTATCCACACCAACTGCTTCTTGGCTCGAGCCAGCCGTATGGCCTCGCCCTCCGGCCCGGTCAGAATGCCAGAGCCGCTGTGAATGAAGGCCACCCCAATCGTGAGCAGGATGGCGACCTCAATGAGAATCGGCCAGCTCAAGTTGCGGAGGTTTTTGCGAGTAAGCATGGGGAGTAGCGGAATTATTGAAATGCTGGAATGTCGGAGAAGTGATGGCTCTAAGGCCTCAGCTCTCTGAATTGTGAATCCTGATTCCTCAGTTCTCTGAATCCTGATTCGTGTATTCTGAATCCTCATTCATCGCCACACTCGGTTGCAGAGCGGGCATTTCGTATCTTTCCAGAATTCTTCTGACGATGGGTGCAGCCACGTCGCCGCCGTGTTCTTCGGGATCGCCCGGGTTCTCGGCACGAGTAAGGCCCTCGCAGACGACAGCGAAGGCGATGTGCGGTTTTTCCGCGGGATAGTAACCGGCGAACCAGCCGATGTTGCCCTCGGGGCGTCCGGACTGCGCAGTGCTTGTTTTGCCGGAGAGATGGAACGGCAGAGGGCTGTCTTTGAAAGTCTTGTTGGCAGTGCCTTTCTTAGTGTTGACCACGTCAAAGAGGCCCTTGCGGATGACTTCGAGAGTTGAGGAAGACATCTCTATACGGCGCCCTATGCTGGTTTCGTGATCGAATCTCACTCGTCGAAAATCTTCGTCTATGATCTCCTTCACCAATCGCGGTCTGAGCAGCAGGCCGCCATTCGCAACGGCTGCCATCATGCGAACAACCTGCAGCGGTGAGACAGTCAGATATCCCTGACCGATGGCCAGATTGCGTGTGTCGCCCCGGTACCACGGCTCGTTCAGACGTGCCCTTTTCCAGTCGGGATCTGGCAGAATGCCTCGGCTCTCGAAATTACGGACCTCTGTGCCCGGCCGAACACCGAACTCAAACTCCTTTGCCCATTTCAGAATCGGATTCAACCCGGCGCGGTCGGCACAAGAGTAGTAGAAGACATTGCAGGACTGTTGCAGCGCCTGCCGCACGTCAATCTCCTGGTGTCCCCAACGGGCCCAGCAACGGAATCGGTTTCGATTATTCGGAAACAGAGCGCCCTGGCAGTTGATGTGCGATTGCGGCCGGATGATGCCCTCTTCGAGCAGGCAGATGCTGGACAATATCTTGAATATCGAACCAAGTGGATAGTGGCTGCTGAAGGCACGATTGATCGTTGGCTGTGATCTGCTCCGGTAAAGCCGTTCGACCGTATCCTGCGAAACCGGCTGCACGAGATCGTTGGGATCGAAATTCGGAAATGAACCAGTGGCCAGGATTTCACCATTCCGAACATCCATGAAAACCGCCGCCCCCATTTCTCGATCGAATTCCTCTTCAAGAATCTTCTGCAAGCGAGGCTCGATGGTCAGGACAAGATTGTGCCCGGCGCTGGATTCATCGTGGTCGAGAACGTCCTGAATCCGATTGCGAAAATCACGTTCCACCCACCTTCGCCCTCGACGGCCGCGCAGATGGTTTTCGAATACTGATTCGATGCCTGACTTGCCGACCAGATCATCCTGTGTGAGCCCGAGCCTTGCGAGCTCACGATTAAGCGTGGCAAAGAAGAAGGCGTTCGAGGTGGGCCTGACACCGGAACGGGCCCAACGCCGAATCCAAATATCATCCGATTCCTGGAGCCATTTCTTGAGCTGGGCCTCACTCGGCTTTCCGGTCGTGCCAAGGACTTGCCCCAGAAGCTGCTTTTGCGGGTAACGACGGACACTCCGGGTGCCTATGCTTGCAGCAGGCACTTCGTGACCACTGCTGGCGACGCGGATCATGGTCTCGTAATCCAGATTGGGTATCAGCACCTCAGGACCGGCCCGGCGGAGAATCTTCTTATGAAGCACAGCTCTCGACTCATCGAGTTTCTGAGCGAGGACCTCCGACTCGATATTGAGCAGCACACCAAGGTGGACGGGCAATTCGCCGTTGCTGGAGACCACCAACTGATTTGGGTCGTTGGCCGGCCCCGTCAGCTCAGAAAAATCCACCCACACCGAGTATTCTTCGAGCGCCTCTCTAAAGAAGAACCACTTCCTCTTCTCCTCTTCGAAGAGTGTCACGCCGGCCGGCAGATCTTCTTCGATGCCTTCTCTGGTTGATGCAGCCAGGGGGACATGGTCTGCGATTCGATACTTCCAACCGATGAGTCTTTGCCCCGACGCCTTTTCCTTCCGGGCTTCTTTCAGCCTGTTCTTGATGACCGATTGCCGCAGCCCTTCGAGCTCATAGGCAATCTGGTAATCGGGGATAGCTGTCATGCGAGAGAGCTTTGCGATCAGTTCGGCTTCATCCTTGATCTTACGCAAGTTAATCTTCAGGTCGTAAGTCGCGGCATCTGTGGTAAGCACTGTGCCGTCACGAGCAAGGATCTTGCCTCTTGGCGCATCCACCTGATCCTGTCGGACGCGGCGTTCCTCGACGAGCTCATCGTAGTAACCCTTGTGAATCACCTGCAACTCAAAGAGCCGCAGAGGTACGAGCCCGAAACAGAAGACGGAGATCGTTCCAAAGAAAATGTAGAGGCGCGTTTCATATCGCACGGCTCAGCTCCCTCTTTGGAATGCGCAGGAAGAATCGGCAAAACAGAAGCATCAGCATGAACAGGGGCGCCGCCAGCGCGGAATAGGCAGCCTCGAGAAAGACCCCGGCCGCGATCTCCAGCAGGCGATAATTGCCGAAGCTCAAAGCCTGACTGAGGGCGGCAGAGCCGTTGGCAACCACAACGCCCATGAACACGAGCCAGATGCGGGTCGACCAGAGCTCCCGGTAAATATCTTTCCTCATTCGATGGATCAGAATGCCCACCAGCATGAAAGTGAGCGCATAGAGTCCGGGCGGGCCGGCGGAGCAGATATCCTTCCCGAGCCCGACGAACCAATACCTCAGCGGCCAAGCCCCGTCGTCGGAGTACAGCGCAAGGAACACGAGCAGCGCCATCAGCAGATCCGGCCGAGCGCCAAGGATCGGCAGAAAACCGAAGACACTGGTCTGCAGGAGCAGCCCCAGGAAAATGAAGAGTGCAATCGTTAACTGTGCCACGAGCTCGGAGAGGGAGCGCGAGTGTTGGAACGAATCAGAATGGAGAATGACGCCGCAAGGGGAGCGGCGATTGAGGCGGGCGGGTCGGTCTGCAGTGCCGCGGGGAACGACAAGTTTTGATTCTACGACTTAATGCCCGATGCTCCAGAGATTTTTTGGAGAAAGGTTTGATTCGTTCTGATGGTTGGAAGTACCTTTTGCATGAGGAAGATGTCGACCAAAGCTGACGCATAAGCGCATGAGAATTGAGAGAGGCTGCAAGAAGGAATTCGGCCCGGAGCCCGTCCCTGTCAGAGCTTTACTTCCAGCATGAAGCCGGCCGCCTGATGGTTGAAGTGCCCGCGTCTTGAAGCATGAATGGGTCCATGGCAGATGCAACTGAGTATTTCGAATGCAGGCATTGAGATAAGATTCGCAGCTCTGGTGAATTCATGGGCCCGCAGCAGTGCAGATGTTCGAGACGCTCTCGGAAAGACAGAAACGGGTGGGGATGGCCGTTGCCATCTTTCTGCTGACGTTCTTGCCCGTGTTGATGACAATCACATCGCCCGGGATTGCCTGGGATGAGGTCTTCTATCTTGGTGGCGGATACTCGTACGGCGAATGGTTTTCTCGAATAGGCATCGATGCATTTCAGGCCGATGTCATCCGGCATCACTGGCAGGTGAACCACGAACACCCGCCAGTGGCCAAGCTCATCGTCCGAATCTCGATGAGCTTGTTTGGTACTCCCGACAACTTCGTGTTGCCCGCCCGGATCGGCATGGCATTCACCTTTGGTGTTCTGGTG
>JASLXP010000548.1 GCA_030740295.1 Planctomycetota bacterium
ACCAGCAAGCTCTTACGTTATTTTATAAGGAGACCGCATGCAGTCAGTAAATGAAAAAATGAAAGAGGTCATTGAATCACAGCCGGAAGACTCAACGTATGAGGAGATTATGCGCGAACTGGCTTTTGAACAGATGATCGAGCGCGGACTCGAAGATTCTCGGAATGGGCGAGTCATTTCTAACTCCGAAATGGATCATCGGATTCGCACACAGAAAAAATCTTAAAGCAGCACGCCATTGTCGTTTCTCATGACCACCGATTTCTGCACCAACCTCACCACCACAAGCCTTAACGGCGAACTCCTCGATGATGCGACGTGCCTCCGCATCCTCGAAGATCCCGATATCGATCTCTTCCCACTCCTCAACGCGGCTTACACCGTTCGCAAGGAATACTGGGGCAAAGAGGTCCAGATCCACATCCTCAACAACGCGCAGAACGGACACTGCCCGGAGGATTGCTCTTATTGCTCGCAGGCTAAGACAGCGGATACGGATATCGAATCGTATCGCATGAAGCCGGACGAAGAGATCCTCGAAGAAGCGAAGCAGGCATACGAAGGAGGTGCGCATCGATACTGCATGGTCTTTGCCGGCCGCGGCCCTTCAGAAAAGCGCACGGATCATCTCGCCGGACTTATCCGAAAAATCAAGAGCAGATACACTATCGAGATCTGCGTCTCGGCCGGGCTCCTCGATGACGACAAAGCCAGCGTACTCGCCGAGGCCGGCCTCGATCGCCTCAACCACAACTTGAACACATCCGAGCGCAACTACCCGAACATCTGCACCACTCACACCTACGCAGACCGGCTCGACACCCTCAAGGCCGCTCGCAATTCCGGACTCCAGGTCTGCTCCGGACTCATCGTCGGCATGGGCGAGACACGCCCAGAGCTCCTCGAGGTTGCGCAAGCACTCCGAGAGCTGGATACGGAAAGCATCCCGGTCAACTTTTATCTTCCGCTGCCCGGTACCAATCTCGATCCCTCACAGGAGCTTACACCGGAATACTGTCTGCGCGTCCTGTGTCTCTTCCGCTTCCTGAACCCCAAAGCCGAGATCCGTGCCGCGGCCGGACGCGAGGTCTATTTCCGCAGCCTCGAGCCCATGTGCCTCTATCCAGCCAATTCGATATTCCTGCAAGGCTACCTCAACGCCCAGGGCGGCGAGCGCAAACAGACCCTCCAGATGATCCTGGACGCCGGATTCACTATCAAATCCGAGCAACCCCTCGAAGAATTAGTGGAACGAGAGGAAGCCCGGTCCAACCAGATGGTGGATTCGCAAGGGCGATTGCATGTCTTAAAAACCAGGGAAGAACTGCGGCCGGCGAGAGGATCCGTGGCTGATGGTTGATGGTTGATGGCTGATGGAGAGGGATGGGTGATGGTTGGTAAATAGACGGACAGGCGCTTAGTTAGTAGTTCGGCGATGCTTGGCCAGGCGCCGGGACAGCCGCTTCAAATCGCCAGGTATCTGAGTAACGTTCTTGCGCATGGAAATCCTCCCAGGTTGAAAACCGAATAAGGATACCCGCACGCTGCAAACTTAATCATGCACGCTTGCCGGAAGCTCACGAGCGGAATGGTGGAAGTATGGAATGATGGAAGAGCGGCTGGCACGATGATAAATGGATGACATCCGGACGATTCGAGCGCACCGAGAAGAGTCCTGCAGCCGGAATCTCCAATGCTGGTGGCAGTGTCCCATCACGCCAAAACCCACTGGAGCGGCTCACCGCGAACCATTCACCATCCCACCCCTACGTCCCCGACGAATAATCAGTAAGATAATCCGCCTGCTCTTCAGAGAGCTTATCGATGCGGATGCCCATGGTCTTCAGTTTGATCTGGGCTATCTCTTGATCCTGGACTTTCGGGAGCTCGTAGACCTTGTTCTCGAGATTCTTGCCGTTTTCGGCGAGCGCCTTCAGCGCGAGGAACTGGTTGGCGAAGGACATGTCCATCACCTCTGAAGGATGCCCCTCGGCCGCGGCGAGATTCACCAGACGTCCCTGCGCGAGCACGTAGACGCGATTACCGTTGGATTTGAGGGTGTACTCTTCAGTGCTTGGCCGAATCTGACGGACCTTCTTTGTCAGTGACTGCAGGTCGTCGAGATTCAACTCGCAATCGAAGTGGCCGGTGTTGCAGACGACTGCGCCGTCCTTCATTTTCGCGAAGTGCTCTTTGGTGATGATGTCTTTCATGCCTGTCGTGGTGATGAAAATGTCGCCCACCTTCGCGGCTTGGCTCATCGGCATGGCCCGGTGGCCTTCGAGCGTCGCTTTGAGCGCCTTGGTTGCGACCACTTCGGTGACGATGACATTTGCACCAAGCCCGGCCGCACGCATGGCGACACCGCGGCCGCAGTGTCCGTATCCGGCAACGACAAAATTCTTGCCTGCGATCAGGATGCTCGTTGCGCGCAAAATGCCATCGAGCGACGATTGGCCGGTGCCGTACACGTTATCGAAATCCCACTTTGTCTCGCTGTCGTTGACCGCGTAGATGGGGTACTTCAGCGCACCGTCGTCTGCCATGGCGCGGAGACGGTGGACACCGGTCGTGGTCTCTTCAGTGCCTCCGTAGACCGAATCACAGAGCTCCGGGTAGTTGCCGTGCACCCGGTTAATCAGGTCCGCGCCATCATCGAGGGTGAGTGTCGGTTTGAAATCGATGGTCTTATCGATGCACCAGTAAAAGCCATCACGATCCTGTCCATGCCACGCATAGATGGAAGTGCCTTCGTCGGCAAGCGCCGCGGCCACGTCGTCCTGCGTCGAGAGGGGATTGCAGCCAGACCAACTCACCTTCGCGCCGGCTGCGCGGAGTGCACGGACGAGAACCGCGGTCTCTTTGGTCACGTGGATGCAACCGGCGATGCGATGGCCCTTGAAAGGTTTTGTCTTGCGGTATTTTTCCTTGAGCGTCATGAGGACGGGCATGCGCGATTCAGCCCAATCGATGCGCAGGCGGCCGGCTTCGGCAAGTTTGAGATCGGCGACTTTGTAGTTTGCTGCTTTCTTCTTTGAGGTCTTCTTAGCCATGGTTCGTAATGAGTAATAAGTAATAAGTAATGAGTAATGAAGCAGTACAGGCTTCAGACGCGAAGCCGACTGACAAGGATTCAAGAATCAAGATATTCAGGATTCAGCACGCCGCCGGTCGGCATTCTTTCGTCATTGGGTATTTCGGCATTCGTCATTAAAGCCCTGCCGCCTTTCGGAGGTCATCGGCCTTGTTCGTCTCTTCCCAGGGGAAGCCCTGGTCTTCGCGGCCGAAGTGGCCGTGATAGGCGGTCTTCTCAAAGATGGGGCGGCGCAGGTCGAGCGACGAAATGATCCCGGCCGGCCTGAGATCGAAATGATCTCTGACAATGTCTTCGATCTTATCTTCGTCAATCTTTGCCGTGCCTTCCGTGGAGACGAGCACAGAAACAGGATCCGGTACGCCGATGGCATACGAAAGCTGGATCTCACAGATATCGGCAAGGCCTGCGGCAACGATATTCTTAGCGACCCAGCGTGAGGCATACGCTGCGCTCCGATCCACCTTCGAAGGGTCTTTTCCGGAGAATGCGCCACCGCCGTGACGTCCTCGGCCGCCGTAGGTGTCAACAATGATCTTTCGACCGGTCAGACCGCAGTCGCCATGAGGCCCCCCCACCACAAATCGGCCCGTCGGATTGACGTGGTAAATCGTATCGTCATCCAGCAACCCGCCAGGGATGGTCTCTTTGATGACCTTGTTAATGATGTCTTCCTGAAGCGTCTTGTGGTCGACGTCTTCGTCGTGCTGATTGGAAACGACGACAGTATGAACGCGCCTGGGTTCGCCGTTGGCGTATTCGACGGTTACCTGAGATTTGCCGTCCGGCCGCAGGTAGGCCAAGGTGCCCGTCTGCCTCGCGATGGCCAGATTGGCCACGAGTTTGTGCGCCAGCGAAATTGGCAGCGGCATCAGTTCCGCTGTCTCACGGCAGGCGAAGCCGAACATCATTCCCTGGTCGCCCGCGCCCTGCTGCTGGTGCAAGCCCTCCCCTTCGCTGACTCCCTGTGAAATGTCAGCAGACTGTCGGTCAAGCGTGACCATCACCGCGCAGCTTTTGTAGTCGAAGCCCATGGAAGAATCGTCATACCCGATACGCTTAATCGTACGCCGGGCGATGTCCGGCACATCGATGATGGCACTTGTGGTGATTTCACCGGAAATCACGACCAGCCCGGTATTGACGAGCGTCTCGCATGCCACGCGGGATTGATTGTCCTGCTCGAAAAGCGCGTCGAGGACGGCATCCGAAATCTGGTCTGAAATCTTGTCCGGATGCCCCATGGACACCGATTCAGAAGTGAAGAGTGAGCGTTCACGGCTGCTCATCGATAGTTTCCCCGGTCAAGTATGGTGAGATAATGTCGACGGTTTTCTCAGCCGCCCCTGTATTGCCCAGAATGACCTCTTGAGCCCTCAAACCCATGCTTTCGGCACGAGCGCGGTCATTAAACAGGCGGCATACCTGTTTCGCCAACGCCTCCTCTGTCTGGCACTGTTCCGCCCCACCCGCGGCGACAAGCGCGCCTGCATCCGCCCCCTGCGCATGGATGTGCGGCCCAAACAGAACCGGTTTTCCCAACGCCGCAGGCTCGATGAGATTGTGCCCGCCCACCTGATTGAAAGTGCCTCCTACGAAGACCACCGTAGCCAACGCATAGAGCCCCCTCAGCTCGCCCATCGTGTCCGCAATCAGAACCGTCTTTTCCGGCAGGCCGCCTTCGGCCATTTCCGTTTTCCGAATGTGAGCCACACCGAGCGCCTGCAGATCTTTTTCAATCTCTGGGATTCTTTCCAAATGCCGCGGCGCAAACAGCAGCCGCACCTCAGGCACTTCACGCAGGCAACGCAGCCAGGCCCGAACGGCAACGGAAACCTCCTCCGGATGAATACTGCCACAGACCCAGACCGGTGTGGGTGGGGTAACGGCATGGATACCGGTCTCCCTTCTGAGACGCTCCACATCGGATGAATCGATGGTGGTCGGAATGCCGTCGTATTTGAGGTTGCCAGCCACCTGGATTCTCTCGTCAGGGATGGCCAGTTGGCGCAGCCGTTCGGCATACTCCTCCGACTGAACAATGAATCGATCCATCGACTGTAGCGTCTCGCCGATAACAGGATACAGCCACCGATAGCTCTTCAGGGAAGACGCGCTCAAACGGCTGTTCACCTGCACGACAGGAATACCGCGCGATTTCGCGGCCGCGGTGAAGTTGGGCCAAATTTCCCGCTCCACGAGCGCGATGCAACTTGGGCGAATCCGATCGAGGGCGCGCCGCACGCAACACGAAAGATCGAGCGGATAATAAAAGCAAATGCAATCCGGCAATGCGGAGCGGACCATCTCCTGCCCCGTCTTCGTCTGCGTGGAAACCGCGATATCGAGGTCCGGAAATCGCCGCCGGCATTCAGCCACGAGTGGCCTGGCCGCCTGCCCCTCGCCAACCGACGCCGCGTGAATCCAGAGGCATGGCCGGTCGCTCTCACGAACCGGGATATCACCAAGCCGCTCCTTCAAGCCGGCACGATAGCGTTCCGAATTGCGAAGCTTAAATGCCAGCCAGGGACTGGCAGCGAGCAATCCGGCGCCGTAGGCAAGATCGAGAAGAAAGGAACGAAGGAAATCAGAGGAAGGCATAGATGCCGGGCAAAGATGATGGCAAGCGAATTCAAGGCAAGCGAATTAGAGGCAAGCGAATCGAATCACCTTCATTCAAGACGCAGCCGAGCCTCAGCCCCTGACACGAAAAATCCGCATACCCAACCATCCCCCGAACAACACCGGCCATCACAATCGGCACTTACGTATTACGTATTACGCATTACGTGTTACGTATTACGCATCACTTCTCAAAGACCAGCGTGCCGAAATGCATGGGGAAGCGGAAGCCGTAGAACTCGAACATGTAGCTCCATGTGGATGCGCCGTTCAGGTTGCGGCAGAACTGGATGCCCCAGCGGTCGCCCGGCTTTGGTTTTGCGCCGAGCGACTTCAAGGGAATCCGGACCTCGAGTACGCTCGATTTTTCGCCGACCGCGGCTCTGAAATCCAATCCGGAACGCCACCAGCCGCCGGCGCCCTGCTTTGAGCCGGAGCCCGCGTAGTGCAACTCACAGAACCAGCCCTGGAGATTTGGCATGATCTGGAAGTAGCTGTCCCGATCCCGTTCCGGGTCGATGCAGATTTCCATACAGGGCACACGCCAGGCATAAAGAGCCCTCTCCCCAATCTCGTGCCTCTTGCCCCAGTTGGGCAGTTTGGGTGGCTTGGCGTGTCTGAGTAGCGCTCCGATAAAAAGATGCTGGTCGTCATACAGGATACGGACTTCGGTCTGCTCCCCGGCCTGTGCCACGGGAGCGGCAGGATTGGGGTTCTTCTCTGTCGGGCCGAGCTGCCGGAAGTAAGTGAAATCGGACAGGACCTCCGAGGAGCTCCATGCCTTCTCATCCAATTTGCCATCGACAGTAATCGGTTGATTCCTCCGGCGTGCTTTAGCCTCTCGGTATCCGTGGCGGATCATCAGGTCGTTGTGCTTTTCCCGCTCATTCAGGGCCGCGCTCTCGCCCCAGTTTTCGCCGTGAAGGAAGCTGGTGAGGAGGCCGGACTCAGAGGCGAGCGACTTCTCCTCTGCCTTCGGTTTCAAGACCTGGGCCAGAGCGTTGTATTTTTTTCGTAGAACTTTTATGGACGCGGCCAACTGTTTCTTCGCCTCCACATTCGACATAAATGCGGCCGCGTTACGCTCACGATTCCAGGTGGTTACATAATCGTAAAGCGCGCGATAAGCGGCAGGACGCCTACCGGTAAACTCGCGGCACGCGAGCTTGAGTGAACGACCGGGATCGTACGCACCCGGATTCCACAGGTAATCGTAGACCGTTGCCCGGCTGATCGGGGTGCCGCGCTCGGGGAAGATGCATTCCACGGCTTTCCACAATTCAGGGTCCCGGCCGTGATAGGCCCAGAAATCACCGCCTCTCGGGTAATTGTCATAAATCTGCGCCTTGTGTCCGGTAAGCCCCAGAACCTCTTGAGCGCGGGTGACGCAATCGAGCGGGATCTTTGTCGAAATGACCTCCTGGCCACAAAAACTCAGGCCCATGCCCTTTGGCAGCCCGCCTGCCTTCTTCAAACCGTCGCCGTATTCCTGGATATCGAATGCGTTCGTCCAGTAAGGCTGTGGCATGAAGAAGACGTCGCAGCTTTTGTCCCACGATTTGATGGTGTTGAATATCGAGGTGAGGAACTTCACCTGCGCGGCGAAGTAATTACCTTCAAACATTTCACTGGTGGCTTTGGTCATTTTTCTCGGCGCGTCATCGTATTTGATGACGAATTCGCGAAGGCCCTGGTCGAATGCCTTTCTGGCCGATGCCACAAGCTTCGTCTGCCATTCCGGATTCGCGAGGTCAATGGATTTCGGGCCGTAGACCCAGGCCCCCTTGGTCCGGAAGACGTTGCTGAATTCCTTCTTCGGTCTGTAAAACCACATGTAGTTGGCTTTGAAGCGATGCTCCCAGACCCGCGGCCGTTTGTTGCCGCGCTTGGGAAACATCGGCCAATCGTCAACGGCCGCGCCTCGTACGTATTTGATGCCGTCCCTTTCGGCCACCAGTTGCCTGAGGCTCTGCATGGCCCAGAAATCCCCGGCCGGGGCATTCCCACCGAGAACAATGAGCAGGCCTTTGCGGTCGGCCGGGTCCTCTCCGACAAAAAGGGTGTAGCCATTCTCGCTGAGGCGGCCCTCATCCTTCACCGGAATGGCCTTGTTCGGCTCAGCGATTGGGATTGGCAGCTTACCGATGACTTTGAGGGTTTCGGGATTCCTTTGCGGATTGCCGATTAGAATACGTGCCGGCGTCTTGCCGAGGCTGCTGCGAAAAAGTTCTTCCGCCTGGCTTCGAATCGTGGTCGGAGCCCCGTAATCACCTGGAGGCATGACAATCTCCACTTTGCCGACCGAAAACAGTTGATGGGAAAGCTCTGCCAACTGCGGTGTCGGGATGATCGCCAACTCAAGCCCATCTCCGATGTACTCATCAACGACTTCTTTAATCGGGGCGGACGGTGCTGCATGACACGACACCATAAGACCGGCAAAAGCCGTTACTCCAACCGTTGAATACCAAACCAAGTATCGAGCCAATTGTCCGCACATTCTGTTCATTGGTTTAGATCGGGCATCAGGTGAGCTTGAATCCTATCCACCTGAATCCAACTTTACTCATCACTCTGAACACATTAGTTTTGTTCTCAGTTCTTCCATCATTCCATTTCGTCATTAAACCATCAACCATCAACCATCAACCATCAACCATAGGACCCACCCATGCCCATCCAATTCACAGGATTCGTAGACGAAGCCGGCAAAACGCTCGACGAACAGATTGCCGTCACAAAGAGACTCGGCTGGACTGCAATTGAAACCCGCAATGTCGAGGGAAAGAACGTGTGCGACTTCACGGACGATGAATTTGACGCAGCCTGGGAGAAACTTCAGGCAAACGGAATCGGCATCGCCGGCTTCGGTTCGCAGATCGCGAATTGGGGACGCCCGATTGATACCGACTTCCAAATCGACATCGATGAACTGATTCGCAACATCCCTCGCATGCACAGAGTGGGCACGAAGATCGTTCGGATCATGAGTTACCCCAACAAAAAGGAAGACCCGCTCTCAGAGGCTGATTGGAAGCAGGAAGTCTTTCGGCGGCTGAGCGAGTTGGCCAAAATCGCTGCGGACGGCGGGGTCATCCTCGGTCACGAAAACTGCAACGGCTACGGAGGAATGGGCTCATCACAAAGTCTGGAAATGCTCGAAGCCGTTAACAACGACGCGCTCAAACTCATCTTCGATACCGGCAATCGGCACGGTGATGAGAGCCTGAAGGATTTCTACGACCAGGTGCAGGACCACGTGATCCATGTGCATGTCAAAGCCACCAAGCCGGTCGATGGCGGCCGCGCCTGCTGCTTTCCCGATGAAGACGAAGAGGCCGTTCCGCAGGCCGTGTTCGATGCCCTCATCGCAAAAGGCTACGAAGGCTGGATATCCATCGAGCCGCACATGAAAGCCCAGGTGCACGCCGGACAGGATGTGGATGATGCGGAGGCCGCATCGGATCTCTTTGTGGAGTATGGGCAGCGAGTGATGAGGATGTGTGGGTCGTAATGCGTAATACGTAATGAGTAAGTTTGGATGTGGAGTCCGGCGCGGTTGTGACGACGATTGCAGGTGATGGTGTATTGGATGGGAGGATGGTGAATCAGCATCCTGAATCCTGTGAATCAGAAATCAGCATCCAGCATCCAGAACCCTGTGAATCCTGTAAATCTTGTGAATGCCGAATTCAGTATCCAGCATCCAGAATCCAGAATCCAGAATCCAGATTCCTGTGAATGTCTCGGTCTTGTTGCATCGGTACCCGTGGCTATAATTCCCCGTCTCGTGCTTCTCAATATGCAAGAGGGTGCAGGATGGCCGAAGACGCCAAAACCCAAATCTACAGTCTTGCCTACCATCAGGGGTTCATTACTCCTGAGCAGCACCAGGAGTGCGCGACCGCACAGAAAGCGCAGGAACAGGCCGGGCGGCATACGTCGCTGCTTTCCATTGCCGCGCACAAGGGCTTCATCACAAAGGATCAGATCAAGTCCCTGCAGGCTTCTACGGGTGAGTTTCAACAGCTCACACCGTCACAGGGAGTCCAGCCCGTACCAGGCCCTCAAAGGGGGACAGAATCGAAGCCCGTAATGAAGTCGCAGTCCATTGAGGGCTACGAGATGTCCAAGGCCCTCGGCAAAGGTGGCTTCGGCGTTGTTTATCTGGCGACCCAGATTTCTCTGAATCGTCCGGTGGCCATCAAGATACTTCCGCCCGAGGTGGCGAGAAACGAGCTGTTTGTGCAGCGCTTCTTCCGCGAGGCTCGGACGGCTGGCAAGCTCGTTCATCCGAATGTTGTCCAGGTGCTCGATGTGGGGCAGTCCAATGGGTATTACTTCATCGTGATGGAGTATGTGCCGGGGAAGACCGTTGAAAAACAGATCAAGGAATCCGGTCCGCTTTCGGAAGAAAAGGTCTTTGAGATCGGGACAAGTGTTGGCAAGGCTCTGCAGGCGGCCTCGAAATTTGATCTGGTTCACCGGGATATCAAGCCCGGAAACCTCATGCTGACGGAAGATGACCTGGTAAAGCTCGCCGACTTCGGAATCGCCAGGGAGAGAGAAGATACATCGGTCACGCAGGATGCAAAGATCATCGGCACGCCCGACTACATGTCCCCCGAACAGGCCCAGGGCAAACCAGTCGACGTGCGAAGCGACCTCTATTCGCTGGGCGCCACGCTGTATCATTGCGCCACCGGCCGGCCGCCGTTCCAGGGAGATACCGCGCAGGGAGTTCTCCTTCAGCAAGTGCAGGATACGCCTGTCCCGCCGAGGGTACGCAATCCGGCCATTTCCGGCGGGCTGAATCGGCTGATACTTCGGCTCATGGAGAAAGATCCGGCCAACCGGTTTCAGATACCCGAGAGTCTTGTCGAGGCCATTGAAAATGTTCAGACCGAGCCTGATCCGGATGAGTTCTTCGAAGAAGGAGACGACGAAGAGCAACACCTCACCATCGATGCGGATGCAGAGATTCCCCAAGCCGTGTCAGCAGGCGGGGATGAGCTTGAGGAATATGACGAGCCGAGCGGCTTCGAATCGTTGCTGAAGATTGGCGTTGCCGGCCTGATCGGCGCGGCTGTTGTTTCAGTCATCATGGTGGTTCTTTCACGGCAACCTGCGGAACGGCCCGACGATCCGCCTCTCCCGGAAACCAGCATCCCGGTCGTTCAGGATGCCCTGCCACCTGAGGAGCCGTCCAGCCTGCAGAGGGACTGGCTCGAGCAGCTCCAGGCAGAGCGGAAGGGCATCGATGCATACATGGCGGCCAATCCAAAACAGATCGAAAGCGCTATGGATCGTCTTAGAGCTTTCAGAGATCTGGCTCTCGGCTCCGGACTTGAAACTGTCGCGTCCGCCAGGATCGATGCCCTCAAAGTGAAGCAGTCCGAGCAGGCCAAAGAAGACTATGAGTATGCAAATCGTTCGGCCGCTCTGTTGATAGAGAAGGGCGAATTCGGTGACGCCATTCGTGAATACCAGAAGCTTCAGTCCGGAGCCCTGACCGAAGAGCTTTTGCAGGAAGTCGAAAAGCAGATCCAGAATATCGAGACGTTGGCACAGAAGGCGTGGGAATCCGAGAAAGCCAAGGCTGGGAGGCTGGCCGATTCCGGCGATTTTCAGGAAGCCATCCGGGCGCTGGAGGAATTGAAGAATACCGGGATTGCCTCGATAGATCGCAGCCGAAAGAGTGAGCTGATGAAGCATCGCACCGCAAGGGCTGCGGCCAATGACAAGCTCTACGAGGTTGCACGTGAGAAGCTCAAGAAAGTGGAAAAGACGGCTCACCTCTACGCTCGCCGGCTGAAATTCGAACAGTCAGCGAAAACCATGTCCGCCGCACTGCAGGATGCGGAGATGAAGCTCCTCAGCGATGAGATCAATGCGAAGGTTTCCGAATACGAAGAATTGGGGAGAGTTGTCAAGGCCCTGTTTGAGGGGGCTGAAAACAGCAAAGGGAAACCCTTCAAGGTCGGGGCCGTGAATGGCAGAATCAAAGGCGTCCGCGACGGCAAAGTGATTATCGCTGCCGGTGTCGCCGAGATGGCATTCGATGCCACCCGGCTGAGCGCGTCCCAGGCGGTCCGGCTCGCCAGCCGCGCGTTGTCCGACGCGGAACCGGACGACCAGATTGCGCTGGGGCTGTTCCTGATGGTCAAGAAGGATTTCACTGGTGCCCTTGCCCGGTTTAATGCCGCGGCCGATCTTGGCGCAGATGTCTCAAAGTATCTCAAGCGAATCAAAGAAGAGGGAGGTGTCATCTCTGCAGCGCCTCAGGAAGAGCCCGCGAGCGTGCCCAAATCCAAAGAGGAAAAGAAGAAGAAGATCACCTTGGACGACGTTTTTGGGGGCAGAGCCATCGAAAAATCAAAAGGGATGGTCCAAATCAGCTACACTTTTTCCTCTGACAAACAGCTCGATGATTTCAACAATCCGTTCCCGCGCATGGGCGGCAAGCTGGTCGCCCGGGACGGGTCTTCGCGCCACATGACCCACATCGCGCCGTTCGAGCACACCGTTGCCATAGACCTCCGTATAGCCAATTGCAGTGGCGTACAGTTCAGGGCTGGAGCAAGCTCCAGCGGCACCTATTCCACCAGCCGCTCACAATACTTTTACGCCTACGAACAGAATGATGGCAGTGCCTATGGCTACCTCTACCCGTTCGGAGGAACGCGCTCAGGAGTCAGATACCCGTTCGGCGGCAGAATCGACAACTGGTCTAACCGCTCGACGAATATCCTGTATCAGCGAACCGGCAACCGCGTGCTTTTCAAGGTGAACGGCCGCACACTTTTCGAGGGCTCCGACCCCATCGGATCGCCCCGCTTTTCAGGCCACATGTCCATCGGCAACAACAGCCGCGCGATGGAAATCGACAGCCTGGCGATCGTGGGAAAGATCGACAGGAAATGGCTCGAAGATCGCATGAAGAAGGCGGAACAGGAACAGTAAGTTAGGGCTCCGTGTCTGCACGTGCTCCCACTGAGCCACCACAGATCCTAAGGCTTCGGCCGCAACCGCAGCTACGATAGAAATACCACGGATGGCAAGGCCATCCCACGGATGAAGAAGTTTTTTTTCTGTCTTCATCCGTGGGATGGCTTTGCCATCCGTGGTAATCATCTCCGCGCTGCGCGGAGAAGTCACACCCACAGATCCTAAGGCGTTCGGATATCGACCCCATCGGCCTCCAGGGCTGAGCGAATGGCGGCGGCAATCTCTGGCGATCCTGGGGTATCCGAATGCACGCAAACGGTCTCAACCTTCATGTCTACGTCTGTCCCGTCCATCGATTGGATAACGCCTTCGTTCACCAGACGGACAACTCGCTGAGCGATGCCTGCATGATCGGGGGCCACCTCTTCAAGAGACCAGTCAAACATCTTGACTCGACCATCCGGATAGTAAGGCCGGTCTGCGAAAAACTCCCGGACGACCCGCATCCCTCTGTTCGTCGCTTCAGCCTCCGTTTCCGAGCCCATAATGGTGTAGATCATGAGACTCGAATCGAATTCCAGTGATGCCTCCACGATGGCCGCGGCAATCTCCTCATCTTCCAGAGCCATCATGTAGAGAGCGCCGTGCGGCTTGACGTGATGCATGTCCAGTCCGGCGGCCCGTAGAAAGGCCCCGAGTGCCCCCAGTTGATAGGTGATGTCATTCTTCAGATGTTCCGGCTTCATGTGCAGGCAACGTCGTCCGAATCCTGCCAGGTCTCGAAACCCGAAATGGGCCCCGATCGCCACCTCACAGGCTCGCGCCAACTCCACTGAATTCCGCATCACATTCGGATCCCCTGCATGGAACCCGCAAGCCAGATTTGCAGAGGAGACAGAACGAATGATATCTCTGTCCGACCCGTAAACGTAAAGGCCGAAGCTCTCTCCCATGTCTACATTGAGATCGATAGTGCGATTCATGCCAATTCATCTTGAGTGCGAACACCTGTCACAGGCGGTTCCGTTGCATTGACTGTCAGGCGCGAGGAGACCTGAGTATAGTGTTTCACAATAGGCTCTGTGATCTGAATCTGATTCGGATGAGTGCGCCACCTTCATGCATTGCCTGTCTCCCCTGATATGAACACATTCGGCCTCGATCTCCCTTCACATCCTGTCTCCGACCGAATTTCGATCACTCGGCCTGTCGCCGCGAACTCCAGAGAGACGTGGGCCGAGCTGGCCGGACCCGGATGCATCCGTCACATCTGGGTCACGCTGAAGCACCCGCGGCGGAGCAACATGATCAATCGCAAGATGATCCTGCGCATTTACTTTGACGGCTCCGAGATTCCGCACGTTGAAGCGCCGTTGGGCGATTTCTTTGGCGTCATGCACGGCGAGGATTACTACGAGATCAACTGCCCGTTTCTCTCTGTGAAACAGTACAGCGGATACAACTGCTACTTTGAGATGCCATTCGCCGAATCGGCGCGCATCGAATTGGAGACCGGCGACGAGGCCAATCACTGTTACATCCAGGTCGATTGGCATCGTTACCCGGGGCAATCGTTAGACGAGCCGAGGCGGTTCTGTGCTCGCTGGCGCAAAGAGAATCCGACCCGGCGCTACGACGAAGATTACCTGATGCTGGATGCGGATGGCCCGGGCCAGCTCATCGGATTCGTATACGGAGTGCGTCTGATGGACAACGTCGATCGGTGGAGTCACGGCGGGGCGGAGAATATCTACATCGACGGCCAGGGCGAGCATCCCTCCTTCCTCCGCGGCATTGGCGGGGAAGACACTTTTGGGACTTCCTACGGCGGCGCGCACCATCCTCCGGAATCTCATCTGTATGCCTCCATGCCATTTTATCACCACGAAGATATCGGCGAGGCCCGCCGCGCCCAGCGGCTGGTGGGCTACCGATTCTTTGTGAAGGACAGCATCCACTTTCGTGAGTCCATCCACGTCCGTTTCGGATGCATGGAGAACAATATCTGTTCGATGGTCTACTGGTATCAGGAGGACAAGCCAAGGCCGTTCGTGACCATGCCGGGTTTTGCGGCCCTGCTTCCGGACGAGCCGCTGGCACGCGGCGAGATGGATGCACCGCTGCCTGACTCGGGCTCGTGGCTGGTTCGTGCCCCCCTTGACTGCAATAACAGCCCCGATCTGAAGGACGTCGTGGTCGCAGACCACCCTTCATCGGGCGAGGGCGGCTGGCAGTTGCGGGCTGCCAATCACGGCTTCATAGATTTCAATCATGTGTCCCGTCCGCACCGACGCGGCGCAGGCGTGCATCACACGGACGTTTTCGGGCAGGCCGTGTCAACTGTTGACATACCTGAGAGCACTGACGTAAAGATTCGCATCGCATGGGACGACCATCTGATGCTGCAGCTCAACGACGAGACGATCAACCTGGGAGAACATGCCTCGTTTCGTTCGTGCGAGCTCGCACACTCGCTGAAGAAGGGCCAAAACCGGATCGGAATCGCGCTCAGCAACACCACCGGATCAAATCACGGCGGATGGGCCTTCGCGTTTCATGTGGAGACGGATGAGGGAGTCGCACTGCTGCCGAGAGGCGGAGAAGCGCCGCAGTAGCTCTGCAGCTTTGGCCAGACGAGCCCAGCGATGCTTTGAGTGCCCGTCCCTTACCAGTTCTCCTTCGGGCTGGTCACTCGCCGCCTTCCTCCGCCACTTCATCCAGCAGCCGCATGTACGCTTCTTCGAGATTTGGTTCCTCCGGCTGATAGAGGGTGAGATGCATCCCCGCTCGTTGCAGTAGCGCGCTGGCGAATCCTTCGCCGGGAAATGGGTCTTTGAACCGCACGCGCAGTTCGCCGTTTTCCTGCTCCACCGATGACACATGCTCGGAATGTTTGAGATGGCTGGCGGCTTTCTCGATTCCTTTGGCTACTCGGATGCGGTAAGAGCGCCCGGCCGCAACGCGATCGCGGAGCTCTGCCGGCGAGCCGTTGAAGACCAGCCTGCCGGACTGAATGATGATCAGGTCATCGCACATCGTGGCCAGCTCAGTAAGGATGTGAGATGAAATCAGGATGGTTTTGCCCATGGACTGCAGTTCCACGAGGAGCTCCCGCAGCTCGATCCTGGCCTGCGGGTCGAGGCCCGAGGCCGGCTCGTCCAGCAGCATGATTTGGGGGTTGTGCATCAGCACCCTCGCAATGGCCAGCCGCTGCTGCTGGCCCCGGGAAAGGGAGAGGACAAACTGGTCGCCAAGATCGTACAGATCGGTCAGTGCGAGGATACTCTCTGTTGTCTGCTTCCGTTCCTCATTGGGGATGTTGTACGCGAGCCCGAAGAACTCAAGGTACTCCCACACCCGCATATTCTCGTACACGCCGAACTGATCCGGCACATACCCCAGCATCCTTGCCACCAGACTCCTCTTCCCGGACGGCCACAGCAGATGCCCCCCAATATGCACTGAACCGATCGTCGGTGGGATCAGCGTCGCCAGCATCTTAATCGTCGTCGTCTTCCCCGCCCCGTTCGGTCCAATAAACCCGCACAACCGCCCCTGATCGATAGTGACCGACAACGCATCCACAGCTTTATGATCCCCGTAGAGTTTGGTCAGATTGTGCGTCTCGATGATCGGCATGGCGGATCAGGAATGGAAGAATGGTGTGTTGGAGAGCTGCGTCGAGCATCTGGAGCCACACACGCATTTGCTATGCGCATAATAACGAACTAAATGCATTGCCCCTCATAAAATCAAGGGCGTCCGCAGAAGAAACGCGACACAGATGTGGTGGCCATTCACCAACCAGACAGGCTGGCTTGTCCGCGGGCGCGGCGTGGTGAAATAAGGTGGTGTTACTCCCACACCTCCTCTGTTACAGTTCCGCTCAAGCTGAGAAAAGAGAATTCCTGGATTTGAGGCACCACTCGTCGCAGCCACTGCACATGGAGCAACGCAGATGATCAACACCTACGTCGTCTTTGCCTACCTGCTCGGTACCGTCCTGTTCGGGATCTATCTTGCCCGGTACATCAAGAAGGATGAAGACTTTTTCCTTGCCGGGCGGTCGTTGAACCAGTGGGTCATCGCCGGGACCATCATGGCGGCCAACATCGCTGCCATCTATCTGGTCGGCCCGGCTGGTGCCGCTTACGGCGGGGGCGGCGTATCGGTGCTGCTGATCGCGTGGACAGGGAACATGATTGCGGCCGGGAGTGCGCTGTTCTTCGTGCCCCGCCTGAGGCGCCTGCGCATCACCACTGTCTCCGAGTTCCTCGAGACGCGGTACAGTCTGGCGCTTCGACTGCTGGTCGCGGGCTGGTGGATCATCTACTACGCTCTGTTCGCCGGCAACGCCATGTACACCCTTGCCACTGTGCTCTCACCGGTGTTGGACATGGAGCCCACCCGAATCATCCTTTTCGTCACGGGCGGCGTGATTCTCTATTGCTTCTTCGCCGGGCTGATGGCAACGGCTTACTCGGCGGTGATCCAGAGCTTCCTCATGATCATCGGCGGGCTGATCCTCCTGCCGCTGTGCCTGAAGCATGATGCCGTAGGAGGAGTAAGCGGGCTGGTAGCGAAAGTCGACCCGCAAGTGCTGACCTTCTGGAAGAACGATGCGGGGGTGTGGCCAAACGTGAGCAGCATCATGATGTTCTGCCTCCTCGGTCTGCCCTATTGGTGCACGAGCCAGTACATGCTGCAATGCTCCTTCGCGGGGCGCAACGTGCGGCATGCGTCGCGCGGCCTCATCATCGCCGCGATGATCACAGGCGTTGTGACACTCGCCTATATCATTCCCGGAATCTGCGGGCAGCTCATCTACGCCGACAACCCGCTCGGCGCAGGCGACAGCATCCTGCCCCGGCTGCTGGTGGACGTCCTGCCGGTTGGGATCGGTGGGTTGATCGTGGCCGGGCTCGTCGCCGCTTCCAACTCGACCGCCAGCGCGTTATTGGCCGCGCTCGCCACCCTGGCCGAGAACGACTTCTTTCGCCGCTTCCTCCCGGGCAAGACCTCCCGGCAGTATCTCTGGTTCGGCCGTCTCGTGCTTGCTCTTGGCGGGTTGCTGGGCATCGTCTTCTCCTTCTATGTCGACAAGGTGGGCATCATCAAAGCGAACTTCGACATCATGTCGGTGTTCGAGCCACCGATCTTTGTCATCGTTGCCGGGGCGCTCTTCTGGAAACGTTCAAACGCCATCGGCGCCACCATTGCCATGGTCGGCGGGATCGGGCTGGGTGCCGTGGGGGCGGTGACGCTCGGATACTCGCAGGAAACTCGGACGTTCCTCGCTTTCCCCGTTTGCATCGTGCTGCTCGGAATCGGAAGCTGGATCGGTGATCTGATGCGGCCCCGCAGCCAGGAAGAGTTGTCCAAGATCGACGAATTGCTTGCGCGAACGCGTGGCGTGCAGATCAACTGGTCTGACAAGGCCGGCGCAACCGGGATCGCCATCTCGGCATTCTCGCTCCTCGCTTTCATTCTCTGCGCCGTATTTGAGGACACGCTGCCTCGACCCCACAACCTGTTTGCGTTCATGGGGCTGATGCTGGCCTTCGTAGCCGGATGCTACGTAGCGGTCCCAACGTTTGTGCCCGATGCGGACGAAGGGCAGGAGACTGAAGCCAGTGCCATCGAGGATTCGCTGGTGCAGCGCGTTCTGAGCAGCGGCTGGAGCTGGCTTGCCATGGGCGTGATCGCACTGGGCCTCGTCATCGGCCTCTACGTGGCTTGAAAGCTGTCTCCGACCGTTACCCCGGGAATGTTCGATTTCCTGGGATTGCAGTTGCCTTTACCGCCGGCAGGCGAAGATAGCCGATGGTGGACCACGTTCGGTCTTCTCGATAGGCTTCGGCACGAGGCAGCCCTTGCATCCGAGAATTGCGGTCTCAGCCTTCGGTCTGTAATCTACGCCTGCAGGGCCGTTTCCTGATCTTTGTGTGTTTGAAGGAGGGAAAACATGTTACGCATGCAGACGATACTGAAAGGACTGGTCGGGGTCGCCGTGATCTGGACCGTGATGTCATTCCTTGCGTTGGAGGTGGCGGAGGCCGCGGAAGAGAAAGCACCGGCCAAGGTGATCACGGCCAAGGTGGTCCAAGCCTGTCCCGAAGGCCGCTTCATCAAGGTCAAGACCGAGGAAGACAAAGTGCTCGGCTTTCTTCGTGTTGTGGGGGCCGATCAGAAAACAGTAAAAGCCCTGAAGCCCGGCGAGCAGGTGAAGCTTACCATCGTCGTGTGCCCCAAAACCAAGAAGGACACGGTGACAAAAGTCGCGAAAGTGGCGACCGAAACGAAGTAGCCGCGGAACCTCGGTAACTCCAGGACGATAGCCAGCGGAGTTGGCAGGTACGCGTACCGTCCAAAAACTCATGAACCGTTAAAGATGGGGTCGAACCTCATCCCAACTGGACGAGAAAGAACACTGGTCTTTTTCACCTGTCCGCCCATTTCTTCGGCGAAATGCTCCAGAGTTCTGCTGATGTATTTCTATCGACTGACTGCTGTTGCTCTCGGCCTCTACACCGTGTCCTCTGTTGCCGAAGCAGCGACAATTCGGGTGCCCGCCGATCAGGGAACCATCCAGGCGGCCATAGATTCAGCGCGGAATGGGGACGTGGTCCTGGTGTTGCCCGGCGTCTACAAGGAGAACGTCCGCCTCGAAGGCAAAACCATCACGCTTGCCTCCCGGTTTCTCAACACCAGGGAATCCAAAGACATTGAGAAAACAGTCATTGATGGCGCTGGGAAGACGGCCGTTGAAGTAAAGAAGGTCGGGCCGGAGACCAGGATTGTCGGTCTTACCATCCGGAACGGCGATGACGGAATCTTGTGCTCGAGCAAGATCCAGATCCTCAACAATCGCATCATCAATAATACGGACGGGATCGACTATGAAGGCGGAGGAGGCATCTGCCGCAGCAACCTCTTTCAGGGCAACCGGGATGACGGGGTCGATCTGGATGGCTCATGCGAGGTGACGGTACAGGACAACCGTATTCGCAATAACCGGGATGACGGGATCGAGATCCGATTGCACCCCTATCAAGGCCCCACGCTCAACATAGTCATTCGCAATAACAGAATTTCCGGCAATGGAGAAGATGGGATCCAATTCATCGACTACTCCACGCGATCCCATCGCGTGTTCCGGATTGAGCGGAATGTCATAGAAGGGTCTGCCATGGCCGCGGTGGGATGCATGGGAAACAAGAATACGAAAGAGAATTACGAAGGAGCGGATATTCCGGAGCGGATTTTCATCATCAATAATACTTTTGCGGCTAACAAGTATGGCATCACCGGTGGCAATAACATGGCGGTCTTAAACAACATTTTTGTCGGGACGAAAAAGACTGCCATGAAGAAGGTCGATGGATCGTCTATTTCCGCCTTCAACCTGTTCTGGGAGAACGGGGCCGACTTGAAGGACTGCAACTGGCAGAAGGAGACGACGCTCTTTAAGGATCCTGGTCTTGGCCCTGAGCGCCGGTTGACAAAGGGCAGCCCGTGTATCGACCGTGGTACGGCTCAATTCGAATGGAAAGGCCAGCAGCTCCTGGCGCTTCCTGAACGCTCTTATGCCGGCAAGGCGCCGGACCTGGGTGCGTTCGAATTCAGGACGACTCCTTGAACGCGCTATCTGGGAGCTTCCAGCTTCCGGACGGTTACATCGTCCAGGTATGCTTCGCCCACACCGCACATCGCCAGGCGGGCGGCAATCGATGCGGTCCCCGCCGATCTCAATGGAACGACCGACCGTATGCGTTTCCAGCCTTCCGTTTCCTGGACCTGGACAGTTTCCAGGGCCTGCGTTCCGTACCCGGGAATGCGATTGCCTTTGCCGTCGTAGGCAAAGAGAGCGATGGTGAAGCCCCGTTCGGTCTTTTCGATTCTTTTCGGCACGCGCACCCAACCGGCGATTTCCCAGATGTCGTTGACCTTTGCAGGAATCTTTTCCGAGACGAGGTTCACTGTCACCCAGTCCTTTTCCTCGTCCTGGTAGATCGTGGGTGATGCTGACATAAGGCGAAGCCCGCGGGTGCCGTTGCGGCCCGCGCCAGGAATCAGCCCGGCTTTGCCCGTCGTGTCGTGGGCAAGCTTCGCGCCGCTCCATTTTCCTCCGGTCTCGAATGTGCCGCTGCGAAGCTGATCGGGCCCCCAGCTATCCGCCATCAGCGCTTTGACATCCTTGCGGAATCTCGGCAGCAGATAGAAGTCCGAACGCTTCAGACCAACCTCGGCCATCTCGTCCGTCCAGGTCTCTGTCCACGCTCGGTGTTGCGACGCGCGAAGAATGCGGAGACCTTCCTCTGCGGAGCGACCGGCCTCAATCCAGTTTTTCCCGTCGATGTGTTGCCCGGCCTGCCGATGCAGCGTTCTGCTCCTGGTGACAGCTTCCGTTCCTTTGGCCAGGTCGTGAAAGACGGGCTCGACTTTCTTCAGCCGTGCCTCCAGTTCCTCTGCGGCAAAGCGCGCCATGTCCGGGAGCACAGCTCGGTGCCTCTGGCGAAGCTGCTCCACCAGCGCGGCGTCTTTGGTGGAGAGGAGCCAGCTTGTGAGCTCGAAGGAACACTTCTTTTCAGGCAGTTCCTTGAAATCGAAGCCGATCTGGTAGAGGCGCCCATCAACGCCTGTTTCCACTCGAAGGTCTTTTACCTCTGCACCATCAGGCTGGTAATGGTAACGCTCCCCCGTTTTCAGCAGGCAGATCAGCCTCCCGCCGGGAAAATCGATGGGCGTTGCCCAGACGCTCGGATCGTTCGTTTTCAGGCGTCTGCCGGTTCTTCCCTGGGCGATGAGGGGGCCGACCACGTCCAGCTCGCAACCGATGGCGGCCGCGCGCGCGTAACGGTCGCGGCCCAGATGGTCGTCATTGAAATAGTAATGGACGAACCACATCAGGCCCCGCGCACCGGCGGAGACCGCGTGGGCCGCGATCAGGCGCAGGTGATCGCCGTCCGGGAATCGTGAGGGCCGCCATTGGTCCTTCTTTATCACCCCGCCCAGGTACTTTACGCTATACCAAATCTGCACGTGACATTGGGCCCAGGTCCAGAAAAATCCGTCTGGCCGACCCATGATGCGCTTCCTGTTCAGCCACTCACCATACTGTTTCAGCCCGCCCGGCTTTCCCGACGCGGCCGCGTCGAAAGCTCTTTTGACAAGGGGGTAGGCATAGGCGCACCACATGTCCGGTATCCTGGCAAACTCCTCGTACCGGCCGATGGCGTCGAACATGATTGGGCGGCGTTGAGGATCGAGGGCTCGTATCTCTTCACGCACTTTCAAAGCGGCCTGGACGTGTTCGGGTTTCGCGAGGTCGTCACCGATGTTCCATCCCAGCACCCAGTCTTCTTTCGAAAGGGACTGCACTGCTTCTTTCATCTTGTCGTTCCAGCCAGGCGCGTACGGATAGGGAATCACCATCAGACCCGCGCTGGCCGCCTTCGAGGCATCTTTGAGAGCGTTCCGCCAACCCATGAAAGCCGTGTTGAAGTGCCGCCGCTTAAACTCAGCGAAGTTCCCGCCCGGCGTTCCCCAGCATCCGTAGAAGAAGAACGGCTTGCCATCTACCTTGAGCCGGTTGTTGGCGAATTCGACTCTCGGACCTGCGAGACAGACGGAAGCAATTGCCATCGAAACGAATCCCACATGGACAACGTGCGCGAGTGCTCTCATTTGGCTGTCCCTGTCTTTCCGTGCGGATGTAGTAGGCCTTCAATTCTGATTCTGTGCATTGGATGTCCAAGCCGCGAGCACAATTCTGGAGTGCGGTGACTTGTCACCGCTTTGGATTTCTGAGGCCGTCGTGAAACGATCCAAAGCTGCGACAAGTCGCAGCACTCCAAAGTAAGACCGCCATCTCTCGGAATTCCGATGCACAAAATCAGAATTGAAGACCTAGTAGGCCGAGACGAGGGCAATTTTACGGATCTGAATGACAATTTTCAGGGGCAAAGCCCCGGGCCGTTTGCCTAGCCCAGCCCAACGGGCTGGGTTTTCGGACATATCACCTTAGGGGCAACGCCCCGGTCATTTGCCCCAATGAATGGCCTCCTTACAAATGGCCGGGGCGTTGCCCCTTTTCAAATCTTTGTACCTTTCACCCAGCCCGTTGGGCTGGGCTAGGCAAACAGCCCGGGGCTTCGCCCCTGAAATCCGTCAAAACGACTCCGTCTTGAAGACCTAGTAGTCCCGTCGTCATCTCGCAAATTCAGCTTCCCGCCAGAACGCTTTCGCAGGTCTGAACTCATGGTGCTGACTTAAGCGGTTTTGGCATTGCTTTCACCATCGTGGCATGGGCGTGTCGCCCCGGGGCAGAGGCATACGCTCCTCCACGGGCGAGACGCCCATACCACACTCGCTTAAGTCAGCGCCATCCAGGTCTGTGCGCATCCGAAACGGACAATCGCTACGCCTGAGATTTTTCCCACTTGGCCAGGGCAACTGCGTTTGCCAGCACCTTGTGAATGCCGTCGGCCATTTGGTCCATCAGCAACGGAGATTCAACGGCCGGGATCCTGAAGTGAAGCATGCTCTTGCGGACGACCTCATAGTTTGGCAGGTCGCCCTGGCGAACGGGCTTAAACTCGACGCCGTTGGCATGCTTTGGCACGAACATCTGCGAGTAGAGTTTCATGTCCTGGAAAAGGGGAATCTGGGTCCAATCCCGGTAGCCCTCGCCACCCATGCCCACGCCTTCCTCTGCGCAGGCTCTGACGAAAGTGTTGCGGCTGACCGGCGCTTTTTCGGCAACATAAATCGCAGGTGTTCCATACCAGCCGCGCACCGTACCTCTGTGAAGTCTGGGCCATTGTATGAAGGGAATCTTCTTGATACGGGAATAGAGACGGTCGAAGTTCGCCTGCCTGGCGGCATTCAGCGTGGGGAGTCTTCCGAGCTGGGCCGTTGCGATGGCGGCCGCGACCGGAAACATTCGGTAAGTCCACGCGCCGCCGCCTTCGGCGAAGGGCTTGACCTCCTTGACGCTCATTTCCGCATTGAGTCTCGCACCGTGGTGCCCGGGCACCTGGGCCCGTTGGAAATACCGTTTTGAGTTGGTCAGCATGAAGCCGCCTTCACCGGCGACAATCGCCTTCGAGCCCTGCAGGCTGAACGCGCCCGCGTCGCCGAGTGTCCCGCAATACTTTCCTTTGTATTTGGAGCCCTGAGCGTGTGAAACATCCTCGATCACGGGAATACCCAGTTCTGCGCAGACCTTCAGGATCGGATCCATGTCGGCCGGGACGCCCCACAGGTGAGTGACAACGACGGCCTTGGTGTTTGAAGTTGCCTTGCGTTTTATCTCCGCAGGATCGATGTGCCAGCACTGGGGTTTGACGTCGCAGAAGACGGGCGTTCCGCCGGCGTGCAGGATAGCGGTAATGGCCGAAATCCAGTTGTGCGCACAGGTCAAGACCTCAGCGCCGGGCCCCACACCCACCGCAAACAGGGCGGCGTGTATTGCGGATGTGCCCGACGACAGGGACAGGCAATACCGGCTCCCGAAGAACTGGGCGTAATCCTTCTCAAAACGCTGGATGAACCTGCCTGTGCCAACGTCGCTCAGTTGACGCGCCATGATGACTTCAGTGGCCGCGTTAACTTCTTCGTGGTCAATTACCGGATAGGGCGGATGCGACTGGTTGACGGATTTTGGGCCGCCCAGAAGCGCCAGTTTGTCCTTCGACTCTTTCTTAGCCATGTGCGATCTTCCTCCGAGTTTTGTCTTCGACAATTCGTGCGTGCAGAGGCTTTTATCGTGCTCTTACCGAAATATCCATCCGCCTAATTCACAGATGAATTGTAAGAGCCGATTACTGCGCCCCCACGTCGTAGCACCAGAGCGTGTTGTGGTAGCGCAAGTAAAGTCGTCCATCAAGGAGGACGGGGTGGGCCCAGGCATCGTTTCTCCGCGCATCGACCAGCTTGAGCTTTCCGGTCAACTCGAATCCGTCCGATTTTGGATTCAGCAACACCACCTGCCCGCCTTCAAAGAGGCCAAAGATTCGGCCATCGGCCCAGAGGGTGGCGTTGGAGGCGTGCCCTGGCTTTCGTGGTTTTAAGCGAGGCATATCGAACAGCGTTTCGCCGGTTTTCCCGTCGATGCCGTGGAGGGTTTTGCTGGTCTTGCAGCCGTTGGCATAGAGACGGCCGTTGAGATACAGGCAACACCCCGTCAGCGTATCGACCTCCGAATGCCATGCGAGCTCGACCCGGCTGCCCGGAGGATCGCCGATGAGACGAAACTTCGATGCGCCCGGACCATCGGGCGCCACGAAGAACACAGTACCGTCGGCGTAAACCGGGGTGGAAACGGCCGCGCCCCACCGGGTCTTCAGGGGTACTTTCCATTGAAGTTTCCCTGTATCGGCATCCACCCCCCAGGCGTGCGGGTTGGTGTAGTTGACCAGCATCCGGCGACCCCGGTATCGGAACAAAATGGGCGAAGAGTAGGCGGCTTTTTCGCCGGGAATGGGTTCGGAGGTCCAGACTGTTTTGCCGCTTGCTTTATCCAACGCCGCCATGAGGGCCGTGGAGCCGGCAGGCGTCACGATCAGTCGCGGGCCGTCCACCAGGAGATTCTCGCTGATGCCCCAGGTAATGTTCTTGCCGCCGAATCGCTGCAGGATATTCACCGACCAGCGTTCTTTACCCGTTCCGGCATCGAACGCCGCCACCCGACCGTGGGCATTCATATGATAGAGAACGCCCTCGGAGATGGTGCCACAGGCCCGGGCCCCGGGATAGGATCTGGTCCACGATCTGCCGTTGGTTGTCTGCCACTTCGGTTTTCCGTTCAGGTCCAGTGCAAAGAGAACAAGGTCCTGTTCGACGTCGCCGGTGATGTAGATCGTTCCCTCGTGAATAATCGGACACGACCAGCCGCG
>JASLXP010000549.1 GCA_030740295.1 Planctomycetota bacterium
CCTTGCGACCGCTTACCTGGTATTCGTTCCATCCGAAGTTCTCGAGCTTGTCCGAACGCTCGATATGCCACTTGCCGAAATAGCCGTTGTAGTATCCAGCGTCCTGAAGATGCTGAGCCCAGTGAGGGCTGTCCCGCAAAACGGACTGGTCGTCATCGACTGTATGTTCGACGTAAAGCACCCCGTGGTTGTGCGGCAGCAGTCCGGTCATCAGGCTTGCCCGGGCCGGTGAACAGGTTGGAGAAGGCGTGTACGCATTCGAGAATCGCGTCCCCATGGCTGCGACGCGATCGAAATTGGGCGCCTTGCAGATGTGGTCCGGCTGGAGCAATCTGCCCTGAAGGCCGTCCATGATGAAGAGGAGGATGTTGGGTTGGGACATTGGATGTATCTCTTACAGCAGCTCTGTGGCTGCAGCCAATCGCATTTAGACGAAGGTAAACGCACATCGCGCAGAAGATCCGAAACTCATGCCACGGCCGTTGGGCAGCCTTATGCAAAGTACTCCACTGCATTCCTGAACATAGCGAGGCCGTCACCTTCTTCTTTGAGGCCCTCCCGTGTCCAGCGGGGGTGCTGGGTGGGCAGGATGTGGCGTTCCGGATGGGGCATGAGGCCGAGGGCGCGGCCGGTGGGATCGCAGATGCCCGCGATGTCGCGGTGCGAGCCGTTGGGATTCCAGGGGTAGCCGCGTTTTTCTGTATCAGGGCCGACATATCGGAAGGCTATCTGGCTGTTGGTTTCAAGCTCATCGAGTTGGGACGCCTCTGCCGCGACGAATTTTCCTTCGCCGTGAGCGACGGGGATGTAGATGCGTTCGAGGCCACGAGTGAAGACACAGTTCTCGGTATCGATCCTCAGATGCACCCAGCGGTCTTCGAATTTATTGGAATCGTTATTCGTAAGGGTCACAGTCTGCTCTGCCCCGTTTGCCGAGAAAGGCCCGGGCAGAAGTCCAATCTTTACCATGACCTGGAAGCCATTGCAGATGCCGATGACCAGCTTGCCGGCCTCAACAAATTCCGCCAGAGCGTCGCCGAGCTTGTTCTTGATTTCGTTGGCAAAGACCTTGCCAGCGGCCACATCGTCTCCATAACTGAATCCGCCAGGCAGGGCGAGGATCTGGTAATCGCTGAGCGTGGCAGGTTGCTCAGTGAGGCGCCTGACGTGAACGATGTCCTGCTCTGCTCCGGCCTTTTCAAAGGCGAAGGCGGTTTCGACATCACAGTTGGTTCCGGCTGTGCGGATGATTAATGCACGCGGCACGGGGGAAGATGGTTGATGGCTAATGGTTGATGAAGAAGACTACCAGCGAAGCGGTTGCTGCCAGGACTCCTTCAGGTTCTGCAAAGAATCGTTGACGAGCGTTGTCTCGGCCTTTCGAATGACAACATTTGTTGTCTCATTTACCGCGCCGATGCAACCGAATGGAACTTCGCTTAGCGCGGCTTCAAATTCTTCTTTGTTTACAGGGTTCACCTCGCAGATGAAGCGTCCGGTGGATTCGGAGAAGAGGATCTCATCGTCACGGAGATTTATATCCGTCGGGACGGCGGTAATATCCAGTTTCATGCCAAGCCCTCCAGCGAATGCCATTTCTGCGGCCGCGACGGCCAGGCCACCTTCACAGCAATCGTGGCAGGAGCGGATGAGGACGGCGGAAGTTGCACCTGCAATCGCTTTCATCACGGATATCGAAAGCGTGGCATCGACCTGTGGCGCGTCATTGCCGGTACTGCCGTGCAGATCGTAGTAATGGGATCCTCCGAGCTCCTTCTTCGTGAGGCCGACGATGTAAATGAAATTGCCGGCCTCTTTGGCGTCCATCGAGACACACTTGCTGACGTCGTCCACGACCGCGATGGCCGAGATGAGCAGAGAAGGCGGGATGGTGATGTTCTCGTCACCTGCCTGGTATTCGTTATTGAGGCTGTCTTTGCCTGAAATGAAGGGTGTGCCATAAGCGAGGGCCATGTCGTGGCACGCCTGCGCAGCCAGCACCAGGCTGCCAAGGCGGTCGGGTTTGTCTGTGTTGCCCCAGCAGAAATTATCAAGCAAAGCGACCCGGTCGAGATTGCCGCCCACTGCGACGATGTTGCGCAAGGCTTCATCTATGGCGGACGCGGCCATGGCATAGGGATCGATATCGCCGAATTTGGGGCTCATTCCGTTGGAGACGATGACGCCCCTGTTCGATCCGAGCACGGGCGCGATGACCGCGGCATCTCCGGGGCCGTCGTTATCGGCACCAACGAGCGGTTTGAGAACACTCGTGCCCTGGACTTCATGGTCGTACTGGCGGATGACCCATTCCTTGCTGCAGATGTTCCATGATGCGAGGAGGGCGTTAAGGTCTTCGGTATAATCTTCCTTTTTCGGCAGTTTCGGTTCTGGATTCTGTGGCTTTTCGAAGACGGCCTCGCGCTTGAGGCGCGGCAGGCCATCGTGCAGGAATTTCATCTCGATGTTGGCGACTTCCGTGCCGTGATATTTGAGCACCAGCCGGCCTGTATCCGTGAACGTGCCGATGGTCGTGCTCTCAACATCTTCGGATTGGATGAGTGCGTGAAATTCTTCTTCCTTCTCCGGCGGGACGGCCACGACCATGCGTTCCTGCGCTTCGGAGATCCAGATTTCGGTGTAGGTGAGGCCGTCGTACTTCAGAGGAATCGTATCGAGATGGACCTCCGCACCAGAGCCTTCGCCCATCTCTCCCACCGCGGACGAAAAACCACCCGCGCCGCAGTCGGTAATATTGCGGTAGAGGCCACCATCTCGCGCCTGGAGCAGGACATCCATCACCTTCTTCTCTGTAATCGCATTCCCAATCTGGACCGCGCCGCTACTGGACATTTCGGATTCTTCAGTGAGTTCGATGGATGAAAAAGTAGCGCCATGAATACCATCGCGGCCAGTGCGCCCGCCGACGGCCACGATCTTGTCGCCGGGCTGAACTTTCTTCTCGCACCGGTTTTTCGGAATGAGGCCCACGTTGCCGCAATAAACGAGCGGGTTGCCGAGGTAACGCCTGTCAAAGAAGACGGCGCCGTTGGCGGTCGGGATGCCCATCCGGTTGCCGTAATCACGTACACCGGAGACGACGCCTTTCATCAGGCGTTTCGGGTGCATGACGCCCTTGGGAAGCGAATCCTGCGGCGTATCCGGCGGAGCAAAACAGAAGATGTCGGTATTCAGAATCGGTTTGGCGCCGAGGCCGGTGCCGAGGATATCGCGAATGACGCCACCGATGCCCGTGGCTGAGCCGCCGTAGGGCTCGATAGCGGAAGGATGATTGTGTGTCTCGACCTTGAAACAGACGTTGTATCGATCGTCGAACTCGATGATGCCCGCGTTGTCGACGAACACTGAAACGCACCACGGCTTGTCGAGCTCGTCAGTGGCCTTGACGATGGTGCTCTTAAGCAGGTTTTCGATGAGCTCGTCTTTGAAGAGGATATCGCCCTTGAGCGTCTTGTGGACGCAGTGTTCTGACCAGGTCTGTGCGAGGGATTCGAGCTCGGCATCCGTGGGCTCACGGCCGAGGCCGGCAAAGTGGGCCTGGATGGCTTTCATCTCTTCAAGATTCAGCGAGAGACATCCTTCCCGGCTGATTCGCATGAGGTCATCTTCATCCGCTCCGGTGAGCGGGACAGTTACGAGCTCGAATGCATGGCCGTGTCCATCCGGCAGCATGGGCACAAGCGTGTTGCCGTAAAGAACGTCTTCGATCACATCGTTTGCGAGAATGCGTCTGGCGAGGCTCTCCAGTTCCTCGTCGTCAAGCTCCCCCTCGAACTGATACTTGCGTGCGATACGCACCTTCTCCGCGCTGAGGCCGAGGTCATGAATACCTTTCAAGACACTCGCCGCAGCCGGTTCCATGACTCCAGGTTTCTTCAAAACCTGCGCGATGCGCGTGCCCATTCCCTCGACCAGAATGGGGCGTCCGATCGCGTATTCCTCGGCGAGTGGGTCTGTCAGAAGACCTTCTGCGACGGATTCCGCCTGGCTCTCATTGGAGAGGCCCTGGATGACAAAAATGGAGGCCGTTCGGACGGCTTCGACGGTGTTGATGCCGAGCTCCCGGGCTTGTTCGAGAACGTCCCTGCCTTCTGGATCGCCGATGGTCTGCCGACGGGCAACTTCTATATGAAATAACATCTAAGGGATGGTACCAGTGCGATTCTGAAGGGTCAATTGGCTCATTGAACGAGTGCTGTTCAGGGAGTAAAATTGCTCGCTTATCTACCGCCAAGCACAGTCCTTTCATAGGCTTAGCCAAGCCGCTCGCATCCCCACCGATAGATACCGCCGCTCATGAGCGTTGCCTCACAGATTAAAGGCATCTTTGTCCAGGAAAAGCGTGACGACCTGGAGCACGTGCTCGGATGGGAACTTTGGGATTACAAGTTCCTGGGTGAGATTTATTCAGGTTCGGTGAGCACTGTATGCCGGGCGCTGACACCGGATGACCGAATCGTGGCTATCAAATTCCTGAAAGTCGACCAGGCGAATGTACGCAGCGCACGCAGTCATTTCCGGCGTGAAGCCTATCTCACCGCGCAATGGAACCACGAACGGCTTGTCAGAGTGCTCGATTATTTCCCTGAAGTACACCAGCCTGCCATTGTGCTGGAGTATTTCGATGACCGGAATCTGAAGCACCGAATCCTGCACAAGGAGGACGTCATAAAGACCAATTGCCTGAGAATCATGCGCGAAGCCTTCGAAGGTCTGCGTTACATCCACGACTCCGGCTATGTGCACCTGGATATCAAGCCGGAAAACATCCTTATCAATGACGAAGGCGAATCCCGGCTGATCGATTTCACCCTTTCTGAGCGCATTGGCGAATTCAAGCTGGGAGTTCGAAAGATTGCCGGCACGCGTTCATACATTGCGCCTGAGACCATCCGGAGGAAGAACCCTGTCCCGCAGACGGATCTATACTCTCTGGCCTGCGCGTTCTACGAAATGCTCACCTTCAGGAATGTGTTCGTTGCCGAAAGCCCCAACGACTTACTGAAAAAACATCTCAAAGGTACACCCTCTTCCCTGCGTTCCCATATTAACGACGTACATCCCCTGCTTGATGGCCTGCTGATGCAGATGCTCGAAAAGAAACCGAGCAACCGCCCCGAAGACTGTACTGAATGCCTCGAAAAACTTAGCAGTATCCCGTCCATAACTACAACAGATGGCTGATTCAGAACCAGAAAAACCTGAAGAACCAAAACCGGATTCGAATGGTTCGCCGCCGGACTTCGACGGCCCCGTTTTTGAAATCGAGCAGAAGATCAAAGAGCTTCAGTCGCTTTCAGAAAAACACGGCGTCGATTTCGGCGAAAACATATCCGCACTCAAAAAGCAGCAGGAGGAGATCCTCCGCCGGCTGGTAGCCAATCTGTCCCCCTGGGAGCGCGTCTGCATGGCCCGGCATCGGGACCGGCCCACTTCGCAGGACTACATTGCGAGTATGTTTGACAGTTTTCTGGAGCTGCATGGGGACCGCGCTTTTGCCGATGACAAGGCCATCATTACCGGCTTTGGAACGATCGACGGCCGGAAAGTGATGATCGTAGCCAACGAAAAAGGGCACGGCGTCAGAGAGAAGCAGTTACGAAATTTCGGCATGGCCAACCCCGAAGGCTACCGCAAAGCTAAAATCAAAATGAAACTTGCCGAAATGCTGGAACTGCCAGTCGTCGCTCTCATCGACACCCAAGGCGCGTTTCCCGGGATTGGGGCGGAAGAACGGGGACAGGCCATGGCCATCGCGGAAAACCTGGTCGTCATGGCGAGCCTTAGAGTGCCCATCATCGCCGTCGTCATCGGTGAGGGTGGCTCCGGTGGTGCGCTGGGTATCGGCGTTGCTGACCACATGTGCGCACAGGAGAATTCTTATTTCTCCGTCATTACCCCCGAAGGTTGCTCTGCCATCCTCTGGAAGAGTGCGGACAAGCGAGAGGAGGCCGCGGCAGCGCTACGCCTTGACCCCGCCAGCCTGATGGAGCAGGGCATCGTGGATGAAGTCATTCCAGAGCCGCTGGGCGGGGCCCATCGGGACCCCAGAGGGGCTTCGGATCTCATCAAGGGCGTCGTCATCCGGTTACTCGACGAATTTCAGGCAAAACCTATCGATGAACTGGTGGCTGCCCGCTACAAAAAATACCGGAAAATAGGCCGAGTGCTCGAAGGCGGCGTGTAATCTGCCCTTGCTGGGCTCGGCTGCGCGGTGGCTCAGGAAGGTGGCCAAAAGAGGTCCATCTCATCATTCTTCTCCCCGAGGGGCAAAACTTAGTAGGCCTTGGGCAAGGTGAGACTTGGCCTGCTCTTTCTCATCGTCCTAATCTCAGATGCTCCGGGATAAGGATTAAGACGATGAGAAAGACGCAGAGGAACGAAGCCTTCTTCATTCTCCTTCAGACCACGTAAGCAGCGCGGGCAGCAAGACCAGCGACGCCAGAAGGCACGAGCCGACTCCGAGGGTGGTCAGGAGTCCGAATGCTTTCAAGCCGGGGTATTGGGCCAGTAAGAGTGAACCGAATGCGACGATGGTGGTCAGGGTTGTCACCACGAGGGCCATCCCTGTCTGGCCGATTACTTCCGACGCGCTGCGGGTCTGCCGAGTGCGAAAACGGTGGACGACCTGGATGCCGTCGTCGATTCCGATACCGAGGATGAGGGGGATGACGGCGACGTTCATGATATTGAGCTCGATGCCAAACCAGCCCATGGCGCCCAGGGTCCATAACGTTGCTGTGAGAAGCGGGATGAGGGTGTAAACGCTTAGAAGGCCGCTCCGGAAATGCAGAAGCACAACAATGAAAATGCCGGCCAGGGCGGCCGAGACCATGATCACGAAATCGTCTTTGAGAATAGCCTTCACCTCTTTTCCCAGGGCGCGTGCGCCTGGCACTGTGACGGAATCGCCGAATCTTGACATACGTTGGAGAACCCGTTCCAGGCTCTCCGTGACAGATAGCCCCCCGGCAGTCGATGCGTACGAGAGAGCGATGATCTCTGTCATCTCGCTGCGGCCGACATAACGCGCCGTCAGCGGCGCCAGGTCGTTTCGAGACAGGTCGGCAGAGGTTATTACCTCCTGAACGGAAAGCGCTTTTTCAAGAAAGTCAATGAAGCGTTTTGTATCCCGGTTCACACGCAACCCATTCGCATCGTATGCCGAAGTCAGCGTCGCTCGAATTCTTGTGGCATCCAGCAACCCGTCTTCCCGATCGCGGATCTGATTGATTCGGGTGAGCACTTTCTGCTGCTCCTGCTTGTCCGGCAACCAGAGCGCCGGACTGATAAACGCGGAGAGCTCGTCTGCATCAATGGCCTCACGCAGTTCCTCTGTGACCTGCCTGGCCAGCTCCCATGCGGCTTCAGGGTCGCTGTGCTGGACGATGATTGGAAAATGGAGCAAGGGCGAGCCCAGCCGCCGGGTCAGTTCTTTCTCAAGTTGAAAGATTTCGGCGTTCTGGGGCCGCAGCCGGGTGAAGTCATCTTCGAATCGTATCTTGAAGACGCCCGGCAGCGCCAACAGAGTTAATGCCCCGCCGATCGCGAGCGTGATGGCCGGCCGCCTGGTGGCCAACCGAACCACGGGGCCCAGGTGGACGTCCATTCCGGTCTTTGCGCCGAGCGCGCTGTCAAGAAATGGGAAACGTTTTCTCATGCCACCAGAGATCGCGAGCATCGAGGGCAGGACGGTAAACATACTGATCAGCCCGATGAGCATCCCGGCCGCGGTCACCATTCCGAGATCCTGAAGGCCGATCACATTGCTGAGGCGAAGGGCGAGGAAAGCGACGACAGTGGTCATCGCCGCGGAGAACACCGCCGGGCCGGTATCTGTGATAGCTGCCTTCAGAGATGTCTCCGGCTCATTGTTCACACGCTCCTCCAGATACCGGTGGTAGAGATGCACTGCGAAATCCACGCAGAGCCCAATAAGCAGTGCGATGCAGATACCGGTAAGGGCATTCACGGAGCCGAACATTGCCTTGGCAAAGGAGAGGGTACAGACCATCGTGAGAATGAGTGGCAGGCCGACGATGAACACAGACTCGACCCGACGGAATGACACCAGATAGAGCACCATTACCATGAGAAACGACACCCAGGCACAGGTAATCAGATCGTGCTTGATGATGGAATGATAGAAGTGGAGGAGTTGATACTGCCCGGTGTAACGTACCCTGGCCCCGTTGATTTCAGACGCCTCGGCCGCTCTCTTTTCCAGCCGCTCCAGGGCTTCCGCCAACTGCTCGCAGAACTTGATATCCTCAGAAGGCCCTTTAGGACGGGCGAGGATGACGGCCAGGTCCCCTTCGCTGCTCAACAGCAGGCCGTCCTCATAGCGAATTTTCAATTTTGAGAATGGCTGCCGAAACCTGTCAAGAACCAGCGGGCTCAGCCCCAGCGGATCCGCGCCCAGTATGCGCGTAGCTGTTGACCCCGCGCCGCTCTTCAGTAGTTCACTGTTCGCCTTGATCCTGGCCAGAATCGATGCGTCCGTGATGCGGGCGAGAAACTGATCCAGTTCCTTTACGTTCAGGTAGAGCAGCGCCTTCCCGGCGACGTTGCTTTCGAGAAGGGTCGCGTGATCAATGCCAGGCGCCTCTTCGATGGATTCGATCTCGGGCAGTGCACGCAGCCCATCCAGCATCTCTTCGGCGAAATCCAGCAGGTCATCCTGGTCGCCGCCAGGCACATCAATTACGGTGACCAGGTTATCCATCCCTCCGTAGCGTCTGTTGAGATCCAGAAGTCTGTTTATGGAAGGCGAGTTCTGGGGATACAGGCTCTTAAGGCTCGAATCCAGCTTAAGAGTCCGGATGAAATTCAGGCACACCAGACCTGTGATGAATGCAACGGTCAGAATCAGGAACGGATGGCGCCAGGTAAGGCGATGGAGTGTGGTAAGAATATTCAATTCGGCGGCTCGGCCAGGACGGACCGATGGGTCTTTAAGAATCGCTCAGCTCAGGTAATAGCTTCATCAAGTGACGCCCATCGCCGCCAGAATTTTTTTGTGCATCTGATCGAGGCGGACCTCGGCATCAGAAAATCCGGCATCCGCGACAGCCTTCGGCATAAAGTAACAAGTGCAGCCTTCCCGGGCCTGGTTGAGCACGGTTCCGCCCGATTCCCGGATGGTCTCCGCACCTTTGATGCAATCGCTGCCGGCGGAAAGGCCGCTGAGTACGACGCCGGTGACGCCGGCCCCAAACACGTTCGCCGCACTGATCATCGTGCAATCAATGCGGGGAGAGCAAACGGAATCGGCAGGCTCCTGGCTGAGTACGATCTGTACATCATCGCCCTTCTCCACATACATATGAAAAGGCGCCGGCGCGATCAGGGCCTTGCCGGGCTCGAGTGAGTCGAACTGCCTCGCCTCCAGCACCCGCACCGCACTCTGTTCGTCCAGAAAATCGGCCATCGGCCCCGTAAAACCGGGAGGCATGTGCTGCACGATGAGTATCGGGTAGGGGAAGCTATTGGGAAACTTCGGGATCAGTTCCAGCAGTGCGGGCGGTCCACCACTGGAAGCTCCGATTACCAGGATCTTATCCATGGCCGGCCTCCAGACCGTTCGCCCGATTCGTCATGACTTCATTGATCTTATTTACCAGCACCTTGCCTGGAACGGGCTTGGGCAGCAGGTCGTCCGCGCCTTCACGGAGGGCCTCCTGGGCCAGATCGGATTCAGGCGTCGCCGTCACGATAATAACCGGTACGTACGGCCTGGAGATTCGGAGCGCTTTGATACAGTCAAGGCCGTTCATGTTGGGCATGTAAATATCGAGCAGGATCAGATCGAATTCCCGGTACATGGTCGCCTTCAGACCCTCCCGGCCATCGTCAGCCGTCTCGACCTCAAACCCATATTCTTCGAGGAGCGATTTAAATCCGAGACGAATCGTCGAATCATCATCCACGACCAGGATAGAATTTCTGGGAGTTTCCATAAGACATTCCTGCGCGGGAGGACATAAGAAGGGCCATTTCGCCTCAGGCGGCCTTCGGCCGCAACTGTAGCTGGAGTCTCAGGCTCCGGAACTCCTGACATCGGAGAGTCCAGCAACGATTTTCTCCGCAACACGCGGAGTGATGACTTCAGACTTAGAATTCGGCAAGGATTCTAAGCGGCCCCCTATGACCGTCAAGCACCGTTGAATGGGGCATCGCCATACCTATAATTTCGCCCCGCGCCGATGGTTCGTGCGCATTCACGGGCCTGCTGGCTTAAACTGCCGTTTGAAAGTAAGAGAGTTGAATCAAAACGGACAAAGTGTTTCGCTCTGAAACCTCACGGTGCGGAGAGGAATCCAACAAAGAGACGGATGAACGGCCCGTGGTGTTGACGCTCCGCGGCCCAAAACCGAAGACCCATTCGAATGAGTGAAAATAACGTTGCCATAGAAATCGAAAATCTGACAAAGACCTATACGGACTTTCGAGGCCGGCCCAAAGCAAAGGCCCTGCAGGAGCTGTCGCTCACCATCAAGAAAGGTGAGGTCTTCGGGCTGCTCGGCCCAAACGGCTCGGGCAAGACGACAACCATTAAGCTGCTTCTTGGGCTCATCTTCCCCACTTCCGGCACTGCCAAAGTCCTCGGCAAGCCCGCGACCGATGTTTCCGTGAAACACAGCATCGGTTTTCTGCCGGAAGAATCCTATCTGTATAAGTTTCTGGATGCCGAAGAGACCCTTGAATTCTACGGACAGATATTCGGGATGAAGAAGGCGGAAAGAAGAGCCAAAGCGGATGAACTGATAAAGCGTCTCGGACTTGATTACGCACGGAAGCGGCAGGTGAAAGAGTATTCCAAGGGCATGGCCAGACGCATCGGTTTCGCGCAGGCCCTTATTAATGATCCTGAAGTCCTTTTTCTCGATGAACCGACGAGCGGGCTTGACCCCATCGGAACACGCGAGATGAAAGACCTGATCCTGGAACTGAAGAGCGAGGGCAAAACAATCTTGCTTTCCTCGCACCTGCTCGCAGATGTCCAGGATGTATGCGATCGAATCGCCATTCTTCATCTGGGGACGCTCAGGAAACTGGGGCCGGTCAGAGACCTTCTGAAAATCAGGGACGTCCTGCAGGTAACCCTCGCCGGTCTGGATGAGAAAGGCGAAGAGCGAGTGGCGAAGGTCCTCGCGGAAAATGCCGAGATTCTCGATATGTCTCACCCTTCGGAGAGCCTTGAGGATCTGTTCCTCAAAACGATTCAGGAGAATCCCAGGGAGGGCGATCAGGAGTCCTATCGCCAGGAATGGGGACGCAAGGTTGCCGAGGTGGCACCAGAGAGGGAGAAGGAGAAAGAGCAGAAGGCGGGGTCCGAAGCCAAGAAGGAAAGCTCGAAGGAGAGTTGATAATGGTTTACTGGCTACTCCAGAGCCTATGCCTTTGTATTCTTGCAGTGATGGTCATCTTCACGGTCAAAGACCGTAACGGCATCCTGGCGATCTCTATTCAGACCTGGAAAGAAGCCATCCGCAGCAAAGGCTTCTTGCTCGTACTGGTTTTTACCGGGGCCCTGTTATTCGGCCTCACATTCGTCGAAGTCGCGGGCTCACAGAAATTCGGTGAAGAATGGAAGATCAGGAACACCCTCGAATGGAGCCTGAGATTGATGGCGCTTTTTACAGCCATTACCGCCATCTTTCTCACTTCCCTATCACTCCCGAATGACATCACAGACAGACGCATCTACACCCTAATCTCAAAGCCGGTTTCGAGATGGAGTGTCATCTGCGGCAAAGTACTGGGATTCAGTGTTTTTACTTTCACCATGCTGCTCTCAATGGCCGTTTTTATGGTCATTTTCGTTCGGTGGACCGCACGAGATGCTTCCGATGAAGTTAAAGAAAGGCTGCTCGGTTCCAGAGAACTAATCAAAGCCGAAAAGTCTTCTCTTCATACATACCGCAAAGCTACCGTCACCATAGAACGTGGACTTTTCTTGAGGCTGCGGCCGCATAGCCCGCCAGGATCCATGTTTCGTTTCGTCATGCGAACAGATCGATTGGCGGTCGTTAAAAAGGACTCACACGGAAGAATTCCAGCAGTCATCTCATTAGGCAAATTGACCAACAAAGAAGGGAAGGCAACAGATATTGATGAAGACGTGAAAGACAGCCACTTGGTTGTCCAGATTGTAGACCCGACACTGATAGAACCGGGTAAGCCCATTCCTGCAAACGCCGGCACAGAAATGAAAGTACCACTTGACCCGGAAAGAGCAGTCAGCCCGCTCATTTACCTGGACAGAAAGCACTTCTTCACGACACCGGATGGTTTCACCTCACTCGGAATTAAAGTCGTTAGAGTTCATCCACCTACCCGTTCAAAAAAGCTGGATTTCCTGCGGTCTGCCGAGAACAGACGTTGGCTATTCACAGGCATTAACAAGAATAATATCGAAATAGATTCACAGGATTTGAAAGATGGTCCCGGCAAAGCGATCACCGTGCAGTGCAATCTGCGACTGTTGAACAGGTCTAATTATTACACCGGATCGAAGCGGATAGATCTTGGATTCTGGTATTACACAAATGGCGAACGCCACTTAACTAGTGTACGCACTCGTGATGGGAGGAAGCATACATTTCTTATCCCATCGGATGCCATTGACGAATCGGGAAACCTCGTGATTGATCTCGAATGCCCTGAACGTTCACCCCATTATTACGGGTACGATGGCGAGGAATATACTGTGAGCCTGCTTTCAAGGCCGCGGTCATTTGAATTTAATGTTCTGAAAGCGGTCGCCATGCTTTCCTGCCAGGTCATCGTGATCGTTGTCGTCGCTGTTTCCGCATCCACTTTTCTCTCCTGGCCCATCACCGCACTTACCGCCATTTTTGTGTATTTCTGCGGCTCCATGGCAGCGATGTTCGGAGAGATTATCGACGCCATTGGAACTCAAGGTCACCACGGCGCACCAACCGGTTCCGGCGAACTCACAGTGATTCACCACATCATGAAATTCGTTCTCGAGATTTTGCAGGTGGTTACACCAAATCTTGACAGACTCAGTCCAATGGAAATGTTGAGCCATGGCTATTCGGTCACCTTCGGCACTCTATTTTCATCCTTCCTTTACATGAACCTTTTTGTGACACTCTCTCTTTCGGCAGGATGGATTATTTTCAGACATAGATCCATTCATTAACAAATGACCGCTGATCCCAAGAAAACATATATTGCTTATGCCATCACGGTTGTCCTGATGTTTGGAGTAGTTGGCCAATTGCAGGGGCCGATCAGATGGACTCGTGAGGCAGAGGGTACAGCGCAGACGGACGTATTTGCGAAAGATATCCCCAACCAGGCATTTCTTCTGATTCTTGGAGGCCTAAGGGCGATCGCTATTAACTATTTCTGGGTGCGCTCAATGACTGCTCAGGAGGAAGGCCGATATCATGAGGTCATGTTTAACATGAATTTTATCGCCCAACTTCAGCCCCATTTTTCGGACGCATACGTTTTTAACGGTTGGAATGCTGCTTACAACATTTCCCATGAGGCGGAAGACCTGGAGGAAAAATACGGTTGGGTAAAAATCGGCTATAACTTTCTGAGAAAAGGCGTGCGCAAGAATCCACATCTGTATGAAATTAAGTTCTGGACTGCATGGGTATTATTCGACAAGATTTCTCAAAATATGACTCCTGACCACCGCGCCTATTTCACCAAAAGATATATGGAGGAAAACAACGGCCGGCACCCATTAAGAGACGCAGGCATCTGGTTCGAACGGGCCCATAAAACACCAGGAGCCCAATTGCTGGCCCATCGAACAATGATGACACACGTCTTTGTCAGATTGTCCGAATACTATTACCTGACAGGTCAGCGTGAAAAAGAGGATGAGGTGGTTTTGCGTGCTTACCAGAATGTCACCGAAATCATGAAGGGGGAATCTGGACGGGCATCTGTTTCAGAGCTTGTGCGGGCGCGCACTTTATTCAGTCGCCTGAGAGCGGAGAAGAGGGTTGCAATAGAGATAATGAAGGTGAAGCGGGCAGATGCCGCGGAGCGACTAAAAAAAGTGTTGGCAGAATGGGACCAGGAATTCAAAGGAAATCCATACGGTCTCGTCGTTAATCTGGAGCGGGCTAAAGTCAGTGAATTGCTTGCCCGGGATGCGCAGGAGCGTCTTAATTCACCAAAACTTGCCGCTGAGTATTGCGCCAGGGCGTATGTTAATTACCGCCGCACAGCCCGAAGGTTTATTGAATTCGAAGAATTGGCAAAGAAAAGGCAGGAGTACGAGGCGAAGGTGAAGAAACTCTCCGACCAAGGGCACGGCCCCACTCCCGAGAAAATCTGGTCGGCGGCTCAGGATATCTAGTTCAGGTCAGCCTACGATGGTTTCGCGTACCACTTCTTCGATCGTGGTCAACCCTTCATAGATTTTTAGCAGGCCCGACTGCCTGAGGGTGCGCATGCCTTCTTTGGTGGCCTGCTCGCGGATGGTGGAGGTAATGCCTTCGCCGAGGATCAAGTCGCGGATGGCGTCTGTCATGATCAGCATTTCAAAGAGCGCTGTGCGGCCGCGGTAGCCAGTGTTGTTGCAGTTTTCGCAGCCTTTGCCGTAGCAGAAAGTTTTGCCTCCCATGTCATCCGGCGTCATGCCGATGCTGGCAAGCTCTTCCATATCCGGTGTGTATTCGGCTTTACATTCGACACAGATGGTTCGCACGAGACGCTGCGCAATGACCCCCTGGATGGTGGCGGCAATCATGAATTTCTCGACGCCCATATCGATCATTCTAGTAACAGTGGAAGGAGCATCGTTGGTGTGAAGTGTACTGAGCACCACGTGCCCCGTGAGGGCCGCCTGGATCGCGATCTGTGCGGTCTCGATGTCACGAATCTCTCCCACCAGAATCGTATCCGGGTCCTGGCGCAGAATACTTCTCAAGCAAGCGGCAAAGGTACAGCCGATGTCGTCATTGATCTGTACCTGGATGATGCCCTGCAAGTCGTACTCGACCGGGTCTTCCGTGGTGATGATCTTGACGTCGATTTCGTTGGCTTCATTGAGACAACTGTAGAGAGTGGTTGTCTTGCCACTGCCCGTGGGCCCGGTAACGAGGATAATCCCGTTTGGCAGATCGAGAAGTTTTCGAACGTTTTCGGTGTCGTCTTCCCTGAGTCCGATTCGGTCGAGATCCAGGGAGATAACCGAACGGTCGAGTACACGCATGACGACGCTTTCGCCGAACAGCGTCGGCAGGGTGGAAATGCGCAAATCAATGGGGTTGCCACTGATGTTCAGCTCGATGCGTCCGTCCTGTGGGAGACGGGTTTCGGAGATATCAAGGAGTGACATAACCTTGATGCGGGAGATAATGGCAACAGCCAGGTGCTTCGGCGGAGGCATCATTTCGTAAAGCACGCCGTCCACACGATATCGGACCTTGAATTCATCTTCGAAAGGCTCGAAATGAATATCGCTGCTCTTGTCTTTGATGGCCTGGAGGAGGATCAGGTTGAGGAGCTTTACCACCGGCATGGAGTTGGCGAGCTCTTCCAGGCTGGCAAGGTCGATGGACCGTGACTGCTGGCCGAATTCCATGTCAGGCATATCTCCGCCGGCGCCTTCAAGCTCGTCCAGGAGGTCTTCGACCGATTCTTCATTCGTTCCGTAATATTTTTCTATCGCCCGATCGATTCCATCGGGGTCGGCGACCGCACCATGGACGTCACATTGAAGCATGAATTTCAGGTCGTCCAGTGCGCTGACATTCAGGGGGTCAGCCATTGCGACGTGGAGGATATTATCATCAAACGAGTAAGGAATGATGCGATAGATCTGGGTAACGGATGCCGAAGCTCGGGCAATGACATCTGGCTGCAGCTCGATATTGTCAATGTCGACGACATCCATTCCCGCCTGGGCAGCAAGGGCCTCGAGGACGTCGATCTGCGAGGCGTAATCCAGTTCGACGAGGATAGTCCCCAGCACGGCACCGTTCTCTTTTTGAATGGAGAGGGCTTCGTTGATTTGCTGGTCGTTGATGAGGCCCCTGTCTTTGAGGATCTCACCAATAGGCTTTCTGATTCTTTGTTTTGCCACAATTCGGGTCCTTCCAGTATCAGGTTGTATTACATGTTCGTCGTCTAGTCTTCGATGCCCGCGGCCTGGCGTGCTTTGACCTTCTCTTCAAATTCTTTTTGGTTCTGCGCGCGCTGGATTGCTTCCGAGAATTCTATCTGGCCAGTGGCGTACAGATGAAAAAGCGAATCGTCAAGCAGGATCATTCCTGCGTTGCCTCCGGTTTGGATTTCCGAATTCAACTGATGGACTTTGTTGTCCCGAATCAGATTCGCAATTGAAGGGCTCATGATCAGTACTTCAAACGCGGCCACGACTCCTTTCTTGTTGGACCGGGGCATCAACGCCTGCGAGATAACGGCCTCAATCGAGGTGGAGAGCTGGGCCCTGACTTGTTCCTGCTGGTTGGTGGGGAACGCGTCAATGATACGGTTAATGGTTCTCGATGCCCCGGTTGTGTGCAGGGTGCCCATGACGAGGTGTCCTGTTTCCGCGGCAGTAATCGCTGCCTGAATAGTCTCGAGATCGCGCATCTCGCCGACCAGGATGACATCCGGGTCCTGGCGCAGGGCACGGCGTATGGCTTCCGGAAAATCCGGGACATCCACGCCGATCTCTCTCTGCGTCACCACTGATTTTTCGTGGTGAAAGTAATACTCAATCGGGTCCTCTATGGTGATGATGTGCCGGTCTTTGGTTTCGTTGATGAAATTGACCATCGTGGCCAGCGTCGTCGTTTTGCCTGAGCCCGTGGGCCCGGTCACAAGGATCAGCCCCCGCGGCTTTTGAATGTGATTCTTCAGCAGTTGGGGCAGACCAATCTCCTCAAATGTAAGGAAACGGTTGGGAATCTGACGGAGCACCAGGCTCATGTGGCCCTTCTGCCGAAAGATGCTGACGCGGAAACGGGAGCTGTCTCCAAACTGAAAACCAAAATCCGAGCTGCCACTTTCTTCAAGCTCCCGCTGGTTGCGCTCGGATGCGATGCTCTTGACAAAGGCAACCGTGTCTTCTGATGTAAGTTTGCGTTTGTTGAGCGAGCGCAATCTGCCGCTCATGCGAACCGTGGGCTCTCTGCCAACGGACAGATGGAGGTCAGAGCCTCCTGTATCCACCATGAACTTCAGTAGTTCAGAGATCTGCAGAGCCATCAAAACCTCGCAAAAATCATGTGCCGATCAACGGATACTGCTCGGCAAACTTTAGGAGAGAACGCCATGTTGGCACGCATCCATAGCATCGGCTAATGCTTGGCTGCGGTCACAGCGAGGACTTCTGAAATGGTGGAAACGCCCATCAATACTTTGCGGATGCCATCTCCCTGCAGAGAGCGCATTCCATTCCTGATTGCCTCTTCACGCATGAGGTGAACGGGGGCCTGCCTGAACGCCATATCGCGCATGGCGAGATTCATTTCAAGCATCTCGAAAATGGCCAGGCGGCCCCTCATTCCAATGTCGCGGCACTCAGGGCATCCTGTACCGGCGTAAAACTGTGTTCCTTCGACATCGCTGCGCTTCAGCCCGACCGTTGCGAGCTCATTGTCGGAGACTTCCGTGGGCACCTTACAGTTCTTGCATATGGTTCGGATAAGGCGCTGCGCCATGACAGCCTGAATCGAGGACGAGACCAGGAACGGGGCCACGTTCATATCAATCAGCCTGGGCAGCGCGGAAGCAGCATCATTGGTATGGAGCGTACTGAACACCAGGTGGCCCGTAAGAGCCGCCTGCACGGCTGTTTCAGCGGTCTCCTGGTCACGAATCTCTCCCACCAGAATCACGTTAGGCGCCTGGCGAAGCATGGCGCGGAGAATGCGCGCGAAGTTGTATCCCACGGCCTCTTTCACTTCGGCCTGATTGATTCCCGCGAGGTTGTACTCCACCGGGTTTTCAGCAGTGATGATCTTCGTATCCGGCCGATTCAGTTCGTTCAGGGCCGCGTAGAGGGTCGTGGTCTTGCCACTTCCCGTAGGCCCGGTTACCAGGAACAGTCCGTTCGGGCGTTTGATGATGTTCTGGAAACGCGCGTAATCGTCATCCATGAATCCGAGATCCTGGATGCCGAGGAGGACGGCCTGTTTGTCGAGGATACGCATGACCACACTTTCGCCGTGGCTGGCCGGCAGACACGAAACACGGAGGTCGATATCCCGGCCGAGTACTTTCATCTTAATTCGGCCGTCCGTCGGTTTCCTTTTCTCGGCGATATCGATGTCCGCCATAATCTTCAGGCGTGAAATGATCGCGCCTTGCAGGCGTTTGGGCGGCGATTCAACTTCATAGCAGTCACCGTCAATGCGGTAACGAATGCGAAGCCGGTTTTCCATTGGCTCGATATGAATATCGCTCGCGCGCTGTTTGAGCGCCTCGGCAACAATGAGGGTTACGAGGCGGATGATCGGGGCATCGTCTTCCTCTTCTTCACCGTCCCCTTCCTCGTCATCGGTATAGACGATGTCGCTTTCCGTGAACTCCTGGAGCATGTTATCGACCGTCTCCTCTTCAAGGCCGTAATGCTTATGAATGGCTGTCTCGAGGTCTTCCTTCGAGCACAGAACCCACTGGATGTCACAGCTTGTGGCAAAACGGAGGTTATCAATCGCGAACAGGTTGAGCGGGTCGACCATGCAAACCCTTAGGATGCCTTCACTTCTATCGAGAGGGAAGACGAGCAGTTCCTTAATGGTCGATTTGGTGATGGATTGCAGGGCAACTTCGGGAATGTCCATCGCTGCCGGATTGACGAGCTCTACGCCAAACTGTTCCGCGAGCCCTTCAGACACATTACGCTCGGTGCAATAGCCGAGCTCGATCAGCAGTTCACCGATTCGCTGTCCGGTTTCCTTCTGCTTCTCCAGAGCTTCATTGAGCTGATCAGGGGTTACGTAACCTTTGTTGAGCAGAATCTTGCCGATAAAGCGTCGACTTCTGGCCATAATGTGTACTCCACGTAGGGGTTTTGTGGTAAGAGTTGTCAGCTGATCTGTTGAACCGTCCGCCGATGTGGCAAACGATTATAGATAGCCAGTATAGACGGTCAAACATGCATAGAAGACTGTTTGACGATTGTTTACTTCTGCGGATCGAGTGGTTTCCTGAATTCACTCTTGCATCACTCTGGGCACTGTTCAACCATAAATAATGTGCAGCAGCAGCGCGATGCCGACCGGCGCAAGAAGATGCGGCCAGAGTGTCTTCCAATCTGGAACTGCCTCCGCGCCGGTCTTCTCTTCTCTGACCTGCTTCGATTTCTTCGATCCCATGGAAATTCTTTCGGTTTTCTAACCGGCCTTTTCAGGAGACTTGGCAGTCTCTTCAACAACACTCATCGATTCGGCACGTTTCTTCCTGAAGTACTTCCAACCGACGAATGCGCAAATAGCAACGAGAGCAAGAACCAGTAAAGCATAGTGGCCCCTTTTGACCCACTGGATAGCCTCTTCAATCTCACCCCCGAATCTTCGAATGACGATAAATGTCAGGCCGACGCTCAAAACCCCGGCCAGGGCGTCCATGAAAATGAAAACATGGACCTTCAGGCGGCTGATGCCGGCAATGAAATAACAGCCCAGGCGAAAGCCGGCCACAAACCGGGCGAAGAAAACGGCCCAGTCACCATACTTGTCAAAAAACTGGTCGACCTTTTTCAAGCGATCTTCGGAAAGCACACGTTTGAAGTATGGCAGCCGAACCAGGCGATATCCGAACGTGCGACCGACAGTATATGTCGCCAGATCACCGACAAGAATGGCAAGCAGCGCCGTACCGAACATGGACCACGGATTAGCCAGACCTTTCAATGTCATCCATGCTGCCGCAATCAGCGTTACCTCTTCAGGCACCGGCAGCCCAAGCCCGCACAAGAACAGGATCAGAAACACAAAAAAGTGCGGGGATGAGCTGACGAAATCAGTAACTGTCTGGAGCAGTTCCATAATCGGCTGAACTGTGCGTTTCCTGGGCGGTTATCTCTCCTCGTGAGAGAACCTGCGATTCTAGGCGTAAGGCATGCCGATGCAAAGATCCGGTAAGGCGGGGACAGATTCATGTCACACCCACGTCTCAGTTCTCTTTCAGATTTGCCCAATTGAGCCTTCGAATGAACCGTGTTTCAGTCTAAAATGAGATGCTGTTACGGGCTATTCGAGAATCAGACGGACAGTTTCATGGCCGTACGAATTATCCAGCACGGAAAAGACATCCTGCTCAGAACTCGACCATCCATAACACCCATGCTGGTAGCGTTTCATACGTTCGTGCTTGGTTTGCTTTTCTACAGCGTGCTCGAAGGGATCGTCGTCGGCTGCATTGTTTCAGGATTCTTTCTTCTTCCCATTTCTGTGCGGGCTGTCTTTCCAAGCGCGGTCGCTCTGCGGACGGAGGCGGGAGCGATCGAGCTCCTTGGAGGCTTCATGGGCTTCAAGAGCCGGGGTCTGTATCCAAATGGCGAGATTCGATGCGTGAAGGTCCAGGCCGAAGCGGGCGCGGAAGAGCCCGGCCGCACCATCATCCCGAAGATTTACTGGCCCACCCTTGTGGTTGCGAATGGCAGCCCATCAGGGGAAAGCTCGGTCTCCTGTTTTCAGGACCTGCAGCGGGATCATGTAGAACGCGCCGCCAAAGTGATTGCGGCCTTCGCAGACGTGGAGGCCTTCGGGCCCACCGGCGAGAAGTTGCCTCCCCTGGAAGTGAAGAAGGCCCCCGAAGAGAGCGCCCCTTTCATGAGAGATTAGGCGCCCATGAATCTCGATATCGAGCATCCAGAACAGCTCGTCAACTATCTCAGAGACCACGGCCACATTGGCCGCAATGAAACGCCGGAGATGAGAATCCTGGCGGGGGGCGTTTCCAACCGGGCCGTGCTCGTCAAACATTCAGCCGGCGACTGGGTTCTGAAGCAGGCCCTGGAAAAACTGCGAGTCCAGGGCGAATGGCTCAGCCGCCCGGAAAGGGTGCACCGTGAGGCGAAAGGGATGCGCGCACTCGGTCGGATGTTGCCGGAAGGTGCTGTCCCCGCGTTCGTCTTCGAAGACCACACGCATCACATCCTGGCGATGGAGGCAGTGCCCCAACCGCACAGAAACTGGAAGCAGATGCTGCTCAATGGTGAGTTGTGTCCCGGCCACGCACACGAATTCGCGAGCATGCTTGCTGCCATCCACCGAAGGTCACAACAGCAGGCCGATTCGCTCCGACGCGCATTCGATGACCGTTCGTTCTTCGAGTCACTCAGGCTCGATCCATACTACGGAACTGCAGCGTCAGCCGTTCCGGAGGCCGCGGGTTTTCTACGAGCTCTCGTAGACGAAACCAGGTCCATCAGGACAGCTTTGGTCCATGGCGATTACAGTCCCAAAAACATTCTCGTTCACGAGAATCGTCTCGTGCTGCTGGACCACGAGGTCATCCACTGGGGCGACCCAGCCTTCGACATCGGTTTTTCAATGACGCACTTCCTGAGCAAAGCTCTGCATCTTCAGAATCACAGGGAGGTATTAGTTGAGGGGGCACACCTTTACTGGAAAACATATGAACAGGAAGCAGGGCCCGACCAGCCATTCACTGACCGCGCAGTCCTGCACACGCTCGCATGCATGCTGGCCAGGGCAGACGGCAGGTCTCCTCTGGAATATCTCGATCCTGAGGAGAAACAGAGGCAGCGAAGTATCGTTCTGGCGATGATGAATGAATTGCAGGATTCTATGCATGGACTTATCAATGAATTCGAGAAAAGCCTGAGCTAGCCCACACGAATTCAGATCAGAAGAATATCGAATGATGAACGTAGGAATCATTGGCGCAGGGAAAATGGGCATGTCCCACGCTAGCGCAGTCCAAAACTACGGCGCAACAGTATCAGCGATCCACGACACCCGGCTCGAGGCAGCACAGAATCTCGGCAGAGAATTTGAAGCCGATGTCGTTACCGACGATCTCGATCAATTCTTCAAAGCACCGCTGAACGCGGTCGTGCTGACCACACCTCCTCCAGTCCGAATGACGCCGATCACCAGAGCATGTGAGCGGGGCCTTCACCTCATGATCGAAAAGCCGCCGGCCATGACCATGGAAGAGGGGAGAAAATGTGCGAAAGCCATTCTGGACTCGGGAGTCATTACTGCCGTCGGATTTCAGCTCCGTTATTCGCCGCTCTATGAAAGGCTCAAGGAACTTCTGCAGGGAGAGGCCATTCATCTCGTCCGCACGGTCTGCACCATTGATTATTATTTAAATTTCGGCATGTCCCCCTGGTTCCTGCAGAAAGAAATCAGCGGCGGCCCGATTGCAGAACAGGCCATACACCTGCTGGACTGCGTCCGTTACCTTCTTGGCGATCCACGGCCCGTTCAGGCGGTCACATTAGGTGTTAAGAACATGGCCATGGGGCGGACAGAATTCAATGCAGAAAATGCCCTGCAGATGATTTATGAGTTGGAGGACGGAACAAGGGGAATCCATACTAATCACTGCGGTCATGACAAGTTTGCCTTTGATTTGGAGCTCATCGGCCCGCACCTGCGCCTTCACGCAAACACGACGGATGCTAAGATTAAGGGCTTTATTAACAGTGAAGAAATTGAAGAATCTGCCCCCAGTCAGAATCAACTCAGTCTGGATAAAACCGGTGCATGGCTGCGGGCAATCGAGACAGGCGACAGAACCCTGATCCGTTCGGACTACGAAAATGCACTTCTGACCCTTGAATTAGTTGAGGCAGCAGCAAGAAGCCTCGAAGAGAACCGCATCATTCAATGCAAAGAATAATGAACAGAAAAATACTGATTACTGGTGGTTCGGGCTATCTCGGTGGATTCGTCATCGAACAATTGTCTGACAATTATGAACTGACTGTATTTGACCAGGTGCAGCCAGCTCGTGACGTGCAGTTCATAAAAGGCGACATTACCAGATATGAAGATATAAACGCGGCTTGTCAGGGCCAGGATGCGGTTGTTCACTTGATAGCACTTGTTCGCGGCCGGTCAGCAAAAACTCATGAAGACTTTGCTGACATCATGGTTAAGGGAACCTGGAACGTAGCTGCAGCCTGTGTGAATAACGAGATCTGCCGATTAGTAAATATCTCAAGTATCATCGCCATCGGCCCGCCTCAACCGCGAGATATTCCGTTCTGTGAATCCGATCGCGCCGATTTCAAAGCTGGCGATCTTTACTATTGCCTGTCCAAGAACCTTTGCGAACACATTGGGAATGCGTACCACCAGGCACACGGATTAAGCGTCATTCATATCAGGCCCGGTGTTATTGAGGGTGATGGAAGCAATCCAGGTCCGAAAGAACCGGAAAAGCCTGGCCAGCCGTGGTTTATATATGTCAGCCCGAAGGATGTGGCACAGGCCGTTCAGGGGGCCCTGGAAGCGGAGGTAACTAATGGAACTTATAACGTTGTCGCCGGAAGGCAGGACTCGCTTTATGACATATCCTCGGCCCGGCGCGATTTAGGTTTCGATCCGAAATTCAACTGGCCTGAAATCGAGGGATAAATCATGGATAACTCCTTGCAGGGAAAAGTCGCTCTAGTTACAGGAGCAGGCCGCGGCATAGGCCGGGCAACCTCAATCATGTTGGCCGAACATGGTGCTACAGCAATTATGGCCTCACGAACGCGGAGCGATTTAGAATCTGCGGCATCAGAAATCACCAATGCCGGCGGAACTGCAGTTTGGTTCGATGGGGATGTGACGGATCAGAAATTTGTAGACTATATTTTTGAGGAGACAAAGGAACGCTTCGGACGTCTGGATATTCTCGTTAACAACGCGGGGATGGCTCCTTTCGGCAAAATCGAGGATCTCCCACTGGAAAGGTTCCGCGCGTGCCTGGAATTAAATGTGGTCGCTGCGTTTCATTGTATGCAGCTTGCCGTAAGGCTCATGAAGGAAAATGGCGACGTCGGCAAGATTATCAATATAGGTTCTGTCCGTTCACACTGGACAGAGGCCGGAGGGGACGGCGCTTATAATGCGAGCAAATATGGTTTGCGAGGCCTGACCGAGACAGTGGCCCGCCAACTGCATGGCTCAGGCAGCAACATAGCGGTGAGCCTGATTTGTCCTGGCGGGGTCGCTACTACATTGGTCTCTAACACACCGAATCCAAACATGTTAAAACCCGAACAGGTTGCGGAGGCTATTTTATATGCGGCGACGGCGCCGCCCGGCGTCAATATTTATGATGTGACCCTGTTCATCACACAACAGAGGCCCTGGTAAGCGGTCGCGGCACGTCTCTTGACCGGCTGACACTGGCACGCTCACTGCACGTAGTCATCTTTCGCGATGTTCTTCGGCCCCTCCCCTGCCACTTTTTCATATGTGCCGTCACCGGATTTTTCGTAGCGTGTGAATCCCTTGCTAGCCTGGTAGTCCGGGTCAAGGAATCGTTTTTCCGAACCCTTGGTGTTAATGGCGGCCGGCTGGATTAGCCGTCGTACCGGTTGGCCAGTTTCCGGATGCTTCTTGAGCTCGGCATCGGACATCCGCTGAATGACTTCGAATTTTTCCCCGCCTGAATCATCTTCGTTGATAATTTCATATACATATGTGGGCATTTTTTCATCCTTCCAATTCGAAATGAGTTCAGGAGGAAGATTCTACGTTTGTGTGCGGTGTTTACACTTCAAGCATCGACCATCATTCCACTCATTCCTCTCTGAGCACCAATGCTGGATCCTGCTGCGAAGCCATCAGTGCAGGCAGCCAGGCGGCAGCACATGAGATGACCGGCGCAAGCGCGATCACTGCGCCGAGCTCCGCTCCTTTCAATTCCTCAGAGGTCGCTCCGGCGATCATTACACCAACACTTGCCAGCAGCGCGCCGGCAAAGCCCACCACGAATGCCTTCAGAAGAAAGACAACAAGAATGTTTGTCGAGCTGATCCCAATTGCCCGGAGTATCCCAATCTCTGACGTGCGTTCCTTCGCATTGGTGAACGTCAAGAAACCAATCCAGACCGCGCAGACCACCACCACCAGCGGCACGAGGATCGCGGCAAATGATTCACGTTCACCTCGCAGGCTTTCTCGTTGGCTTTTCTGTGCTTCGATCTGGGCATGCCCGGCCTCGCGGGTATCCTTCATCTGTTTTGCGGCCGTAGCCTTGGCGAGGTTGCGAGCTTCAGCGCGCGCCAGGGCCTTGCTCCCTTTCTCAATGACCTGGGTCTTGGGCAGGATCCTCGCGATCTCCTGCCGCACCTCTCCAAGCCGGTCTATAGTCGCGCAGTTGCACTCGAGGGCGAGGATTGCGTTGATGCGCTTCTCCATTTTAAGAATCGACTGCACCTCCTTCAGTGGCATCCAGATCGTGATGTCATCGACCGAGCCGCGCTCTTCATGTGCCTTGTGAATTTTGTATTCACGGTCCATGAACTTGACGGTATCGCCCTCTTTCAGATTGATGCTCCGGTGCAGTTCGTAGCCCACCACCATCGTGCCATCGGGCACGGGATCGATGAGCGGTTTTTTAGGGTCTTTGAACATGATAGGCACTTCACCACGGATGCCGATTAACAGAACCGTGCGCTCTTGCTCCGGCCATTTTACTTTTTGTGTCAGGCTCGGAAGAAGATGATTGACGGTGATGATCTTGCTGCTTGCGAGCGTGGTGACGTAATCTTCGGGCATCGTCTTGGACGCGTAGCCCTCGGAGTAGATTTCGCCGAGATCCTGCTCTTGGGGAAAAATGTAAATATTGAATCCCATCCCCTTGGTGATCTTTCGGATCTCGTTCTCGAGCTTTGCCATCTCTGCGTTGGTGGATTTCTCGAGGGCTTCGATGGCCTCCCGATTCTTCTTCTCCGTTGCCTGCAGGATGGCCTCCGTTTCCCGGTCAAAACTTCGTAGCGACACAATGGCCCAAAGCAGGGCCCCGACTGCAACCACGACGGATATAAGTCCCAGAACGAAGTTCAGCTTCCGATGCAAGATCTCCTGTGTGACGAGTCGCCAGATGCTCATTTGATTCAGTATGAATGGGTTCAGAGGTTTGTAAAAATCGCGGGGGGATGGCGGCGTGGCCAACCAATCCTACGGTGAAAAGTGTACATTATGATCACTGGAAACTCTGTACAGAACCCTCAGTAAAGATTTTGCGCAAGACCGCTGGCTGATTTATCCACTGCAAACGGTTCTGTAGACTCCTCTCTGCAGACGAGCACGATCAGTAAGGAATCCACGAACTAACCGCCTGACTCCGGATCATTCTCGCGCCTGATCTCGAGTTACACCTGCCCACGCCCCGCTGAGTCATGTCACACCCAAACGAACGTCTCTTCCGGTTCTTTTTCTGGAACGACATCCATCTCCGCGCGCCGCACCTCTTCCCAGAACACAGGACTTATCCTCTCGCCAACGAAAAAGCTGCCTGGGCAGTCGAATGCGCGCTTGGGAAGCACGAGTTAGAGCCACCCGATTTCGTCCTCTCTGGCGGCGACATTATCAATGGCGAGATCCCGGATTACCAGGAGGACTTCGATTACATGAAGTCGCTCATCCTCGATCCAATCGATGTGCCATTCCTCCCCTGCGTCGGCAATCACGAGAACCGGCAGGGGGAAGGCATCACCGAGCTGAACGAGGCTTACGACCGCTTTTTCGGTGAGAGGTGGCACCATTACACCTTCACCTGCGGCGGCATTGGATTCATCGTCGTCGACACCAGCGGCGCTCACCGAAATGGTGATGAAGTGACCGAGAAGCGAAATTCTTTTGTCGATTCCGCTTTCGCTGAGCTGGACGACCTGCCTGTCATCCTTGTCACCCACGTGCCACTCATCGCCGCGCGCGACCTGGAGCCGCTCAAGGCGAGTTTCGGATTCTCAAGCTGGAAAGTGCTCGAGCCCGGCCTGCTCGAGACCGTCATGCGTAACGCCGAGAGAACCATCGCCGTCTTGTGTGGGCACATCCATCTCACATCGGTTCAGGAGCAAAGCGGGGTCCATCAGATCATGCCCGGCGGCATCGGCGGCTATCCTTCAGATTTCGCAGCCTTCGATGTCTATGCAGATCGGATTGACATGAAGATGCACAGCCCTCCCGAAGAAATCCTCGATCCAGCGGGCAACATACACGGCAAACGACGCCACAGCATTGACTATACCGACAGCCAGCATCCGACACACCACGCGTACATCTGGGGAAACGAGAACGAGAGGCGGGTGAGCATTCCATTGGCCGGCCCCAAGGCGCCCAGAGAATCCGGGTCGTTCCGCCCGGAATTTCCACCGTCTCTAAAACACCAATGAGTGTGTCAAGTTACGATCCGGCAGCAAACAAACTGTCCTTTACCGCCTCCATCCTTTCTCCAATTCACCCAGCACGATCTCCGCATCAAAACGCTTCTTATCAGAAGGGCGAAACACTTCGAACTTAACCTTTTCGCCTGGCTTTCTGCTCCTGAAATAACGGACCGCCTCGTTCCGGTACTCAATCGTCTTGCCATCAATCGTCAGCACGACGTCCATCGCCTTGATGCCGGCGTTCGCAACGATGCCTTTGGGCAACACGACCTTCATGACGCTCCCTTTCATTCCTGTGGGCAGTTTCTTCAGGTAGCCTTCGCCCTGCTCCCAGAACTCTTCGAACGCGCCGCCGATAGTCGGGGTCGCCGCGTCATTCTTCTCTTTTAAAAGCCGCTTAAGAGCTGCGAGTGGTGCGAGGTATGAAATGCCCATATTGGCATCGCCGACCGTCATCGAACCGCTCTGCAGGCCGACGACACCGCCCGAGCTGTTCAGCCACGGCCCGCCGGATGCGCCACCGGGGGTGACAGCGGCAACATAATACGATTGCTGATAACGCTTGAGTACGCCGACCCATTCAAAGCCCTTTTCTACTTTGGCCACCTTGCCCGGCATGAGCATGTAATGCCGATACAGAGGCGTTCCAAAACAATGGAGCTCGTGCCCCACGCGCGGCTCCCGACGGGCAAACTTCATATATTTAAAGGACTCTCCTCTGACCTTCAGCAGCGCGATGTCGTGGCCAAGATCGACGGCAACCAGCCTCGCCGGTTTGCGCCATTTTGAATTCCTGACCTCGATCTTCCGCCCGGAGGGCTCGACCACATGCGCGGCCGTGATGGCAAATCCGTCTTTGGAAGCCATCCATCCCGAGCCCTGGAGGTGACCGTTGACCAGGACTTCAAAACATGCCTGTTTCGCTTTTTCATAGACCGAAGTAGCGCTCTGGCCGAAGGCAATGGCTGGCAGAACGAGAAACAGAAGGAGTCTCGTATGGCTCATAAGAAAAATGCCTTTTCTCTGTAGTGTTCCCTTCGTCTTTCTCTTCGCCTTAATCTCTGTATCGGGACAATTTGAGATTACAGCGAAGAGAAAGGCAAAGGGAGCTGACAAGGCAGCCGGTCAGCATGTTAAGCCTATTTATGCCAGATCTAATTAAAAAAAGCCCGAGAGCTGGTGACTCTCAGGCTTTGTTAACACACCCGGCAGGAGTCGAACCTGCAACCCCTAGTTCCGTAGACTAGTGCTCTGTCCAATTGAGCTACGGGTGCAACTTCTGAGTGGCGGGGATTGTAAGAACAGACCGCGAGGATTCAAGTTGCAGGCCCGTAGAGGATGGTTTGGTGAGGGGCGGTCGCTCGACTATCGTAGGATTCCAGATGAACGAGGATGTCCCAATCAAATTCGTGCGCCGGGAGGGCAAAGGCCGCTTGCTCGAAATAAACGGCCTGCCGGTGCTCCACCTCGAGGGCACGCCACGCGAAATGGGTTTGCAGCACGGCAGCCTCATGCCCGAGCGGGTGAAGCAGGGCTGCCAGGCCTACGTACATGACCATGCAATCGGGGCGAATGAATTGGCACTCGAGCAACTGCTCGATATTTATGCCAAGGCGGAACCGTTCATACCTGACTGCTACCTGGAAGAGATGGCCGGATTGTCAGACGCCGCCGGCATCGAGCTTGACCTCATCCACGCCTTTCACGTCCTGCCGACACTCTTTCATTGCTCCGGCTGTGCCGCGATGAATTCCGCCACTCGCGACGGCAAACTCTATCACTACCGAAGCCTGGACCACTCTCTCGAAATCGGCAATGCCATCAAGGCACAGAGCAACGCATGTATTACCGTCTGGGAGCAGGAGGGGCGAATCCCCATCGCCGGTATGGGCTGGATCGGCGCGGTCGGGCTCGTAACCGGGATGAACGCTGCGGGGATGTCCATGGGCGAGATGGGTTCGCACTGCGAGGACGAAACTTTTGAAGGGCGACCCATGTGGTTTCAAATGCGCGAGATGCTGTCGCTCTGCGAAGACCTCAATGACGGCCGACGTATGATCGAAGAATGGCCGCGCGACTGCGGTTTTAATTTCATTCTCGCCGACGGCAAAGTGCCCGACGCCGTCGCCATCGAAGTCACTCATTCTATGTTCGAGTTTTTTGAAACCGGTGATTCTGCAGAGGATGTCGAGCCACATTATCCGATCAAGGACGTCGTCCGGCGCACGAACCATTTCGTATCGCCCAGGCTTTCAAAAACGCAACGCGAAGCCTATGACCCGCGCAGCGATAAGGAAGACAGCGCGTATCACTACGCCTGCCTGAGCGAAAGCATCGAACACGTTCACGGGAAGCTGGACGCCGAGCAAATGATCTGGCTGTGCCGCTGCTACCCTCCAGACCACAGTTGCCTGCACCAGGCAGTGTTTTGTCCTGCCGATGGCGATTTCTGGTTCGCCAACGCGGCCAGCCCGGATGAGAGCGAAACGCCGGGCGCGCAGAATCAGCCGTTCCTGCCGTTTAACCTGAACGCGATTTTGGAGTTTGACGCGGTTGAAGAGAACCGCGGATGAAGAGGGCCGCGGAGAAAGAGGGTCGCGGAGAATCGTGGATGGATCTGATTGTTTGATTCATCCGCGGTTCTCTACATCCATGCGGTTCTCTCGCCCTTCTCCTCTCTGTCCTGAATCACCTCTTCATCCGCGGTCCTCCTCATTTTCAGTTCCCGTAGAGCCATAATCATGAGCACACGCACCGGCGGCTTGAAAGAGATTCTCATCCTGAGTGCTGCCTTCTTCTTCAGCTATCTCGGCGTCGGCGCGATTCAGCCGTTCCTCACGCCGTACCTGGAAGAAGAAACCGACAGGCCGGGCACAGAAGTCGTCTGGGTGCTCGGCAGCGTTTACCTGGCGGGGATCTTCATGCGGCTGGTGGCGGCCTTGATGGTCAACAAACTTGGAGCACGGATGACCGTCATCCTCGGCTTGCTGATGTGCACTGGTTTCAGTTGGCTGATCGTTGTGACAACGCACATCGGCATCCTGCTGTTCGGCGCCTTTTTCTGGGGATGGGGAGCGGGGTGTATCTGGGTGGCTGGCACATCCATGGTGCTCGATTTTTCGCCGGAAGATCGATACGGCACGAACACGAGCATCCTTTTTGCCGCGGTCTACCTGGGCCAGGGCGCGGGCGTCTGCCTGCTGGGTTGGATTGGCGCGAAGTTTGGCAAAGCAGACCTGTTTTTCTGGGCCGCAGTCATCAGCATCCCGGCGAATGTGGTGTCGTTCATGTTTCCAAAGGCCGGAGGCAAGACCGAGCCCGCCAATCTCGCAGAAGGCATGAAGGTGCTCGTCTCATTGCAAGGGATCATCGTTAGTGTGCTTTTGCTTTCGTCGTCCTTTGGATTTGGGATTCTGCTTGGCAACCTGAGCGGTTCGGTAGCTCGTTCCACAGAGATGCAGGGATTCGGCAGTGTCGGGCCGGTGACGCTGGGCTTCTATGTGGCGCGACTGGTCTGTACCTCGTTCGCCGGCCCGCTTTCCGATCGCTTTGGCCGTGCGCCCCTCCTTGTGGTGGCCTATGCTGCCTCAGCCATTGGCCTCTTCGCCGCGGGTGCTTCCGATAGCCCGGAGATACTCTTCGCCGCTGCCCTGTCGCTCGGCGTTCAGATGGGGATCGCCTCGGTGGCCGTCGGCGCTTTGGTGGGTGACTGGGCTCCGCCGGAAAAGCGCCACGTCCTCCTGGGCTCACTCTACATCTGGCACGGCCTCGGCGCCGCGCTCAGCCTCATCCTCGGCGAACAACTCAAGGCATGGCTGAATGCCTACCGGCCAACCTTCACCGTTTTCGGCGCGGTCATGGCGCTCTGCGCGATTCTAGCCGTCGTGCTGGGATTTCTCTTAAGAAAGGAGAAGCGATCCGAGCAAAAAGCCGCCAGTGAAGGATGATTGAGCCGCGCATCGCTTGATGCACCAGGTAACCACTGCAACCGTATCATTTCATCAGCAATCAGAACAAAAAAAGGGCATCCAAGCTCATCTTGGACGCCCTTTGATCCATTTCTTCCCTTCCATCAATCTTTGCGGCGGCGAAGGCCTCTGAGGCGTTCGATACGGCGAATATTGCGGACCCGCTCACGCTTCTGGCGGCGGCGAACGGAAGACGGTTTTTCGAAGAATTCTCGCTTTTTTATCTCGCTGATGATGCCTTCGCGCTGGCATGTCTTCGAAAAACGCTTGAGCGTAATTTCAAAGTTATCTCGATTTTCCACATTGACACGGATCACTGAAAACCTCTTTCTGCCCCGTTTATTGCCGATTCAGGGCGATTCACTTAGGAAATCTGGCTAGTTCCTGACTCTTTACCCATCGTCAGGAACCCGCAACTGGGCGAAGAATACCAAGTGGCATTTTGGCCGCAACCCTTGGCGAAGCCGAAATACGATCAGCCCCGCGTTTGTGTGCGTAGGCGGGGCCGGGTGGCAACAGATCGAAGTTAAGGCGTTTGTATTTATCGGCTTACGTTGGATTTGGTCCATTACTCCTGAATTATCCGGTAGCCTTCCGACTGGGTCAGGGCCGTGTATAAGCTGGCTATCCGACCGGTAACAGGGCCTTCCTCTTCGCGGTTGAATACCGTCTCATCAAGCTGCACAACGGGGACGATTTCGCCCATCGTGCCGGTGCAAAAAACTTCATCGGCTTCATGCACTTCGGCCACAGGAATATCCCGAATCTGGTGCGGAATTTCGCGTTTTTCGCACAGCTCGAGCACGGTCGCTCGCGTGATGCCTTCGGGGCAGGCCCTGGTTGTCGATGTGTGTACGATGCCATCCTTCACAACGAAAACGTGCGTCGCGTTTGTTTCCGCCATATTGCCGTCAGGATCGAGCATCAGGGCGTCGTCGACGCCTGCCTCGATGGCTTCCATCTTTGCAAGGATAGAGGTCAGTTGATTGCTCGAATGGATGGTCTGGTCGAGGATGTCGGCGAAGGGGCGGCGTTGATTGGCGGTGATGAGGCGAACGCCACTCCGGTCATAAACGGGCGGTTTGTGTTCAGCGAGGACGAACAGGGAACAGCCCTCTAAATTGATCCGCGGGTCCATCCCGGACGTGTACTTTAGCCCGCGGGACAACACCAGGCGGATGTGCACGTTATCCGCCATGTTATTCGCTTCGAGGGTGCGCCTTAGCTCTTCGATGATCTTTTCGTCACTTGGGATCCCCTGATACCGCAGCATGGTCGCGCCTTTGCGCATGCGGTCGAGGTGTTCCTGGAGGCGAAAAATCCGGCCCTGGTAGAGCCGGAGTCCTTCCCAAACGGTATCGCCATTTTGGAAAGATGAATCGAACGGACTGACTCCGGCCTCATCACGGTGGACGAGTTGGCCGTCCATATTAAGGATCAGATCTTTATTCTCGGGATTCTGTTTCTGCAGCATAGCGTTTGGCGGGTGGTTGGATGGTCTCGGCACTCCGCGAGGAGTGAGGATTGTGTGTGGACTGCAAAATCAATCAATTGGAAACTTGCGTCGAACATTCCCTTGCCAGCTTCGCTTCAGGATCAGTAGACTATGGCCCAATCATCAGAGAGAAGCATGGGAAACCAGACCGAAAACGAAGAACCGGTAATCAGCCCCGCAGGTCAGGCCGGAAACGCGAATCATTTCGTCGTTCACCCATCCGACCGTGAGCTGTTTCAAAAGCACTTGCACAGCTTTGTGCCACCAGGCGCTTTCGACGCACACGCGCATGTTTACGATCTCAGGCACATATCCCCCGGCACTCCTGAAGATGCCTTCGGCGGCAGCCCTGAAATAACGATTAGCCGGATTCAAGAATGCACCGAGAAATGGATGGGCGACCGCGTCATCCGTGATGGTCTCTATTTTCCCTTCCCGATTCGAGGACTTGATGCGACCGCTGCAAATGAATTTCTTGCCACGGATCTGAAGAATCATTCGGGAAGTCGTGGCCTGATGATAGTTCGGCCGCAAGACGATCCGGATGCGATCGAGGCCAGCCTTCTTGAACACAACTTTGCGGGCTTCAAAGTCTACCATCAGTTCGCCAGACGAGAGGATACCTTTTACGCCGGTCAGGAAGAGTTCCTTCCCGAGTGGGCCTGGGAACTGGCGGATAAACACGGGCTCTGGATCACCATGCACATGGTGCTTTCCAAGGCATTGAGCGACCCGCGAAATCAGAAATACATTTGCGAACACTGCCTCCGGTATCCCAACGCCCGTTTCGTGCTCGCGCACGGGGCCCGCGGCTTCAACGCCGGCCACACCGCCGATGCCATCGATACCATCAAGAGTCTGGACAATGTTTTCTTCGACACCGCCGTCATTTGCGAAGCCGCGGCATTCGAAGCCATCCTCAAAGCGACGGGTACCACTCGACTGATGTATGGCAGCGATTTCCCCGTGTCAGAACTGAGGGGAAAGGCCATTTCCATCGGTGATGGGTTTTTCTGGCTCTACGAAAATAACACTCAGTGGGATGGCTGGCTGCACTGTTCGCCGCAACTCGTCGGCAACGAGTCTCTCCTTGCGCTGAAGCAGGCGTGCCTCACTCTCTGTCTGAACGATTCCGACATCGAACGCATCTTCTGCCACAACGCGCGTGAGCTGTTGAATCTCAGAGAGCAGCCCACCGGCGAACGAACTCAGCAGCTCTACCGCGAGGCCAGGAAACTCATCCCCGGCGGAACGCAACTGCTGTCCAAGCGGCCGGAGATGTTCGCACCGGAACAGTGGCCGGCCTATTACGAGCAGGCCATCGGATGCGAAGTCACGGATAAAGATGGCCGCCGCTTTATCGACATGTCCTACAACGGCATCCTGGCCTGCATCCTCGGCTTTGCCGACCCGGATGTGAACGCGGCAGTCATCCGGCGCGTCCATCTTGGTTCGATGGCTACCCAGCAGACCTCGGACGAGGTCGAGCTTGCCCGCTTGCTTACCGAGATTCACCCGTGGGCATCCAAGGCGCGCTTTGCCAGGGCCGGGGGTGAATCCATGACCGCTGCAGTGCGCATCGCCCGCACTGCGACAGGGAGCGACAAGGTGATCTTCTGTGGATACCACGGCTGGCACGATTGGTATCTCGCGGCCAACCTGGGCGAAACGGACGCGCTGGATGGACACCTCCTCCCGGGGCTCAGTCCCGCGGGTGTGCCGCGCGTGCTCGAGGGTACGGCCTTCACCTTCCGTTATAACAAGCTTGAAGAGCTCGATGCCATCCTCAGCGAGAACGGCTCGGAGATCGCGGCCATCATTATGGAGCCAACCCGATCGATGGATCCTGATCCGGGTTTTCTTGAAGCGGTAAGGGAAAAAGCAAATCACAACGGTGCAAAACTGATATTCGATGAAATCTCCATCGGCTGGCGGCTGTGCCTCGGCGGTGCGCACCTCAAGTTTGGCATCGAGCCCGATATGGCCGTCTTCGCAAAAACAATCAGCAACGGCTACGCGATGGGCGCCATCATCGGCAACGAAGAGACCATGGACGCCGCGCAGGAATCGTTTATATCCAGCGCGTATTGGACAGAAGGCATCGGCCCTGCCGCGGCGCTCGCCGCAGTGAAGAAGATGATGACAGTAGACGTCCCCGCTCATATCGGAAAACTCGGCGAGATGGTCATGAGCGGCTGGCGATCACTGACTGAGACACACGGCATCGCGGCAAAGATTACCGGACATCCACAGTTGCCATCGATGAGTTTCGAACACGAGAAGGCCGCTGCGCTCCAGACGTTGCTGACAGTGAGAATGATGGACAGAGGTTTCCTGGCTGCCGGAGCCTGCGCGCTCACCCTCGCGCACGAAGAACGGCACGTCGAGAACTACCTGTCCGCGCTGGACGAAGTTCTCGAAGAACTCGCCGCCGCCATTGATTCAGACGATATCGAAAGCCGCATCGGAGGGCCGGTGAAGCACACCGGCTTTGCCAGACTCGCAGACTGATCTGCCGGAGTTGGAGCATCCGACAGCACACCATTAACAACCGGAGTAACACTATGTCCGAAGCACACGAGCCAACCATCCAGGAACTCTTCGATCTCACCGGCCGCGCGGCCCTGATCACCGGCGGCACTGGATGGCTGGGCACGAGTTTCTCACGAGCCCTGGCCGAGGCAGGTGCTTCGGTGGTCATTTCCAGCCGCGATGCTGCACGCGCTCAAGAAGCCGCGGCGGCACTGCCCTCACCCGACGGTGCAACGCATTTCGGCGTCGAGCTCGATCAGATGGATGAAGAAAGTCTCAACAGAGGATTTCAGGATGCCGAGAAACTGACCGGCAGGATCGACATTCTTGTCAACAACGGGCTCGAAGCCGTCGGCAAGGATCTCACGAACATTTCCATGGATGAATTTGCCCGGCATCAACGCAACAACGCTGGTTATTTTATTTTGGCCCGGCTCGTGCGTGACAGCGCGGTCAAGAATGAGTCGCCCGCCAGCATCATCAACATCGGTTCGATGTACGGACAGGTAGCCTCCTACCCGGATGCATACGAAGACGTCTGTGCCGCGAGCCCGGTTGCCTACCACTCACTGAAAGGCGGAACGATCCACATGACGCGCCACCTGGCAGTCTACTGGGCGAAGGACCGCGTGCGCGTGAATTGTCTCAGCCCCGGCCCGTTTCCGAATACCTTTACCGTACCGGAAGGATTGTCAGAGCGTCTGGATGCCAAATTGCCGATGCAGCGTATGGGCCTTCCGTATGAGCTCAAAGGCGCGCTGCTCCTGCTGGCCAGCGAGGCCGGCAGCTATATCACCGGGCAGAATGTTACCGTCGACGGTGGATGGACTGCGTGGTAGCGGTGCACTATTCGCGTAGCTTCAGGCCACCAACCTGGAGTCTGGTGGAGAATACAAAGACCACGACGAAGTTTAAGGCTAGGAGGAAAGCAGCAGCAAGGGCTGCTCGAAGGCCACTACCCTCGCGAAGCCCTCCCAAAAACAACGCCTTCAGGATGTACATTACCTGTGGCTCTCAATGTTGAAACGGATCGCTCTTCACTCAAGAATGATTGCTGTCGCGTTTTCCGTCGGAGTTCACCAGACCCATGCAGAACAACACAGACGATTCAACTCTGGGTGACCCGTCTGCATTGAGACGGAGCATCTGGTGGCTGATCATGCTGCGCTTCATTGCGGTAATTGGCGGGCTGCTGGTGGTTAGCATCCATGCCGGCAATTTTGTCAGTGGCAGTGACAAGATCTCTTTCACCGCTGGCTTCGCGGACTCGGCTATCCTTTTCCTTTTTCTTGCGGCAGTCGGCGCGGCGAATGGCATTTATCTGGCGATGCATCGAAGCATCAAGAATGTGGAGCTCTTTGTTTTCACTCAACTGGTGACCGATCTTTTTTCGCTGGCCATTCTGGTATATCTGACGGGCGGGCCGGGGAGTATCTTTACGCACTTCTATTTCGCAGTGATTCTGGCTGCCAGCCTGTTGGGTCGCAGCCGCAGCAGCGTGGTGTGCGCGGGGATGGGCGCTCTCTTTCAAACTATCACGGTCATCCTGTTTGCGGCGGTCGAAAGAGAACACCTTGTCGGCGTTTCCGTCTCCTGGTACGTGGAGCGTGACGTCAACCTTGATTACTTCGTATCGTTCCTCGCGGTTCCTGCGCTGGCGTTCTTTGTCGTGGCTATATTGTCCAATCACCTGGCAGTGCGGCTCAGCACTTTGCGCCTGGTGAATGACCGGGTGCTGCGGACGATGAAGGAGGCCGTGGTCATTAGCGACCGGAATACGCACATCATCCTCTTCAACAAAGAGGCCCGCGACCTGTTTGGTTTTCCTGCTGAACGGGAGCTGGAAGGCTTCAGGGTCGATGAAGTTTTCAAGCGCGATACGGACGTCGACCTCTGCGAGTTACTGACATCGCCGGAAGAATCGCATCGTGAGATCCTTCTTCACAAGCGCGATGGCCGCAGCGTGCCGCTTTCAGTGAAGACGTCCGTCATCACCAGTTATCAGGGGCTGCCGATCGCGGTCGTGTGCATGTTTAATGATATGAGTTTTCTACGGACGGCCGAAGAGAACGAACGGCGGATTCAAAGGTTGGAGGCCATCCGAGAACTTTCTACCGGAATGTCGCAGGAGATGAGGCACCCGCTGTCGACCATCTTGAGCAACCTCGTCGAGCTCGAGAAGCGTACGCTCGACATTGCGAGCGCGAAGCCGCTGATCGATCTCATTCAGAGCGAGTTGGAACGCCTGGACGGTATCGCCAATGAGTTCGCCGAGTTCAGTCGCAAAGGAGATCTGAATTTTCTGGAAACAAATATCGCGCAACTGGCGCATGAGGCCGCAGAGATGGTGGAGACACACGATATCCGCAGCAACTCGCACGAGGTCGCTCTCGATTTCCCGGGACCTCTTGTCTGTTTCTGTGAACCGGAACAGGTCCGCAGGGCCATCTACCAGGTCGCGCAGAATGCCATCGAGGCCATGGCTGAAGGGGGACGCCTTCTGATCCGCGGTCAAAAGCAATCCGGAAAATCAGACTCTACCGGAGCGACTGTCGACGGAGTCTCCCTCGAGTTTTATGACAAAGGTAAAGGTATCCCGGAAGACAAATACGAAAAGATCTTCGAGCCCTTCTACGGAACTAAACGGGGAGGTGCCGGTCTCGGCCTGACGCTGGCAAGCCGCATCATCCGGGCGCATGGCGGTGAGATCACATTCCAGAGCCGGCTCGATGTCGGAACAACGTTCATCATCTGGTTGCCTGCAAACCCGCGTCCACAGGATGAACTGCCTGAATACATGCCAACCGTGATGATAGGGCAGCAGGAAGAGCCGGCGGCTGCAGAGCAGGCGGCTGAAGAACAGGCGCCTGTGGGTGTTGAGGAATGACGCTGGACAGTTGAAGCTCGTTTCCGGATATTCGACTGTCATAACCGATCACTGAACTATCCAGGAATGCACAGCAGTAAACTCAGAAGTACTGACTTTCATCTCCAGTGGCGCGGGGAGCCGGTGGCACATTCGGAGTTCTTTGCCGGATTCGCGAATACGGATCGTCTTGGGCTGTTTACACCTGACCGCTTTGAAGGAGCCGGGGCCGTAACACTCGTCATGGCGTACGTGACAGCTTTCTATGATCGCTATCGCGAGAGCGGACCTGATTTCCGCGCGTATCCGGATTTCTACACGTTCCAGAGAACCGAACCGGTCGCCCATTACGGGATGTTCGATATATGGCCGGCCCATAAGGATGTTCTGGTCTCCAGTGAAGCCGAGGAGACTGCCGCGGCCATTACAGATAGAGGCGTCAACGTTCTCCTCGTCCCGGACGGCCCAACCAGGGAATGTGATTTCGATGCGGTCCAAATTGAAAGCGCACGGCGAAACATCAACCGCTGTTTCATCTATTCCTTTGAGGGAAGCGTAGAGCCGAACGACCTTGTCCTGGAATGTGATACTGATCCTTTATCAGAATACGCGCTTGCGGTATTCGACTCAGTGGATCCCGACGGCGATCCGCAAAAGAAGCGGAAGTTCTGGCTGTCGCAGGTCGAATCCAATGGCCTCAGACAGTCGTTCCGTGAGGTAGGTCTGATGGAAGCGCTGCAACGGCTGTGAAGGTGGTACGTTAACCAACTGGATGCTGCGAAAATGGCACAAACAGTACGATTAACAGTTCATTTCAGTGGAATGGTTCAGGGCGTCGGTTTCCGG
>JASLXP010000550.1 GCA_030740295.1 Planctomycetota bacterium
GCGAGCCTGATGACCTCTGAATCAGGGGCTGTGTACAGGCTGTTCACTCTTCGGACGAGCACCACCTCGAGACTGTGTTTCTCCGCTCGTTCGCGGATCATGGCTTCCACATCATCCTCGCGAGCATTGGGCATCGTGCGAAAACCAACATGACATGTCGTGCGCGCGGCGGTCACGTTCTGGGGGCACCCGAAGTCATCGAGTACCATGTTGAATCCGTTAGTCGGCGGATCGAAATCGTCATTCATGAAACTGGTGTCGGACTTGAACATTTGCGCGAGCTCTGCCATCTCGGCCAGGAAGGGCGCAATCAGAAAATTCGCAGAGATGCCATTATCCGTGCTGGTGTGCGCAGAGCGTCCGTGCGCGGTGATGCGGAGGAGCCGGCCACCTTTGTGCGCGTAGACCGGTGTGAGTTCTGTCGGCTCAGTGATGACGCCGAATCTGGGACACTTCTCCTTAAAGAGTTTCGAGCTCTCGACGATCATGTGCGCGCCGATGTGGCCGATCTCTTCATCCGCTGCGACCGCGATCATGAGCGGCGCGTTCAATTCATCGGGGGCGTTTTTCGCCGCTATCAACGCTGCGGCCAGAGGGCCTTTCATATCGCAGGCGCCGAGACCGATCAGCCGCCCGTTCTCCACTTTTGGCGACCACGCGCCGTCGGGCCATTCCTTTCCCTCGACGGTATCCGAATGCGCAAAAAATCCAATACCGCCAGCGCCGCTGCCCTTGACGGCTACGAGGCTGACTTTATCGAGACTGGCTTCGTCCTGGTAAGTGGTGCGCTCTGTTTCAAAGCCACGTTCCGTCAGAAGATCCTGCACCAGGTCAGTTACCGGCACGTTCGAAGTGCTGCTCTGGGAAGGGACTGCAATAAGGTCACAGGCCAATTCGACAGTATCGGTAGACATTGAGGTTCCCTGGAATGGTGAGAAATCGCTTAAAGATTTGGGTGAAGTTCCGAGAATAGGCCACTTGTTGCCGCCTGCTATCACGATCTCCCAAATGCTTCGGAGGCTTATCTATGAGCAAAATCCTATCTTGCACCCGGACAATCTTTGCGTCCATCGTTTTAGGCGGCGTTGCAGTGATCCTGTATTGCTCGGTGATCGCCACGAATGCGACGGCCTCCACTGAAAACGAGACGTGCTGCTGCGCAGATGCCACGGCACCCGCGAGCCCGTGCAGTTGCGTCAAGTGCCCCTGCAACTGCGGGTGCGACGACCACGAGTAATCCAATCTGCCCACGCAACGGAGAATCAATATGTCCGGCTTTGCCCGTCTTACTGACAACATGACCGATCACGTTTTCGAGTATCGCCATCAACCGCGAGTCGCCAATGTATGGAGTAGAGCTGCCAGCCGAACGGCCTATCTTTTTGATAAGGCAGACGCGAGCGAAGAATCCCATGGAGTCGCGGATACTCAAAACGAAGCGGAGACGGATGCGGCCGCGGTGGCGGGGACAGCAGCGGCCATTGGGGAATCAACGGCGGCGGGAATGGCTGAGGAGGAAGCGGTGGATGAGGAAGAAGAGATCGCACAAGCGAAAATATCAGAGGGCAATTGCTGTGGAGAAGGCGAAGGCTGTGCCTGCAACGAATTCGGATGTGGCTGCGGATGCTGTGGAGGTGAAGTTGAGGCTTGAACGGCAGCGAATTTCGTAGCGCCGCCCTGAGGGACGTCGTCTGCGAGCCAATGGCTCGTGGAAGACCCAGTCCGATCTGGAGGCCTGAACTACGAATCACTCAGACAGCTCAGTCCAGAATCCAATCAGCTTCCTGAGGTCGTTCCGGCTCTTCTGGTCGAGATCCACCAGGGGCGGCCTCACCGGCCCCGCCTGCCTGCCGACTATCTCTATGCCGGCTTTAACGAAAGAGATGTTGTATCCCCGTTTCCGATCGCGGATATCGCAGATCGGTTTTACCAGGCGGTCGGTAATGTCCCAGACTACTTCCATGTTGCCTTCCCGGTAAGAGTTGTAGAAATTGAGGCTGGCTTCCGGAAGGAAGTTTGAGATGGCTGACGAATAACCTGTGGCGCCCGCGGCAAAGTAAGCGGGTCCGGTCATTTCAGCGGTGGGCATCCCATTGAACCAGGAAAGGCGATCACCGAAGTGGCGTCGCATCATGCTGAAACGATCCAGGTCGCCGCTGCCATCCTTGAAACCGATGACGTTTTCGAATTCGAGCAGACGCTCAACCACGGATTCCGAATAAATCGCGTTGTTCGTGTTGTAGAGAATAATGCCGATATCTACCGCCTGCGCGATGGCCGCAACATATTTTGCCAGGCCTTCCGGCTCTGGCGTGACGAGGTATGGCGGCAGTACCAGTAATCCATCCACACCGATCTCCTGAGCGGCGACTGCCATCTCACGGGCCATGACGACGCCGTGTCCAGTTCCGGCGATGACCGGGATTGCACCGTTAACTTCCTCAACGGTTGTTTCGAGCACCCTCGTGAATTCATCGAAGGTCAGGCTGACGAATTCACCGGTTCCGCATCCAGGCGCGATCATCGATACTCCGGTGCCTTTTACTGCGGAGACGTTCTCCTTGAGTGCTTCCGTGTTAAGGCTGAGGTCCTGATGAAAGGGCGTCGCAGGGAAGGAAAAGACACCTTTAAGTTTCTGTTTGAGATCTTGAGGATTCATGGTCATGGGGGAGACCTTGTCGCATGTGCGAACTGCTTACGGGTTGAAAACAGCCATTCACTGAAAACAAATATCAGTCAGTATTCTGAGGCGAGCCGGATCATAAAAACAGGAGAATGCATTTCCACCGTTATATGCCGATCCAGTTACACTTCCTATTGCAAAACCTGCATGAGGGCAGACAATCCCTTCTCTGCCCGAGGACCGGGCCTCTGAGAGGCAAAAGGGTCAATGGACGAGAAACAACACCGAACAGTCCAGAAGTTCAGAACGCAGCTCGAGACCATCAATGGTCAGGTAAATGGCACGGTGCCGCCAAATCCGTCGGACACTCGATCGGTCAAGGCGTATCAGCGGCTGCAGGCGAAACAGGCGGACTATGCAAGGTACCGGCTGAAAGAGGGCCTCGGCCCGGACCCGATGCAGATCGAAGATCCCATCCTCGAAAGAACGCTCGGCGAGCTAATCGATAAAAGCAAACTGTCACGTCTGGCTGACATGATGTTGCCCATGAGGATCGAGCAGACAAGCCGGCATGAGATGCTGCTTTCGAATTTCTCGCTGGCCGATGCGCTCGGGGCAAGCGGCAGTGATCCAATGGCCCACCTCAGCGAAAAATCGCCGGTCAAAAACGCACTGCGACGGTGGGCATGCCAGATTAATGACACCTTTGTGCATGAGACCGTCGAACAGCTTCGGCGGCTTTCGGAGAATTTCGAAAGCTCCATCGGGCTCTTCCGCCGGCGGCTCGACCAGGTGCGAAGGCAATATGAAACGGATCACCAGGCCGACCAGGTGTTCATGGTGAAGGAAGACGGCATCCACCAGCTAAGGTCGAGCAGCCATTGGGGTAACATCGAGGCCCACTACCAGGAGGAGGTGAGGGAGGTCTATGGCATCTTCCGCTCGCTCGAACAGCAACTCAGGGAAATCGATGAGATCAAGGAACTGTTGAACGGGGAGATTCGCAAGTTTATGTCCACCCTTGTTCCACTCTATCTCGCCTACGTTCAACAGCAGTGCCGCGAGGTGCAGCGTGCGGTCGTCGGCAAATTGAAGCTGAATCATAAACTCGCCGAGCGCCTGCGGGGCGAGGCCGAGCAGGCCGACTACCTGCTTCCCGGTTCGGGGCTGTCCGTAGCGCATCCCAAAATCCCTCCGGAATTAGCCCTCATTCGAAAGCTCAAGAGTTATCAGAATTTCAAACGCTCAACCGGCATCGAACAGTTGCAGAATCAGGATACGGTGGAGTTCCCGACAAACCGGTAGGCGGGGATAGACCAGGGCGGAGATCTCGTGGGCACGCCAGCGTCTCGCTGGCTCTCGGCTCACCCACAATCGTCCATGTAAACCTGTTCGTCGTGGCCGGTCTTGTTCGCCTTCAGATGGCCCGTCCAGGAAGATTCTTTGGTTTAATTAGTCCTACAGCGTTAGTTTTCTGAGAGATGTTGCATTTGAAAGCACGAATCATACTCCTTGAGGCAGCTTGGTTGGAGTAACGGCTTTAGCCGGGCCCGAGTTGGCGACAGCTC
>JASLXP010000551.1 GCA_030740295.1 Planctomycetota bacterium
GCCGGCTTGGGGCCTTCCGATGCCGCGCGTCTGTATGTTCACGACCCGGCCAGCGGCCCCGAACAGGCCACCGAGGCCCTGGACCTGGTGTGGAGCGGCGATGGGTATTACGTGATATATGAGTCCGGCCGGCCCTACGATGTCCCGAATCTCGTCGAAGACAGTGTCCGCTGGAGCGGAGCGGTGGCGATCCACCTAAACACGGCGCCGCTGCTCGATATCGCGGATCAGGAGATGCCGCACAGCCAAGACACGCTGGTGGTGGCTTTGCCGGCGACCGATGCCGACGGGGACGCGATTGCCTACACCGTGTCGGTGAAGGACTCAGCCGCCATCGCGGCTGAATTACGTAATCAGTTGGGCCTGACGACCTACGTAGCCGCAATGGGCAATCGTTTCGGTGCGGGGAAGAAATGGTTCTATGACCAGGCGGGTTGGTGGCACTACATGTTACCGGATGGGAGTATATACCGGTGGCGGAAGAAGGCCCAAGGGCTGCTGGAAGGGCGGGTGGACGAGCGCTACTATGCCGACCCACGGAGCCTGCTGGTGGCTGAGGCCGGCGATGGTGCGCCCCCGACGGCGGCGACTGTGAGCGTGAATGGCAACCAACTGACCGTTGATCCAGCCGATGGTTTTGTGGGGCTGTTCCAGGTGGAAGTGGTCGCCGATGACGGGCTGGCAGCCGTGACAGACAGTTTCGCGGTGACTGTGACGAACGCGGCGCCTGTGCTGGATATCGCGGATCAGGAGATGTCACACAACGAGGATAAGCGGGTCTTGTTGCTGCCGGCGACCGATGCCGACGGGGACGCGATTGCCTACACCGTGTCGGTGAAGGACTCAGCCGCCATCGCGGCTGAATTGCGGGGCGGCCTGGGGCTCGTTCGTTATTTGTCGTGGATGGACAACTACAGGGGTTGGGGCGCTAAGTACTTCCAGGACCAGGTGGGCAGCAAGTACTACATGTTGTCCGATGGAAGCGTGTACCGGTGGCGAAAGAAGAAGCAGGTGGCTGGCGGGCCCCTGGAAGGTCGCGTTGATGCCCGCTACTATTCCGATCCGCAGAGCCTATTGACGGCGAAGGCTGGTGATGTTCCGACGGCGGCGACTGTGAGCGTGAATGGCAACCAACTGACCGTTGATCCAGCCGATGGTTTTGTGGGGCCGTTCCAGGTGGAAGTCACGGCCGCTGACGGTCTGACGACGGTGTTGGATAGTTTTACCGTAATGGTTATCTGACCGGCCTTGCGCGGATCGCACAACGTATTCGACGCTTCGAAGGCAGGAGGGGGGAAGTTGCCAATTACCGGATGGATAGTTTTGTCAGATCGGGAATCTCTTTGCAGATGGTTCGCAGATCCTTTTCCCGGACGTGCGAACTGATGGACACACGTATCGAGATCGTTTCGACTTTCTCGGTGCGGTTGCACGAGTAGTCGGTTGCGCTGATGCGCGCGCCCAAGTCGCGGAGGATCCGGCTCAAGCGGATGACGTTGTCGACCTCACTCATCGGCAGCACGACCGTGATAACCCGCGGGCTGCGAGAAGGAATGTGTTCGTCCAGGCGATTGAGCACCAGCAGCGCGAAGATGACCATGCCGGTGACCAGCGCTGCGATCATATACATCCCGAACCCGCAGGCTAGCCCCATCGCCGCGGTGCACCACAAACTGGCTGCCGTTGTGAGACCGCGGACGCCGGTCTCCTGCCGCATGATAACGCCGGCTCCAAGAAAGCCGATGCCGGCCATTACCCCGTAGGCCACCCGGGCCGGGTCAATCCGCAGGGCCGAAGTGTCCGGACTGCTCCCGCCGAACTCTCTGGCGAAGTTCAAACTCACCACCATGGCCAGCGCCGAGCCCAACGCCACGAGCAATTGCGTGCGAAAGCCCGCGCTTCGCCCGTGAATCTGCCGTTCGATTCCGATCAGTGCGCCAAGGCCTGCGGCGGACCCCAAGCGCAGGACCGCCTCAACGTTCCAACTCAGCGCGCTAAGGTCAAGGATGTCCATGGGAGTTCACCTTTCAACGCGCCGCGGTGTCTTGCCGCAGCGGCATTCGGTGTTCTAGCCTTCAGGTTTCTGTGAGGCGGCCTTGGTCCGCAGTACGTCCAACTTCTGGCGCATCTCTTGGGCCATCCGACTGTTGGGAAATTCACAGATGATCTGCTCACCGGCGGCGATGGCCTCGTTCCACTGCTGGTCGCTCACCGAGATGGCGAACTGTACGCCGAACTGGTGCAGGCGTGCCTTGAACACCCCGCGGGCCGAGTCCTCCAGGGCTGCCGCCTCTTGCGGTGTCAGGTATAAGTCCAATTCCTTCAGCAGGCTCACGCCGCGATCGATGTCGTTCTTGCGCACCGCCTCCCCGTAGTTCTGGAGCAGTTGTAGCTTGTGTTGCTCCCGTGCGTCGTTTATTCGGTGTGGCAGAGCGGAGATCCTCTCGTTGTCGGGGAACAACTTCATGATCCGCCGCGCTTCGCGAAGCGCGCGCGCCCAGTCGTGTGTCCTGAGGATAGTCTGTATGCGGCCGATCGCCGCGTCGATCTTCTCATCCAACGTGGCCTTGCGCGATTCTTCCACCTCCTGCCGCAATTGGGCTGCCTCGTCGGCGTATCCGAAGTCCTTCTCAATCTCGTCGATCATGGCCTCGGCGGCTTGGTAGCGCTGGCTGATCAGATCGTGGTGGATGGTCTCGCGGATGGCTTCGAGTTCGCGCTCGCGATAGATGAGGCTCTTGGTCTTGTCTGACAAACTGACCAGTTCCGAGGTTCTCTTGGCC
>JASLXP010000552.1 GCA_030740295.1 Planctomycetota bacterium
TTCGGCATCAGCGTCAAAGTTCCCCGCGGCTGGGAAAGCGTTCAGCCGGGCTCGGGAGGGCAGATCGCGCGGTGGGCAAAACTGACCAATGCCGGAACAAAGGCAAAGGACGTAGTGGTCCTGGAACTCGCCGAACTGCGCGACGGGCTCTCTCCTTACGCGTATGCGAAGGCTGTTTCAAAGAAGCACGACGGTGAGATCAACAGGGAAGTCACCATGGGAAGCCTGCCTGCCATCGAAGTGAGAACTCAGCGGCATACTGAGATGATGACGCCAAGGCAGACCCGCGTCGTTGCTACAAAAGGTCACCTCTGGATCCTGTCCTACTGGGCGGTGGGCAAAGGTTCGCTCGCGTTGAAGACGATCAACTCGATGGCCAAATCCGTTCAGTTCAAGAAGTTTGGGGCCCCTGCAGAGCATATAGTGCTGGGCACGAAGAAGTCTTCATTTCTGAAAGGGAGGCTGAAGGCACAGGTACCGACCATTGGAAGGCCGCAGATTGTGGCAAATGCTGCCAGAGCCCAGGCAAACGGCGTTCGTCACTTTGGCCGGCGGAAGCTGGAATTCCTCTTCAAGGTTCAGTTGCCCGAAGGCGACCAACCTGAGAGTTTCGCCCTGGCCAAAGCTGCATTCGCACAGCGCATCAGGCAGGAATTTCAGTCCCCAACCCTCAAGTTTCAGGATTTTGACATTACCGGCGCAGAGGGCTCATTGCTGAATCCGGTAGTCCTTCCCAAAGAGCCCGGCAAGCCCGAGTATCGGGAACACCATTTCGTGCTGCTGTACAAGAATAAGGAGCTGACCGTGGTCAGCTTCATGATCAGCGCGACCGACGAGAATGCCCGCCGCAGTTATCAAAAGCTCATCAAGCAGATTCTGCGTTCGGTTGAGCTGCCCTGAATGATTTCACTAAGTTTCACTTTAAGTTCTTCTTAAAGTCTGAATGGCGATTTTCTCAACCGGTGAGTGAAAAATCCGGCCAGCTTTTCGCCGCATCTCCTTTGCTGCCTTCTTTTCTGAGTTGCCGCAGCCTGATTCTGCTCTTGGCTCCTGCCTTGCTCTGTGACCTGACAGTCGGACGACAAAGTCAAGCCTCCTTCAACTTTACTGTCAGGTTTTCGAATGCAGTCATCCTTACTCAGCACCTCTGCCGCACACGGATTTAAAGACTACGAATACGCCCTTCGGAAGACAGAGGACACCTTCCGAATCTTCGTTCTCGGCGATTCACTCGCCTACGGGCAAGGCGTCAGGATCGATGAGTCCTTCAGCAAGGTCATGGAGGTCATGCTCAACAAGATGAGCTCCTCGAAGGTATACGAGGTCATCAACAGTGCCGTGCCCGGTTTCAATGCGGTTCAGGAGTTCAGCATTCAGAAGACCCTGGGCGTGCACTATCAGCCTGACCTTTACCTTGTTGCGCTGTGTCACAACGACGCCGAGCTTCGCCAGCCTGAATGCAACGATGATTACGATGCACACATTAACCGGATCTGGGATACCGAGGGCGATTCGTGGCCGTTCTTTGAGGCATCGCTTCGCAGGATGAAAGAGACCGCCGATGCTGACGGCGCCCGGCTCGTGGTGGCTTACTTCGTCTTCTGCGACCACACCATTGCGCCGCACGTGCCTGCTGTCCTTACCGAGACTTGCCAGCGGCTCGAGATTCCTTTCACCGATACGAGCGAATCCATGGCCCAGTATGAGCCGAGCAGGCTCTGGGTGAATAACGTCGAGACCCATCCCAACCCATTCGCCCATCGGCTGGGGGCGCAGCATCTGGTGAAGTTCCTCGCCGAACAGAAATTCCTGCCGGAAGACTCTGACAAGGACGAACGGCAGGTCATCCGCAGTGTCCTTGCCAGCCACCTGACCGGCGAACAGGTCTTGCGCTCCGAGAGCCTGAGCTTTCCGCTGATGCGGACGCACTCCCTTCTGCAGACAAAAAAAGAACGGAGGGCTTTCGGTAAGCAGGATGAAAACCAGATGACTCGAGATGAAATCGATTCC
>JASLXP010000553.1 GCA_030740295.1 Planctomycetota bacterium
ACTGTTTGCCTAGCCCAGCCCAACGGGCGGGGTGAATGGTACAAAGTTTTGAAAAGGGGCAACGCCCCGGCCATTTATGAGGAGGCCATTCATTGGGGCAAATGACCGGGGCGTTGCCCCTAAAGGATGCTCTGCCCGAAAACCCAGCCCGTTGGGCTGGGCTAGGCAAACGGCCCGGGGCTTTGCCCCTGAAAATTGTCATTCAAATCCGTAAGATTGCCCTCGTCCCGGCCTACTAGTTTGACCATCTGCCGGGCTGCCAGCCGCCCCGAGTTCCTTGGACGCTGGTCTTCATGAGGAATGCGGACCACAGGCCGTGTTCCGTTACTCAACACACGCGCGTATCCATGGCTGTTTCGCAGGTCCGCGATGAGTTCATGCGTCCGCGCCCTCTTCCCGCGATTGAACCTTCGCGATAACGGCAGACAATACCGCCCGCATTCCTATCCTCCCACGCTCCAATCTCCAGTGGCCACACTCATAGATACTCATGCTCATCTCGATTTCGACCGGTTCGACGAGGATCGGAATGAGGTCATTCAACGAGCGTTTGAGGAGGGCCTAGAGGCGATCGTGACGGTCGGTACCAGCCGCAAATCGTGGGAGGCGGTCTGGGAGATCGTTCGGGACGATCATCGAATCTTTCCGATCATGGGCTATCACCCGTGCGAACTGAATGAGGTCAGCGACGAGAATTGGCCGGAGCTTGCGGCGTGGCTCAAGGAGCATCGGCCTGTCGCTATCGGTGAGATAGGACTCGATTACTATTGGGATACAGTGCCGCATGAGAAGCAGCATGATTATTTCCGCAGGCAGCTTCGCCTGGCGCAGGAAATGGAACTGCCCATCGCCATTCACTGCCGTGACGCATACCCGGATTGCCTCCGAGTGATACGGGAGGAATTCCCTGATGGTGTGCGGGGTGTGATGCACTGCTTCTCATCCGACCGCAACCATGCTGAAGAGGCCGTCGGTCTCGGGTTGCATATTTCTTTCGGCGGTCCGCTTACCTATAAGAAGAACGATCATCTGCGCGAGGCCGCGGCGTGGGCCCCGCTTGAGCGTCTTCTCATTGAGACGGACTGCCCGTTCCTTTCTCCGCAGGCGCGCCGAGGCAAACGCAACGAGCCAGCCTATGTACGTTATACCGCAGAGAAACTGGCCGAGGTGCGCGGGATGGATTTCAATGAACTTGCACAGGCCACCACCGAAAACGCAAAGAATCTATTTCAATTGGGAGTCCACTGAAATGCTGAACATCGAGCTTATCCGAAACGAGCCGGACAGGGTCAAAGCCGGCGTCAAGGCAAAGAATGTCGAAATCGATATTGATGCCATCGCCGCCCTGGATACCAGACATCGTGAGCTTCGCACGGAACGCGACAAACTCCGCAACGAACAGACAACGAAAAGCAAACAGATCCCCCAGGCAAAGAAGAATGGCGAGGACATCGCTCCGATCATTGAAGAGATGAACCGCCTGAAGACCCGTGTTAATGAGCTCGAAGACGAGGCCAGAGAGCTGAACGCCACGATACAGAATGAGCTGCTCTATATTCCTAACCTGCCGTCAGACACCACGCCGATTGGCCACGCCGAGGAAGATAATGTTGAGATAAAAAAATGGGGAGAGCAACGCTCTTTCGAGTTTCAGCCCAAACCGCACTGGGATGTGTGCACGGACCTCGGAATCGTGGATTTTGAACGCGCAACTAAAATCAGCGGCTCGGGCTTCGGGCTCTATATGGGCGATGGCGCTCGGCTCGAAAGGGCCCTCATAAACTACATGCTCGATCTGCACGCACAGGACCATGGCTACCTCGAAGTCTTCCCGCCTTTCGTGGTCAATCGGGATACGATGACCGGCACGGGCCAGCTCCCGAAGATGGAGGATGACATGTATCGCCTGGAAGCGGATGACCTCTTCCTCATTCCAACCGCCGAAGTGCCGGTGACAAATATCCATCGTGATGAGATCCTGAATGCCGAAGACCTGCCCGTTCTTTACCAGGCTTACACCCCCTGCTTTCGCCGAGAGGCCGGTGCAGCGGGCCGGGACACACGCGGGCTCATTCGAGTTCACCAATTTGACAAGGTCGAGATGGTGAAGTTCGTCACGCCGGAGACGAGCTATGACGAGCTCGAAACGCTGCTCGAAAACGCGGAGGACGTGCTGCAGTCGCTTGGACTGAACTACCGCGTCCTCGAGCTTTGCTCGGGTGACATCAGCTTCGCCGCGGCCAAGTGCTATGACATCGAGCTCTGGGCTCCGGGTCTGGAGCAGTGGCTGGAGGTCTCGTCGTGCAGCAATTTCGAAGACTTCCAGGCCCGCCGAATGAACATCCGGTATCGTTCGCCCGACAGGAAGGGCACTCAATACATTCACACACTCAATGGCTCAGGCGTCGCGCTGGCGAGGTTGTTCATCGCTATCGTCGAAAACTATCAGCAGGAGGACGGGAGCATTGCTTTGCCCGAAGCTCTGCAGCCGTACATGGGTGGGCAGACAGAGATTCGGCAACGGGACTAAGGGACCGCGCAAGAATAACTTCCCATTATGTATAACTGAACATGTGCCGCGGATTGCTTGCCAATCCGTGCGAGCAACGTGATCTGCACGGTACAGCGAGCAAACCGTGGCACATGGCGATCTTTCGAAAATGGGAACTTATTCTTGAGTAATCTGCCGATAACCGATCACATCCAGTCAGCGTGAAACTGGGCGTCTCCAAACAGGCATGCCAGGCGCCGGCTCAGGCCAAAGGACTGATATGCCGGACGGATCCTGACGGGTCTGCCTCGGGGTGGTACATCTGGTTGCCAAGGCCCTTCGAGCCCATAAAATCCCCGCCCTCTTGTGGCGGAAATGAAGAGTGTTTTCAGCAACTGTCGAGCATTTACATTGGTTTCAGAAATCGTAAAACCAGAGGGTGTGGACCTGCGTCCGACACCCGAAACGGCGGTCAACATTTACACGCCGAAAGACGCGTTTGAGGCCACCGTGGTCAGCAAGCGGCGCATCAATGATCTTTCCAGTCCAAACTACGCCTGGCACATCGTGCTCGATATCGACGGCAGTGAGATGCAGGCCTACTATCGGATCGGCCAAAGCATCGGCATCATCCCCGATGGGCGATTCAACGACCCGGTGATGAACCACATTCACCGCGGCCTGAATGCGAAGATCCGCCTCTATTCGATCGCCTCGGCTTCATGGGGAGATTCCTGGGACGGCAAGACCGTTTCCGTCTGTGTAAAGCGCGAAATGAGCGAAGACCCGGAGACCGGCGAGCTTGTCTTCGGCGCCGACTCCAATTACATCTGCGACGCATCGCCGGGGGATAAAGTCCGGATCACTGGCCCGGTCGGCAAGAGCTTTCTCTTGCCGGATGACCCGCTCGACCATGATTACGTTTTTGTTGCGACCGGCACCGGAGTCTCACCCTATCGAGGCATGCTGATAGAACTTTTCAACCGCGGCATTGAACGGGATGTGTGGCTGGTCTTCGGTGTTCCTTACTCGACGGATGTCATGTACGAGAGCGAGTTCCGCCACTTCGCCGAAGCCCACTCGAATTTCAGATTCATCACGGCCATCAGCCGCGAACAGAAGAACGCCCGAGGCGGAAAGCGTTACGTGCAGGACGCGCTTGCCGAGAACGAAAGCGAACTCATTCCTCTCCTCAAGAAACAGAGCGCCATGCTGTACATGTGTGGTCTCAAAGAGATGGATAATGGCATCTACCAATGGCTGGCCAGGAACAATTCCAACCTCATCTCGCTCCCTGAGGGCATCGATGCCGAGGCAGTTCAGAGATTGCCCAGGGATGCGGCGGAATGGCCAATCATCGAGCGAACGCGCGATAAAGAACGATTCTTGAAAGAAACGTACTAAGTGACGTCCGGCGCCTTGCCCCTGTAAAGCCACATCTCGTACACGGGAGCGATGACCAGGAAGAGCACCGTCAACACCATCAGGAAAACTGAAAACAGTTTGAGCGCGGCGAAGCCCGGTGCGACGAACCGGATGAGCCAGGGACAGGCAACATCCAATGTGATGCCTGCTGATGGTATGAGCGTGGCCGCGACTTTCATTCGGGTGCCAAAGATTTCGCTGAAGAAAAACATGTGCACCAGGATGAGGTACACCACCGGCATGATGAACAGGTGATTGTGTGTGAGCAGAAGCAGCTCGTACGCCTGTTTGGGCTCGCGGATCGTGAAATCTTCTGACAGGTTGCCGTCATCTTCTGCATCGATGTTGCCGCGGTAGTATTCGACAAATCCTTTGCAGGTGAATTTCGAAGCCGCGTACTGAAGGGCGAAGTTTGTGCCGTATCCAACAAAGATCCATCCAAGGAAGATTGTGTAGACGATCTTCATGCCCGCAGGCATGGCGCGGAACTTGAAACCGGGTGAAGCAAACTGTCGCATGGTCGACTCAGGATGGCCCGTTCTGCTTTTCGAGGATCGCCTCCTCCACGAGCACAAGGGCACGCCGAACGACCTTGGTCATCGCCATCACGGACATGGTGGCGCCGGTAATGTTGATCACATCCTTGTTTATTCGGATAGGGTGAACGCTTCTCTTGCCTCTGAATTGCCTTATGAAGCGTTTCGAGCGAATCTCCGAGCCGCGGCACTCCCGGTAAACCATCACGACCGCGTTCTCAAACTTGCCCTCAGGGCTTATGCGGATCATGAAGGTAATAGGCCGAAATTTCCCGATCTCTTCAAGGACCAGCGCATAACCGGTGGAGCGGCCATTCTTCTCGCCCTCATAGAAAGTAATCTCTCTGCTGACCAGCTTTTCTTTAAGTCTGGTTTCGATGGCGCTGGCCGCCTTTTCATCGAGCTCGATCCTCGATTCCTGCACTTTCCCCGAATCTTTGAACAACGCCTCCCTGGCTTTATCGATCGTGTAATAGACCTGCGTTTTCCCAATCCAATCCGCGTCTGTCACAGGGCAACAGATCACGCTGGCGACGAAAACGAAGAGCAATGAATGTCCGCGCATCTGAACAGGCCGAATGAAGGGGCAAAAATGAAAGTAATTGAGATTTAATCTCAATAAGAATGCAATATAGAGAATCCAGCGCGCAGTGCAATGGGAAATCAGACCAATTCAGTACCGTTTTGTTTCAGCTCGGATACCTGCCCAAGCCTCCGATTAGACGTTTGAAAAGAATAACTTACTGAGCTTGATCCCATCTGCCGATAGAAAACGATCAGGCTGAAGGGCGAATTCTCAATTGAAACACTCGCCGCCAGGCTTATACTCCCACGCAATTGAGAACCATTCTCAATTAGATGGCCTGTGTCTTTCCGCCATCTGAAAAGTAAATAATTTTGGGCGTGGCATAGATGGTTCAACGCCCGAATGAATGTGTTGCTCCCAAGTGAA
>JASLXP010000554.1 GCA_030740295.1 Planctomycetota bacterium
CAGCACGGTAGCTGTGGTAGGTGCGACTTGCTCCAGAAGCGTGAATACCTGCTGCATCTGCGGCGAAGAGCCTATAATCTGATCGACGCTGAACTTCTGCTTCAGACGCTTTCGCAGGATCGCCGTTTCTGCTTCGAGGGCACGTCTCTCGATGGTGCGGTGCAGGACGATTTGCAGTTCATCGAAGTTCAGGGGTTTGGTCAGATAGTCGTCCGCGCCAAGCTTCATGGCCTCGACGGCTGTCTGCACAGTGCCAAACGCGGTCATAATGATGAACGAGGCCGGGTGTTTCTGATCTTTGAGCTTTTGCAGCATGCCCATTCCGTCCAGCACCGGCATCTTGAGATCGCAGAGAATAACATCGGGGCAGATCTCAGTGGCGCGGTCAAGGCCTTCCATGCCGTTTTCGGCAACGGCAACGGCATAGCCCTCATCTCTGAGGAGGCCCTGCAGACCGTCTCGGGCATTGGGCTCATCATCAACGATGAGGATGTGTTGCTGGTTCATGTTTTTGCCGTGGCGAGAGACCTCGCTTTGAACTTCAGGTGGCGATGATACAGCCATATTTGCCTCAGTTTCACGTGTTTATGATGAAAGTCAATGGCCGTCGCGTATCACGGATTTGCCCGCTGGCGAATGCCTGTTCTGATCTCGCCGATTCTCCAATTCTCCGGCAAGGACCTACAGTAATTTCAGTGATCATACGGTGACTGCTGAGCGGCCGGCCGCACGGCGTTCCGTTTTCGTCATGTCTTTCCTGACCACATAGACCGGGCATGGTGCGCTCTTAATCACCTGATTGGTGACGCTGCCCAGGAACACTGTGGACAATCCAGACCGGCCGTGGGTGCCCATAACGATGATCCCGGCATACGATTCCTCGGCTGCTTTCAATATCTCGTCGACCGCGCTGCCAAACACGACACTAACGCTGTGTGTTTTGGGGTCGATACCACGCTCTTCGAGGTAATGCTGGAGCCGATGCAGCAAGACTTCGTGGTTGGCCTGAGAATGCTCCTCTTCCTGCACATAGAGCACGTGCAGCGGGACGCCAAGCTGTCCGGCAAGGAACTTGGCATGGGGCAAAGCAGCAGCGGAACAATCTGAGAAATCTGTTGGATAGAGAATGCTTTTGATTTCGTCCATGATGACTCCAATGCAATTCATGCATGAGCAGGGATACGGACCGCCAACGCGCACAGTTCGTTCCAGAACGATCAAGAGCCCTCGAAGGGCCGAAATATCAGGCTGAGCATGCCACTGTCAGCCTACCAGCGATCAGTTTCAAGATCCGCCATATCGCAAACATGCAAATGGTGCACCTCGACTGTTGGGGTGCTGAGGTCGATGCAGCTATTACGCCCCGGCTATTCGCCCCAAGATGCCGCGCATCACGCCATCCGCGAAGTGGCTCTTGCATTTCAGCATCCCCTTGCAGGCTCAAAAAAATCGGACAGGCGAGAGCCTGTCCGATTTCGGTTTCCTGGCCTGAAAGTGCTGGACTCATCCAGGCCGATGGCAGTATCTGCTTAGCTGTCAGATCACCAGTTCTTCGATGGCAGAGCCGCCTCTCACCAGCGGGATGGGGCGGCCGCGGCTGCTGTAGGTGACCTTCTTGTAGTCGATGCCCATCGACATGAAGAGAGTCGCGATGACGTCCTGGGCGACTTTCGGTTCTTCCTCGATATCCATGCCGTCTTTGCTGGTCTTACCGATTACCTGACCTCCGTTAATGCCCCCGCCCATGAAGGCGATGGACCACGAACGGGCCCAGTGGTCGCGACCGGCGTTGTTGTTGACGCGCGGCGTTCGGCCAAACTCGCCCATCCAGACGATAAGAGTGCGTTCGAGCATTCCCCGGCTGCGGAGGTCGCGCATGAGCGCGGAAAGACCGCGGTCGAGCTGCGGGCCGGTAGTGGACATGGCGTTTGCGATCTGGCCGTGCATGTCCCAGCCGGGCAGAGCGACCTCGACGAAGCGGACGCCGGTTTCCAGAAGTTTGCGTGCAAGGATGAGGCTCATACCAAACTGGTTCGGCGTCTCGACGCCGTCGATCATCATTTTGCCGTAGTCGTCGAGCAGCTTCTCAGGCTCCATCTTCAGGTCAAAGGCTGACGAGACTCGTTTGGAGTGCATGAGCCGAATCGAACGGTTGTACAGCTTCTGGTGGTTTGCGACTTCCTTCTTGCCACGGGTGCGGCCGAAATTCTTTTCCATCTGCCTGAGCAACTGGACTCGCTGCATGAAATGATCCTTGCTCACGTTGTATCGCAGATTGGCGATGGGGTTGTTGGGGTCGCTGATTACCAGCGGCTCATGCTCCATGCCGAGAAATCCCGCGCCATGGGAAGGGGTGCGAATGGCCATGAACTTGGGCAGGTCGTAATTGTCTGCCGCGGGCGTTTCGCTTGAAACGCGAGCCCCGATGCCGGGATGCTTTGCGGTGCCGGATGGCGCATAGCCGGTGTGCAGGATGTAGGTGGCGCCACCGTGATCGGTAACCTTGGTAAGCATGGAACGGACGAGAGAGATGTTATCCATCTCCTTTGCGAGCTCGGGAAGTGTCTCCGAGATTTGAATGCCATCGACGGCCGTTGGTATTGCCTTCAGAGCCCCTCCGTTCGCGTGGCCGGGCTTCGGATCCCACGTTTCCATCTGCGAAGGCCCGCCGGCCATCCAGAGCAGAATGCACTGGTCGGCCCGAGCATCCGGGAGCTGCGGCAATTTCTCCCGTGCATAAAGATCTGCCATGCCGGTGATAGCCGACCCCATGGCCGCGGCCACAGAGCCTTTCATAAA
>JASLXP010000555.1 GCA_030740295.1 Planctomycetota bacterium
CACCGGCAACGATCCCGTCAAAGGAAAGGATCGCGACGTCTGGCTCGATCGTTTCTTCGAGAACCCCATGTTGCCGAAGTTGTTGGCCGATGCCGGTTACAACACCATGCATACCGGAAAATATTGGATGCGGCAACCTGCCGCCGCCGGCTTTACCCACGACAACGGAGAAACGGGCCGGCACGGCGGAAAATCCCTCGACATCGGCCGCAAGACCATGAAGCCCATCTACGAATTCATGGATCAATCGATCGAGAGCAAGAAGCCCTTCTTCGTCTGGTACGCGCCGTTTCTTCCGCACACGCCCCACAGACCACCGAAGCGTCTTCTGGACAAATACGCCGACGTTCAACCGAAAAGAAAAGCCAATTACTACGCCATGGTGGAATGGCTCGACGAAACCTGCGGCGACCTGATGAAAAACCTGAAGGACAAGGGTGTCGACGACAACACCCTGGTGCTCTACCTGGCCGACAATGGCTGGAATGAATTCGGCAAGGCCTCCCCTTACGAGAACGGGATCCGGACGCCGATCATCGCCCGCTGGCCCGCCAGGATCAAGGCGCACAAGGAGGAGGTGAAACTGGCCAGCAACATCGACCTGGTTCCGACCATTCTCACCGCCTGCGGAGTCGACGTCCCTGCGGGGATGCCCGGGATCAATCTGCTCGACGACAAGGCCGTTTCCGACCGAACAGCCATCTTCTTCAACAACTTCTCCCACAACATGATTTCGGCTCACGAGCCCGGCAAAAGTTTGTGGACCCGCTCCGTCATCCAGGGAAAATGGAAGCTCATCACCTACCAGGATCCCCTGCCGAAGGAGAGGCCAAACGCGGGCGGTCACAACCGTAAGTACCCCGATCAGAACCAGGAGTTGTTCGATCTGCTGGCCGATCCCCACGAAACCAAGGATCTATCCAAAGAGCATGCGGCCCGGGTGGCCGAGCTCCAGGCCAGGATGGATGACTGGTGGGATCCAAACGGCGCCGGCCCCGCGTTCGCGGAGGAGGGCTTCGAATCCCTTTTCAACGGCAAGGACCTGAGCGGCTGGGACGGACGCAAGGGTCTGTGGACCGTGGAGGACGGGGCGATCGTCGGCTCGACCCAAGTGAGGCTGGAGCGCAACACCTTCCTGATCTGGAAGGGCGGAGACGTGGGCGACTTCGTCCTGAAGCTCAAGATGAAGTTCGCCGGGGGGAACTCGGGCATCCAATACCGCGCCAAGGTGGACGACGCCGCCAAGCACTACGTCTCGGGCAATCAGTGCGACATCCATCCCAGGGCCGAGAACTACGGGATGCTCTACAGCGAGAAGACCAGCCTGGGCATCATCGCCAAGGGCGGCCAGAAGGTGGAGGTGTCCAAGGACGGCAAGAAGACGGTGGTCGGCGAGACCGAGGGGCCGACGAAGGCCGACACCGCTGCGTGGAACGAGATCGAGATTCACGCCGAGGGCAACCGCGTGATCCACAAGGTGAACGGCAAGGTGACGGTCGACGTCACCAGCCTCCACGAGACGAACACGCGCAAGGGCGTGCTGGCGATTCAGCTGCATGTGAGTAACAAGCCGATGAAGGTCTGGGTGAAGGACGTCCGGCTCAAGAAGCTGGGGGCGGCTGCGTCCGCGGGAGCCAAGCCCAAGGTCCTCACCGTCCCCCCCGACAATATTCGCGTTCCCGAGGGCTTCAAGGTTGAGCTGGTCTACACCGTGCCCCGCGAGACGCAAGGCTCCTGGGCGTCGATGTGCTCGAGCCCGGACGGCTCGCTGTTCGTCTCCGACGAGAAAGAAAAAGGTCTGTACCGCGTGTGGCCCTCGAAGATCGGGGAGGGCCAGAAGGGCACCCGGGTCTCGAAGGTGCCGGCGGACATCAGCAACGCTCTGGGAATGTGCGTGGCCTTCGAGTCGCTCTACGTGATGCGCATGGGAGCCGGCAACGGCTTGTGGCGGGTCGCCGACTCCGACGGTGACGGACGCTACGACAAGCCCGAGCAGCTCTTCGAGCTGGTCGGCGCCGGCGGGCACGGCCCGCACGCGGTGCTCCCCGACCTCGACGGCAAGCACCTGCTGATCTGTGGCGGCAACGGCGTGGGCGTGCCGCCGGGCATCACGCACCACCGGGTTCCGCCGAACTGGGCCGAAGACCTGCTCTTGCCGCGTCAGCCCGATGGCAGGGGGCACGCGCGCGGGCGGCTGGCGCCCGGCGGCTGGGTGGCGCGGATCTCGCCTGATGCCAAGACCCGCAGCCTGATCTCCATCGGCTACCGCAACGAGTACGACATCGCTCAGAACCGCGCCGGTGACATCTTCACCTTCGACGCGGACATGGAGTTTGACTTCGGCCTGCCCTGGTATCGGCCCACGCGGATCAACTTTTCGGCCAGCGGCGCCGACCACGGCTGGCGTCACGGCTCGGGTAAGTGGCCGGCGTATTACCCCGACAGCGTCCCGGCAGTGGTTGACATTGGCCCGGCTTCGCCCACCGGCGTGATCTTTGGGTACAATGCCAAGTTCCCCACGAAGTACCGGGACGCTTTTCTGGTTCTGGATTGGACCTACGGCACGATCTGGGCAGCACACCTGAGCCCGAAGGGTGCTGGGTACTCTGCGAAGATCGAGCAGTTCGCCGCGGCCGACGCGCTGCCGGTCACCGACACCGCGATCGGGACCGACGGGGCGATGTATTTTGTCATTGGCGGCCGGCAGATCCAGTCGGCGCTGTACAGAATCGCCTATGTGGGCGATGAGCCGACCGACTCGCCCGTCCCGGAGGTGGTCCTCAGCGACCTGCACAAGCTGCGCCGTTCGCTCGAGGTTTTCCATGGGGTGAAGCACGGGGAGGCGGTTAAAACGGCCTGGCAGTACCTGGACCACGAAGACCGTTGGATTCGGCACGCGGCTCGGATTGCTGTGGAGTCGCAGCCCGTCGACGCCTGGCGGAGCCGGGCCCTGTCGCCCGCGAATGATCGGATGCGGATCCACGCGGCGGTGGCGCTGGCGAGGCAGGGCGTGCCGTCGGACCGAGAGGGGTTGATCGCCAGCCTTGCTTCAATCGACGTCGCAAAGCTGCCCGACGAGCAAAATCTCGAGTACCTGCGCGCCGTGTCGCTGGTCTACGCCCGCCTCTCGGTGGACGCCGAGGGCAAGGGGCCGGGCCCCGAGAACGGCGCGTCGGGGCGTCCCACCGCCGTCGAGCGAAAGATGCTGCTGGCCCGGATCGATCCGCTGTTCCCTTCGACCGATCGCCTGGTGAACCGCGAACTGGCCCGCGTGCTGGTCTACCTTGAGGCCCCGAAGCTGGTGGGCCGAGTTCTGGACCACATCGCCAAGCTCCCCAAGCAGCCGCTGCCGGACTGGGCCACCACGCTCAGCCGCAACAGCCAGTACGGGGGCCGCGCCTCGTCGATGCTCGCCGATATGCCGCCGACCGAGGGCATGCACTTCGCGTTTGTCCTGCGGAACCTCAAGACCGGCTGGACGCTCAAGCAGCGCGAGATGTACTTCGCGTATCTGATCGAGGCCTCCAAGAAGCCCGGCGGCGCCAGCTACGCCGACTATCTCTTGAACATCCGCGAGGAAGCCCTGGCCAACTGCACGCCGGCGGAGAAGATCGCGCTGACCAGCCTCTCCAGCATCGACTTGAATCGGAAGCCCGAATTCAAGATCACCCCGCCCAAGGGCCCGGGCCAGGCCTGGACGGTGAAGTCAGCGGTGGCCGCGGTGAACAAAGTCAAGCTCCGCAAGCGGAACTTCAAGAACGGGCAGAACCTGTTCTTCGCGACCGCTTGCGCTGCCTGCCACCGCCTTGGCGGTTTTGGCGGGGCGATCGGGCCGGGCCTGACCAGCGCCGGGGGCAAGCTGGACCTCAAGAACCTGCTCGAGGCGATCATCGATCCGTCCAAGGCAATTTCCGATCAGTTCGGCTCGTCGATGGTGGCCCGCAAGACCGACCCGACGCTGATGGGCCTGGTGGTGGACAACGATCCGAACAACCTTGCCGGCACCCTGCTGGTGTTCACGCACGATCCTAAGGCCAAGCCCGTGAAGGTGGCCAAGGCGGACGTGAAGTCGGTGACCGCCTCGCCAGTCTCGCAGATGCCCCCCGGGCTGATCAACACGCTCAACGAGAAGGAGCTGGCCGACCTGGTGGCTTACCTGCTCTCGGGCGGGAACGAGAGGCACCGGGTGTACAAGTGAGCGTGCGAGGGGGTCTGGTGGCCCTGACATCACCATCAGCACCGACCTCTCCGACCCGAACCAGCGCATCAGAGGGGACCGCAAGCAAGTCAAGAGCATCGAGCTCTCCAAGGTCTCCCCCATGCCACCCATGCTTCTTATGATGTTGAAAGAGGATGAGATCCTCGACCTGGTCGCCTACGTCTTGAGCGGCGGCGACAAGAGCAACGAGATGTTCAAGAAATAGGAAAGGGCTCAATCGAACCCAACGAACATCAAATCCCCCGTTTTCAGGGGAAATACAGCTCTTCACACAGATTACACAGTTGTCTCCACGACTAATTCTCTGATATTTATCATAAATAAAACTCAACCAAGCCTTTAGAATTCATGGAAAAAGTTGCCATTTTTGTGGATGTCCAAAATATTTACTACACCACAAAACAGATTCACAAGTGTCACTTCGACTATAATGTATTTTGGGCTAAGGCAACTTCAAACAGGAAAGTGGTGAAGGCGATCGCCTATGCGATTGATAGGGGTGATGAAAAACAGAAATAATTCCAAAACATACTTAAAGGAATTGGGTTCGAATTAAAACTAAAGCCATTCATTCAAAGAAGTGATGGTTCCGCGAAGGGGGATTGGGATGTTGGCATAGCACTTGATGTTATGGAGCACGCAAAAAATACGGACGTTGTTGTGATTGCTTCTGGGGATGGAGATTTTGATTTGTTGGTGAGTAAAATAAGAAAAGATTTTGGTGTTTCGGTGGAAGTGTATGGGGTCGCCCAACTAACCGCCAGATCGCTAATTAATTCGGCGTCGGAGTTTATGCCGATTGAAGACGACTTGCTGTTACAGTAAAATGCAACAGAAAGAACCGCAACCAAACCCAGTAAAAGGGTTTAATTAACGGTGGATGGAACGGGATCAGCCAACAACGATGGCTGATTTAAGCTAAACAACCTTAACGCTGGAAGCTTGTGGCCCTTTTTGCCCTTCAGTTGCTTCATACTCAA
>JASLXP010000556.1 GCA_030740295.1 Planctomycetota bacterium
GCTGGGCTTCGCTGTGCGACCGTTGAATGTGTGCAGCAGGGACCATAAGAATCTTGTTTTCGTTCTTATTCGTCTGTCCCCATTCGCCTGTCCACTCATGTAACCGACTCAAGCGGAGCAGCGTGCCATGACAAAGATTGAACGGATCGAGCTCTTTCCCATGCGGTATCCCATGACCGGGTACTTCAAGTTCTTTACCGGGCCTCACGGCTCCACCGGCAGGGCGGCCGTCACCGTGAAAGTCACCGCGGATGACGGTACGGTCGGGTGGGGACAGTCGGTGCCCATCGCCAGATGGAGCTACGAGACGCTGGAAACCGTTTCGATTGTCTTGCGCGATTACTACGCCCCCGTGTTGCTCGGAATGGACCCGGCAGATATTGACGGTGCCCACGATGCGATGGACAAAGCCATTGCGCCGGGATTCTCAACAGGCATGCCTATCGCACGGGCCGGGATTGATATTGCCCTTCATGACCTGACCGGGAAACAGACAGGCAGATCAATCTCCGAGCTGTGGGGACGCAAGCGCGGCGGCCCGCTGGAGCTGAGCTGGACGGTCAATGTAGAGAACCTGGCAGACGTGGAGCGCGTCATTGCGGAAGGCAGAGAAAGAGGCTATCGCAACTTCAACATCAAAGTCGCCCCGGATCCCGACTTCGATGTCGCTCTGGCCAAGGAGGTCCGTCGTCTGGCGCCTGAGACTTTTCTCTGGGCGGACGCCAACGGCGGCTATGAAGATGCTTCAGCACTGGCTGCGGCTCCGCGCCTGGCCGATGCCGGAGTGGACGTCCTCGAGGCGCCGTTGCGGCCAAACCATATCAGTGGCTACCAGGCCCTGAAGAAACAGGGCGCTCTGCCCATTCTGATGGACGAGGGCGTGACCAGTCCCACTGATCTCGACGAGTTCCTCAAGCTGGGAATGCTCGACGGCGTTGCCATGAAGCCGGCCCGCTGCGGAGGGCTCCTCTCGAACAGGCGACAGATCGAGCTCTGCGTGAAGCACGGCCTGATGTGGCTGGGCAGCGGCCTGACCGATCCGGATATCTCTTTCGCAGCCACGCTGGCTCTCTACGGAGCCTACGATCTTGAGAAGCCGGCCGCGCTTAACGGCCCGCAATTCCTCACTGCCGACGTTCTCAAAGATCCGATACGGATCGAGAGTGGCAAAGCCCTCGTGCCCGACGGCCCGGGCCTCGGCATCGAGGTGGACGAGCAGAAGGTCATCGAGCTGATGAAGCAAAGCGGAGGAGATAAACTGTTGGAGAAATGATGTCTACTGTTTTGCGCCACGGCCGCCATTTCACCCCGCAGAGCCGCGAAAAAATACACGTCTCGTTTAATCGTATTCAGAATCTGGACAATCAAATGATACTTTCCACCGCAACACTGTTCGTAAGTCTCGCTTCTATCTGCTCCGCGGAACCGCTCCAGTTCGCAGATGACTCCGAGCGGGGCCGACTCACGGTACGGGAAGGCGAGACTCCCGTCCTCACTTACAACTATGGCAAGCAGCTCAAGGAAGGCGTCCATGAGAAGTACACCCGGTCCTGTTACATCCATCCCCTCTTCGATTTGGGCGGGCGCCCGTTAACAGACGATTTCCCGAAGGACCACTTTCACCACCGCGGCGTGTTCTGGACCTGGCCCTTGATGAAGGCTCGCGGCAGAAACGTCCAGACCTGGCACCCCAGCCCCCTACGTCAGCACTTCGTTCGGTGGATCAAGCGCGAGGCAGGCGAGAAGGGGGCAACGCTCTCCGTTGAGAACGAATGGAAGCTTGACGGCAAGGACAAGGTCGCATCCGAGACTGCTACCATCCGCGTGTATCCCTCATCCGGTGCGGGCCGGTCGGTTGATATCGAGCTCAGCTTCGAGGCCGTTGGCGGGCCAGTCGAACTGCGGGGCGAGAAGAACAAAGGCTACGGCGGTATGTGTTTGCGCGGCTCGCCCGATATGAAGAGCGCCTCTCTGATCACGGACAGCGGCCCGCTGAAGAAAGACAGCACCAATCGCCCGTTCAAGTGGGCCAGCCTGTCGGCTGAGACCCGTGGCGTGGCAATCTTCGTCCACCCGAAGCATCCGGATTACGCCCCTACCTGGCTGCTGCGCACGAGCTATGCAGGCATCCTCAACGTCTCCTGGCCCGGCCGTAAACCACATACTCTCAAGCCGGGGATTCCCTTGAAGCTGAAATACCGCGTCTTCATCCATGGCGGCAAAGCCAAGCCACAGTCCGTGCCCCAAGCGTTCGATCGGTATCTTGCGGAGAGTGAGTGAGAGCGGGTGGCCTGAAACCTGGGTGGCCATCCGGCACGGGGATGTTGGAGTAACGGCTTTATTTAGCCGGGTCTGCCGTACTGCGAAGAGCCCGGCTAAACCCATTTGCCGTCAACGACTTCCCAGTTCGCTCCAAAGCCGTTACTCCAACTCCGGCAGCCGTTTCTCCAACACCCTCTTCTCCACCTACACCATTTCCGCAAACCGATCGAAGACTGAGCGCGAAGAGCCAGGCTAAAGCCGTTACTCCAACGGCTGCGTCACTCTCCTGATCACTTTCCCACGATCACGCCCGCACAGGTCCAATTGACGTCTCTTCCGCCGGCATCTTTGAACTCGATGTCTAAAGCGCCGTCCTCAACATCTACGTTGAAGGCCAGTTCCTTGACCTCGCCAGCTCCGCTGGTGACCTTCTTCAGTTTGGGCTTGCCTTCCGCGTGGACGGCCATGTTGTCATGAGGATTGCTCATGTCCCCCAGAAACACTGTGACCACATAGGAACCGTTCGGAACTTTTACTCTGAAAGTTCTGGGGGCCCGGTCGAAGATGAAGTCGCGCGTCAAGTCCGTGCCGGCATTACGGTTTCTTTCCTGATCGGGTGCGGTCAGCCACCCATGCCCGAGCCGGTCGCTGTACCGGGTTGACTGGTTCACTTCGGTAAAGCCTTCCATCACTGGAGAGCCTTTGAGTTGAAAATCGAACTTCTGTCCGCTTTCCCTGCTCAATCTTCCTACGGCCAGCTTTGCTTCAGCGGCAACGGCTTCGTCATTCAGGTATGCCTCTGCCAGAGCTCGCGCTTCCTCACAGGAATAGCCCGGAAGAAGGGAGAGGATCGCCTTTTTCTCGGCAGGCATCTTTGCCAGGGCCATCGCCTGCTCCAGCATCTTCACGGTCTCCTCGGGGGTGCGGTCCGCGGGCATGGTGGCCTGTTTGATGTAGCCGCGAAGAGCGAGAATCTGATGGACCTGATCAGGATCGCTCCTCGCGATCTCGAGCAGGTCTGACATGGGCGCGGGGCCGGGCCAATCGGCGAGGGCACGGATAGCGGCTTTCTTCACCGACGCATTTTCGCTCGCCAGCAGTCCACGAATCGCCGCCAGAGATTTGTCGCCCCCGATGCGGTTCAGAACCGGCAGCAGGTCGATAACGGCCTCGTCGCCAGCTTTGGCAAGCGCGGCGATCACAGGCGCGGCGCAGGCGTCAGTGTCTTTGATGCGTGAACCCACGCGGGCAATGGCCTCTCCAAGGTTCATCCGTTTCGAGGGATCCCCCGCGCCCACCTGCGAGGCGACCATCCTTGCCAGGTCTTTCTGCCCGGCCAGAGAACCCAGAGCCTTGCACGCGGCCTTGTGCGTGTCGGGTCCGAAATCGTTCAGCCCATCCAGCAATTGCGGGATCACCGCGCTGTAGTTTCTCGCAGCAAGGCAAAGGATCAGCGCGATACGCTCGCCCGGCTCGGATTTCTGCATGACCTTTGCCATGGCCGCGTCCACGTCTTCTCCCCCAAGCACGCGAAGACTGTCTGCCGCAACTTGCCCTATCCTCCCGCCTGCTGCAGCAGCCTTTGCCAACAGCTCAACACTGGTCGCATCCCCGAGAATGCCAAGCGCCTGGACTGCCGCGGTACGAACATCCTCATTCGCATTCCGGGCGGCCGTGGTAACGGCCGGAGCGGCCGTTTTGTCTCCGCGCGCGGAAAGGGCGGCAAGCAGCACCACCTGCGCGTTGGGCGAAAGTGCCGGCAGTTGTGCCGTCAAGGCCTCGGTCGCGGCTTTGCCCGGTACTTCCCTCGCCAGCTTGGCCGCAACAAGTTGCGATGCCAGGTCGCCTTCTTCCAGGAACGACAGCACCGTCGGCAGGGCCTTCTCTTTCTCGGTGCGGACGATCCCCTTCAAGGCTGCGATGCGGACGTGGGCAGGATTGCCCTTTGCGACCATCTTCCGATAGATGGCCGTGGCAGCAGCAATCTCGTCCGCTGCCTGCAGTTGGTCGGCGCACTGCAGGAGCGCGTCAGTCTTCAGTGTGTTGAGGGCCTGAGGAACGCTCAGGGCAGTGAGGGCCTCCGCTGCTCCATTGCCCCCGATATGGCCGAGAGCCGAGATCGCAGCCCCGGACAGAGATCGGTTATCCTGCCCGGCCAATCTGGCCAGTTCCGGTACAGCTTTTCGGTCCCCGCGCCACGCGATCGAATTGATGATTCCAATTCTGATATCGGAGGAAAGGTCTTTCAGCGCTTCCCGAAAAACCTGGTCAACTTTGGGCGAAGGGATGCGCTGCAGTGCGAACCGCGCCATGTCGGAGAGCTCCTCGTCCTTGAGCAGCGTGGCCAGGACGGGCACAGACCGCCCGGTTCCAATCTCGGAGAGCTGCAGGCAGATGAAGTGTTTGCAGGCTCGCGTTGCATCTGTCTGCAGAACCGCGCTCAGACGCTCTTCAATAGCTTTTCGCTGCTGAGGTGAGCCATGGCACTCTCGGATCAGTTTTCCTATCAAGAGCAGCGGCCCGCGGCTCTGACCAGACTCATAAGTCTTGAGCTTTCCCAGGAGTTGGTCCAGTCGTTCGGCCGCGCCGCTGGCTGCGTACTGCTCATACAGATTCGCGATGCCCGCGCCCTTCACATCACCGGCATGGACGACGACACGATAGCGCAGCGTCAGAGCTTTACCTTTGGGAAGAGCCGTGTAGCTGCCCTCGGGCCAGAACATCGGCGTTGGTGAGAAGAAGCCGTAATCGCGTGTAAACCATTTCGATGGAAACCAGCGATTGTCCGGATTCTGGAAGATCGCGATGCCTTCAATCTGACCTTCGCGTTCCCCGAAGTAATCGCACCAGGGGGAACTGGTGCCCCAGGTTCCTTTCTCACCGGTTTTTCCCCCTGCGTTGATCAGCGTGCCCCCCGATATGACGCTCAGGTCTGGCATGACACGAGCCGAAAAAAGCGAATGGTTCGTCTTGTCGATCCGCACGTCGACCAGCGGTTCGAGGGTGATCTCAAAATCAATGAGCCGCAGTTTTTCATTCGGCGCAGTGACAACGATGCGGCGAAGGTCTCGAATGATGGGGTCCTTTCCAGGCTGCCTCCACAGGCACTCGTCGGTGAATACCACGCGCTCGCCCAGAGCTTCGATAATCTTGGGACCTTGCGACACGATCTGTCCGCGCTCGTTCGTATCCTGCCAGTAGTTGCCGCGATTGACCCGATCGCAGCCGAAGAAAAGGGAACGGTGATGGGGGAACGGTTCCGAGGTCTCGACAGTGACCGAACGTCCTGATGCAGGGCCATTCACCGGCCAGAAGTAGGGATACTTCTGGGAACCGGTGAACTTGTAGACCGTAAAGAGTTTCCCGCCGGCAGAGATCACCACCTGCTCTTTTTCGAGCTTCGCGGTGAGAGACATCGGCGTCGCATCCGGGGCAGGAGCGCCCTGAGCAAATGAGCTCAATGCCAGCCCGATGACGCTCAGAGTTCCGATCAATCCAGTAAAGCAGTTCATTAACGTTTTCCTCATAAATGCCACGGGGAGCGCATGGGCTTGGATATCCAGCGGTTCGCTTCCGGGTCGTTGAGAAATTGCTCCCGTTCAGGGTCCCACTTCAACTTCCGCGGCAGCCGCATCGCGATGTTGCCAAGTAGACAGGCAGAGCAGGATCGATGGCCAACCTCTGCGGGCGCGACCGTTTCAGCCCGTGACCTGATGCATTCGAGAAAATTCCCTTTGTGGCTGCGGCTCTGATAGAGATGCAGCTCGCCAGGCAGGATCTTTGATTTCAGCAGCGACTTCGGATGAGCATCAATTCTACCCCTCCTCGCATACACCCAGCCTTCCGTTCCCTCGAAAAGAACGCCCTGCTTGTTTTTCCGGCTGTCCGTGAAGATGACTTTGACGCCGTTGGCATAGGTGTAGTCAATCCGGAACGGACCATGAACATCCCAAAGCCCGTCCTTGGGGAATTCAGCTTCGGCCTCGATCTCGACAGGCCCGGTGTTCTCGGCGCCCATACCCCATTGCGCTATATCCATATGGTGGGCACCCCACCCCGTGACCATCCCTGCACCGTAATCAGAAATGCGCAGCCATCCTGGTCGGCCATAGCCCTTTCTCGGATGAACGCGGGCCTCGGTATAAGGCGCCCAGGGCGCGGGACCCAGCCACATATTGTAATCGAGATTATCGGGGACTGGCATGGGAGCATGCAGGCCAGTTGGAGGATCTGCACCGCAACCTACTTTGACAGTATGGAGCTTGCCGATGCGGCCGTTCCGCACCAGCTCACATGCAAAGCGGAATCGAGAGTCAGACCGCTGCTGGCTTCCGACCTGCACAATGTTCCCATAGCGGCGAACCGTGTCGCTCAACGCCCGGCCCTCTTCAATGGTCAGGCTCAGCGGCTTCTGGACAAAAATGTCCTTTCCGGCTTTGGCCGCGGCGATTGCGGGCAACATGTGCCAGTGATCCGGTGTACAGATCATGACCGCGTCGATGTCATCCCGCGCGACGACCTCTCGAAAATCGCCGTACGTCTTGCAGCCCTTGTAGGAACCGTCCTTCTTCCCTTTGCCGTACTTCCTTTCAACGAGTCCGAGCGCGTTCCGTGCCCGATTGGCGTCCACGTCGCACACTGCAACGACCTGGACCTCGTCGAATCCCATGAAGCTCCTCATATCCCCGCTGCCCATTCGGCCGACGCCGATGCAGCCCAGGGTTGTCCGATTGCTCGGAGCATTCGCCCCCAGCACGGTGGACGGGATGAAGGCCGGGAGCGCAGCGGCTGTGCCTGCAGCAGTCGCGCTCTTAATGAATTCGCGTCGGGTCTGTCCCGTAGCCCTATCTATCGTTTCTTTTTTCATGAGTTGGTTCCTCTGAGAATTGATCCCCGGGGAGGCTGGCGACGTGCTTCGGCCAATAGGCGATCTTCGACGGCGATGAACTTCCAGTCAACCGCGTTGTCACCGGCAGAATCTCGCTGCTTTTCCTCTGATTCCTGAAAACAACTACCTAATTTAGAGCTTTGGGAGAAAGTGGGAACTGCTAAACGATTGATTACCCGGTCTGACAAAGCTAAGATCCTTCGGCTTTACTACGGAAAATGGCGTGCAATCACGGAAGGAGCAACATGAACATCACTGCATTAGCCATTCAAATGAGCAAGGCAGACATCGAAAGATTAGTAAAACAGAAGGAGCGGAACCTTAGAAGGGTCGCAAGCCTGCTGGCGAAAGGCGAACAGCTCAGGGCAGAAATCGTCGCTATCAATGAAGAGATCATCTCATTAGGTGGTGAGGTCGATTCTGGATCGGGACCATCGGTTTCGGCTAGACCAGCCAAAAAGAAGAAGCGTAGAGGGAGGCCCCGAAAAGCTGCCGCCAAAGTATCCGCCAAGCCTGCAAAGAAGGTTAAGAAGAAGGCGAGTAAGAGCGGGAAACGAGCCGCTAAAGGCGGAACCTGGGAGGAACGAGTCACTGAAGCCCTGTCTTCTATGGGAGGAGAGGCACTTCAGAAGGATTTAGTCGTCAGATTCTTTGGGAATGAATTCACACCAGGGCAGTATGCGACGGTTGCTTCGGCAATTACTAATAGTAAGAACATTGAGAAGACGAAGGAAGCACACGGCGTCGTCGCAAGGTTGTCAGGAAATGCGACAACGAAAGGCACCCCAGCAAAGAAGAAGGCAGCCAAATCAAGGAAGCAGAAGACCAAGAAATCTGATGTTCCGCTTAATGACGCAGCCTACGATTATCTGAAGGCCCACGGTGGCAGGGCAGCAATTGCTGAAGTCAGGGCCGCAGTTCTGGCGAAGGGGCAACACCACCTCGCTCTGACCGGCAAACTTCGTCATGACGCCCGAATCAGCAGTGAAGACGGTGATTATGTAATTGTTGCCTGAGGCTGAGTTTATTCTTGGCCGTGTGGTCCTTTACAGGCGCGACTGAACCACAGCGATGGCCATTGAATCTGTCTGCTCAAACCCAGACAGCCGCTAGCATCTCAAAGTGGCTGATGAGAAGACTGGCACATAGGCCCCGGGCTTTCCTATTCGCCAGGTGAGCTGCCCGTCTTCTTACTCAGGACCGAGAAGTATGCTGCAAAAGCGCGCTGATGTTGCCACGTACCGGGCTCCGGAAAGGCGGCAAAGAGCTCGTGCCACTGAGGGTCCCACACTTTGCGGATCTGAAACCCCGTATCGATCAGTCCGTTGAAGATGTCGCGAAACAGGTGTCTGTGCTCGCCGCCGGGCTCTCCTTTCGACATGGTCTCACGCCCATCGCTGCCCACTCTGATCGGCCCGCCAGCATATGGCTCCGCAATCCTGTATCCCGTGCCATCCCATCCATTGTCCGGCCCGTCGAAGCTCATCGGATAGGTGGCTGGATTGCAGTGAGCGGCCGCATAAAGTCCACCCGTCCGCAGTACACGCAAGACTTCGCCGTACACTTGTCTGAGATCGGGCACGAAGGTGAGAGAGATGCCTTGTAGGACGTGGTCGAAGGATTGGTCTTCAAACGCGGAAAGATCGCGCATGTCGCCCTGGATTGTCCTGACCTCGTACCCGTAGTGGTCGGCCGCACACCTGTCCGCCTCGAGTTGGCCGGCGCACAGATCAATGACCGTGACGCGCGCCCCCAACAGCCCCAGCTCTGCCGATTGCCTGCCGCCGCCCGAAGCCAGGCACAGGACGTCCTTGTCGCGAGCTTTCTTGAGCAGTACACCCTCCGGTGCATCCTCGAACTCCATGCAGGGCCAAGAAGACGAACGCCCCGCGGCATAGTCCCAATAGGCATCGGCGTTGAGGTCGAGAAAGGGAACGGTGTTGCGGTCGCCCTCTGTCACGTTGCTGTCCCAATAAGCCTGGTTCTTGCGCGCAATTTCGTCGATATATCTCATGGGCCATGTGTCCAAGGTTGCTCTTCAGCGGACCGGCCTCTCCCGCATCCGCTGAGTTAGCTTATTGTGCCTGCTCTTTCTCTGCTCTCAAAACCATCACGTCCCCGGAGCTTTCGTCCTCTCCAGTCAGAGACGGGTGTTGCGTTACGGTAGTGAACCCACAGGCATTCAGCAGGCTGCAGAACTCTTCGTCCGTATATGCTTGAGAGCTTGAAGCGTAGGCCGTGACCGAAGAGGAGGCCGGGTCGAGGATGAAGTATCGGGTCGTCGCGGCGCGCCGGGTCTCATCCCAGAAGCTCTCTTCTAGACAGATGTGTGGTGACTTACAGAACAGGCCTGAAGGGGATGCCCCCCACTTTGACGCCGCATTCCCCTGTCTGCGGATCACGTCAAAGGGATGAACTTCGAGGACAAGTTGGCCGTAGTCACACAGAGCTCCCGCGGCTTTCTTCACGAGAGCCTTTGCGTCTGCGGGAGAGAAGACATTGAACTCTCCCCAGATCATCACGACCAGGTCAGATTTCGTCCCAGGCTCCGCAGTTCGGATGTCTTCGAGCATGTATCGGATCTTGAGTTGTGCCCGGCCGGCCGATTCCTTCGCGTAGGCGATGGACGCGGGAGAGTAGTCGATCCCGACGCAGTCGTGCCCGAGAGAGGCCAGGCGCTGGAGGTAGAGCCCCGGACCGCAGCAGAGATCCAGGATACGAGATGGCTGGCCCGACAGAACGACCTCATGAAGCCACCGGACGTGACTGTCGATGATCTCGGAACGGCGACTGGCCGCGTCATGAGACTGTGACAGATGTTCCCTGAGCATTCTTTCGCTGAAACCGGGATCGTGCCAGGGAATCTTCTCGCCCTCTCGCCACGGTTCCGGCGGGCACTCACGGCCGATAATGTCTTGGAGATTCATGTTCCTTGTCTCCCGGCACTGAGTCCTGAGGAACCGCCCCTCTGAACAGCAGCAAGAGTCTACTCCTTCCTGGCGATGATGGTGTACCCTCCCCCGATGAACGCGGCCCAGTGTCGATAGCTCCCTGGCTCAGCTTCTGGGGCCGGCAGCTTGTCGTGCGGCGCCGCGAAGACTCGCTGAATTGAGAACCCCGTATCCAGCAGGCCATTGAAAACCTCGTCGAGGTAACTTCGGAATTCCATCGCGCCGTCCGGTCTGAACCGGTCCCTCTGGGCGTACGGCTTGGTGATGCGATAGCCCACGCCGTCCCAGTCCGTATGGTCAACGAATTCCGTGTAGGGGTTCATGAAGTCAGCCCGGTAGATTCCTCCGGCCCGCAGCACTCTCGCAACGCCCACGAAGACTTCATGGACGTCCGGGATGTAACAGGACCCCGTTCCATACACCACATCGAAGGATTCGTCAGCCAGGTCCGTAAGGTCACGCATGTCGCCCTGGATGGCGATCACCTCATAACCGTAATGCGCCGCTGCCTTCCGGTCACCCTCGAGCTGCCCTTCGCATATGTCAAGCACAGTCACGCGGGCGCCAAGAAGCGAGAACAGCGCAGATTGCTGGCCGCCTCCCGCCGCAAGGCAGAGGACATCTCTTCCCCTGGCTGTCGCCATTGCCGCTCGTTTGTCAGGATCGCAGCAGGGATCGGGCAGGCTTGTCGTTTCACCATCTCTGTAAGCACGGAAGGCCTCAACGTCGAGGTCCAGGTACGGGATCGTGCACCCCGCACCCTCCTTGACTACTTCTTCCCAACGCGCCTTGTTGACTGAGGCTATCTTGTCAGGCTTCATCTTCATATCGGACCGTAAAATGCAACAGAGCACTCTGCGCGGCTATTGCTTCTCGCCCGGGTCTGCTGGCTGGGAATTCTCCAGGTCGAGCACCATCAATCGTTCGAGAATTTCGTTGACCGGTCGAGTCCTGAGCGCATCCTTGATCTCCGATGCGATTGGCTCATGGACTTCTCCTTTGGCCCAGCCCGGGAGTTGGCTGGTTTCTGCCAGGGGGACAGGATAGTCACGGAAACCAAGTTTCGCATAGGTCGTCCAGGGCAGATGGCCGTACCACGATGTGAAATGCGGAACACCATGGGGAGAGCCCGGTGCGACGACTGCCACATGGCCGTGCTCCTGAGCCCATCGGATAGACTCCTTACACAGGGCAGTGCCAATGCCGCGGCCGAGATATCGCGCTTTGTTCTCCTCCGGATCGTCCAGCGTACGTCCGACGTGGAAGCAAGCGTGGCACCACACGGGACCCGACAGCCCAAGCTCTGACTTGCTCGGTCCCCACTGCCCCCAGCCTTCGAACACCCGATCTGAGTCCGTCCACCAGTTCGCTCCCATTGGGCCGTCAGTGCCCACCCACCACTCCTTTCCGTCAGGAGCGGTGACCTGGTAGCAGTGAAGCTGAGCCACGCACTTGTCGCCCTCCCACGCTGCCATGCCGATAGTGCCCTGGTTCACGAAGAGTCGATCCAGAGTCTCGCGTTCAGGCCAGCACCGAAGGACAATGCGATCCAGTTCCGCCGGCTTGATCGCTCGAACAGAAATCGGCGTTCCGTCTGCGAGCGACACAGGTGTCTCGTTGTCCTTCATGGGGCAACCGTCCTTCCTAACGCGGCCTGACGGCCGCAACCCAATCGTCTCTTCTCTTAATCGTTATCGTAATCGTTCTCTTACTCGAATTCTGGCCTTATCGCTCTTCCTGTCGTAGGTCATGTTTTTTGGGACGTGTACCACGTCTCATGGACAACTGGACTGAGCGCAGGCCTAGACAGATGGCTGTTGACGCCGACCTGAGCGCCGGGCCTAGTATGGCTTCAATCTTAATTTGGTGCATTGGATGTCCAAGCCGCGAACACCACTTTGGAGTGCGGTGACTTGTCACCGCTTTCATTTTCTGATGCCTCTGAAGGAAAAAAGGACTCGCAGTCATTGCCTCTACTGACCATCCTCGAAAAATGAAAGCTGCGACAAGTCGCAGCACTCCAAAGTAATCTGTCCGGATTCTGATGCACAAAATTATGATTGAAGGCCTGCTAGCCAGTCGTGTTTAAGAAGAGCAAGGTCTCTCATTTCCCGACCCCTGTTCCATGTGCCACGTGGTTGCTTGCCAACCCGTGTTTTCACGTGCTGGGATTTCCGTCTAAAGAAAAGATAGGCTTGCTTCCTTTACCACTCACAGGGTGTCAAGAGCATCTACAGGCCGGTAATAACCCCGCAAACAGATGGGGAGCTGTTCTTTGAATGAAGTTCTTCTTTCCTAGGAAATTCAGTCCGGCCTCGGAAGACACGGGTTGGCAAGCAACCACGTGGCACACGGGGAGTTGTTCTTTGAATGGAGTTCTTCTCTGTTGGGGATTCTGTCCGGCCTCGGAAGACACGGGTTGGCTAGCAACCACGTGGCATATGGGGAGTTGTTCTTTAAATGGAGTTCTTCTTTGTTGGAGATTCTGTCCAGGCCTTCAATTCTCTTTTGTGCTTAGACGTTCGAGTCGCTGTCACCGCTTTCATTTTCTGATGCCTCTGAAGGAAGAAAGAACTCGCAGTCAGTTGGAGACGCTCCTGGCCCCTGAAGGCATTCATGCTCACGCAGCACGGGGTGGTGGTCTGCACGCGTCAGCCTGACGATTGTCTCTACTGACCATCCTGGAAAAGTGAAAGCTGCTGCAAGTCGCAGCACTCCAAAGTAATCTGCCCGGATTCTGATGCACAAAATTAAGATTGAAGGTCGACACCGCAGTCATGCAGAAGCGCGCGGCCTACTATTTAGCGGCCGGGACCCAACCAGGGCACGCCAGCGTCCCGCTGGCTCTGGAGCCGGCGAGACGCCGGCGTGCCCAGGAAAGTACCGTGAGATTGAGCCTACTGAGTTGAGCTATGATGGTTTATCAATCTTCCACCAGAACTGAGTTCCATGAAGCATGACACGCGTGGCCAGGTGAACGTGACACGCGACACTTCTGGCTGTTTGACAGATCCGATTAAGAGAACGAGTAAGGGCCCGGAGGCAGTAAACAACCCAATAAAATTTCTCCCCGCGTCGCGCGCAGAAGTTACATCTAAAGACTCTAGGATTTTTCCGGGACTGCGCTGAGAAAAATTGTCCCTACGGGCAGCGCTGATTTTGGAGTGCGATGACTTGTCATCGCTTTCACTTTCTGAGGCTTTCAAGAGAGTGAAAGCGCCGACAAGTCGGCGCACTCCAAAGTACGCTCTCCGAGAATCGAAGAACTTTTGTAACTATTCAGGAGTAAATCCGGTGACTGGAAGCCGGAGTTGGAGTAACGGCTTTAGCCGGGTTCTTTCGGCCGCTCAGACCCGGCTAAAGCCGTTACTCCAACCCCGTTTCTG
>JASLXP010000557.1 GCA_030740295.1 Planctomycetota bacterium
GTCCTGCGTCGAGACAGACGGTCGCGGAACTCCCGCACTACGAAGAAAGACGGTTTCGATCTCAGTACTCACGTAGATTTCTTCTATGGTCATTCCGAATCTGGATCAGGATTGAACCGTGCATTACGGGGAGCCTTCAAATAAAAACAGGGCATGAAAGTCAGCCATCAATCCAATCACAAGCATGCGGAGCCGGCAATTCCGATTCGGTCAGGAGAGCAGTCATTCTTCGCCGGCACACTTAAATGGAGCCTGGAGGACTGGATGTGTGCAAGCTCTGCTTTCAGCCTGTACACCGGGATCATTCAGATGATGATAACCTCCCCCAGTGATTCTAATTTCGTACCTTTACTGTTCTTTTCGTCGTGCGTGAGTTTCATGATCACCGTATCCGGCGCGGATTGGGCCCAGTCGACGAATGTTCCAGCCATAAAGGAAACCGGACGAAGGTTCAGAAAGCGATGTGTCCTTATGGTTGTCGGCCCGATCATTGACTGCATGGTATTCGGTATCCTCTTGGCCTTTTACTTTACGGCCCTGTACTTCTTCGCCTTGCTGGGTTCGCTGCTTGGGGAAGCGGGAGCGTGGTTGCTGGTACTCATCGCTTTTCTTCCCGGTCTCTATTGGGTCGGGAAAATCGGCCTTCTGATCCGTCAGGATTTCCTCGTGGATTATCGCCCGGTATGATTGGCCCGCGCGCACTGAATGCCCTCACCATGCCTCAATGGGCCAGGTGAGCGATTGCCCCACCTTGAGCTCTTTGACGGCGCCCGAATCATCCACATCAAACACCGCCAATTCGCCGATACTCAGCGATCCGGATTTCGATTCCATTCTGAAAGAATGTTCTCCCGCCGGTTTGAGTTTGGTTAAGGTCGGTTTGGGGTCCTGAAGGCTGGGATCGATCAGGACAAGCTCACCATCCAGCACGAGGACCTGCATGTCGTTCCACGCGTTTCGATAGCGGCCGACGTATGCTTGCCATGCCGGATCGAGATCGGCATCCGGCTCCGACTGAGTGCGCAGGATAGCCGGTGACAACCACGCAGAGGCCTTCTCGATATATCGGTCCGGATTCCCGTCGTCGGAATTAGTCAGGACAATGACCCCGATGCGATCGTCGGGGCAGAGGCGTAGATGAGTGCGATAGCCGGGCACTGCACCGCCGTGTCCGATGAATGTCTTCCCGCGCTGCCGGCTGACACGGAAGCCAATGCCCCATCCTGCTTTCCAATCCGGGTCGAGCCAGTGCACTCGCTGCATCTCACGACGAGTGGCGTGCCGGAGGATTCGTTCATCGTCATCCTCGCAGAATTGGAGCATGGCAAACTTCGTCAGGTCTTCGACGGACGTTGCCATGTTGGCGGCAGCGGTAATCCCCTTGCTGTCGGTGAAGGAGACGTCCCCGCGGTTGCCGCCAGGGAGTTTTCGGCCGTATCCCGTGGCGAGAGCCGGAGCGCTGGGATCGGGTGAACGGACGCTCGTACTCTTCATATCCAGAGGATCGAGAATCCGCTGTTCGATGAAGTCAGCGTATTCCTGGCCGGAGGCCGCGGCAACGATTTCACCGGCCATGCTCAACGCAAGGTTGGAGTATTTCCATCTCTTCTCGGGGGGAAGCGCTGAACGCTGTTCTGGCAAGTTCTCACGCACTTCTTCTGCCGTAGGAAACCGGGCGTCCGACCAGTAAGGGAATGGGGCCTCGCGAGGCAGCCCGGAGGTATGGGTTAACAGTTGCCGTATGGTAATGTCAGGCGCGCCATCAAACGGATTCTGAATCTCGAACCAGGGCAGGTGGTGTCGGACAGGATCGTCGAGCTGCAGCTTGCCCGCATCACGGAGGATCATGATGGCCGTGCTGGTGAAGAGCTTTGTGATCGACGCGATTCGATAGACCGTCTGCGGCGTGGCCCGCGCCTGCTTTTCAATGTCCTGAAGCCCGAACCCTCTGGCCCAGATCAGTTCCTGTCCATGGACCACGCCGATGGAAAGCCCCGGCAGTTCGCGATAAGCCATCTGCGATTCTATCCAGGCAGAGAGCAAATCGATGTTGGAACTGATCGTGTGAGAGAGTTGAGATTCTGAGGACATCGTTTGAGACATATAATGAGAAAAGCGAATGAGATTGAGTTAATCGTTATCTTAATCTCTCTTACAATCGAATTCTGACGTTGCAGTCCCTTGCGACTGCCCAATCTCGATAATTCCGATTTAGAGAAGAATCAGGTTGAAGGTTAAGCTTCCGGGGTCAGACATCCACCAAAGACTTTATATGAATAGCAGGATTACAGGGCTCGGATTACTAGTGATACTTCATTCAGTGGGCATCCGCGCCGAAAAGGAAGTTGACCTCGGTCGTATCATCGAAGCGGAGCGCCATCACCTTGGAGACAGTGAGACACCGAGCTGGAAAGACACATCGCCCAAACCGGAAGGCTTCCTCCTTAAAGTCGTTTTCGAGGCAAAGCCGAATCCGAAACCGCTGAAGATCTCGATGCGACAGCGGCACGTACATGACCCTTGGAAGGCCACGCTGAATGAAAAGGAAATTGGCCGCCTGCAGGTAATACAACCTGCCTTGTGGACGAGCCTGACCATCCCTGCGAATGTGCTCCTCGACGGGAAGAATACGCTGACGCTCAGTCCGGTCTCTCCCGATTCGAAAGATGATATCGTCGTTGGGCCGTTCCACCTGAATGACGTTTCTTTCAAAGAGTGGGCGAGGTTCGGGCAGTTGAGTTTGCAGGTTCTGGATGGGGATTCGGAGAAACTGATACCTGCCCGGATCACTGTGACGGACACCTCCGGAATCCTGGCGAGAGTGTTTGATGCCCAAAGTGCCGCAACCGCTGTGAGGGAGGGTGTCATCTACGTTCGACCAGCAGGCGTAAAGGCATCGCTGCCCGAGGGTGAATACGTGGTCTATGCGACGAGGGGAATGGAATGGGGTATCGCCACGCAACGAGTGTCGGTGAAGTTTGATGTGGAAACGTCGGCAACTCTCCGGATCACCCGGGAAGTCGATACCGCCGGTTTCATAGCGTGTGACACCCACATTCATACGCTCACGTATTCCGGCCATGGAAACGCGACGATCGATGAGCGGATGATCACGCTGCCTGCGGAAGGCATCGAGCTTGCCATAGCTACCGATCACAATCACAACACGGACTACGGGCCCACTCAGAAGAAAATGGGCTTGAGCAGTGAATTCACCACAGTGGTTGGCAACGAGGTCACCACCAGGCTCGGGCACTTCAACGCATTCCCACTCGGTCCGAATGATGCCGTGCCCGGCGGCAAGAAGGGTCGCAATCCTCTCTTCCTGAAGAAGGGCAGTTGGCCGGACCTGCTGCCTGAGATGAGACAGAAGGGCGCGAAAGTCATCATCCTTAACCATCCTCACTGGCCCAGTATCGAAAAGGGCCCACACAGTGTCTTCGGGCTTAACAGAGCCAGTGGCGACCGCGCAAATGAGACAGAGTTTGCTTTCGACGCGATGGAACTGGTCAATTCCGGCGTCGCTCCTCAGGACCCAATGCTTCTGTTCACGGAGTGGTTTGCCCTGCTTAACAGAGGCGAAACGATCACTGCCGTGGGCTCGTCCGATTCGCATACGGTGGAGAGCCCAGTCGGTGAAGGCCGCACTTACCTGAGATGCGATATGAATGACCCGGGGAAGATAATCCGGGAGGAGATTTACCAGACTTTCCAAGAGGGTGACAGCACCATCAGCCTGGGCATCTTTACCGAAGTGACCGTGAATGGGCGTTTCAGCACTGGTGATACAGTTCCAGATATTCGGGACAAGGTGAACGTGGCGCTCAGGGTCGCCGCGCCATCGTGGGTGCGCCCTCGCCAGGCCATGGTCTTTGCCAACGGCGAGCGTATCGCCGAATTGAAGGTGCCGACTCGTCCCGGCACCCCGACCGATCAGCGGCTTCATTTCATCCTTCCGAAGCCCCGATACGATGCGCACCTGGTATGCGTCGTTCTGGGCGATGGGGTGAAGACGCCATACTGGCCGACAAAAAACAGGCACACACTGGGCGCAACGAATCCGGTCTACCTCGACGTGGATGGCGACGGCAAATATTCGTCCCCCCGCGCAGTCGCCAGGGCCCGGCTTAAAGATCTGTCAATCCAGAATCTTGCCGATGCGCTGCGCAAGGAGGACCCGGTCATCGGTGTCCAGATACTCGCGCTCGCTCACAGCGAATGGCCGGAGAAGGATAGAGCCTTCCTGAAGAAAGTTGCCGGGGAACTTTCGAAAACAGATCCGCTGTACGTGTTGTATTACGAATTCGCTTATGAATGACGATTCGTATCCGCTCTGTTCATCCAGTGCCCGTAGGCACAGATAGAGTTCGGCCCCGAGTCTTCGCCTTCGTCATTTATCGTATTTTGACAGTAGTAGAGGACCTCCTAAGCTCCGATACCTTCAGACGACTCAGTGTGTAAATCCACAATCATGCGAATCACCCTACAAATCATTCTCTGTCTCTCTGCAATGAGCCATTCGTTTGCCGAAACGATATCGGTGCCGATCATTCTGACACCTGAGCTGAATTCACGAAAACTCCAACGTGAGGTCCGTGAGGTTATCCGGGTCAAAAGCATGAAAGCGGAACACGGCCTTGCGTATACCGCGGCCCTGCGTCTGCAGAGAGCGGCTGACAAGACTGGGAAGTCAGAGTGTGTCCTTTATGAAGACGGCAAACCAATTGGCCCATCCCGCGCTTTGCACCGAGACATTCGAGAGCTCGGCAAAGGACGATACAGCCACTGGACGCAAAGTACGCTCTACTTCTCCGCCAGCGATTCCACCGACCCTCGGACGAACGGCCGCAAATATGAGCTGGTGAGCTCCGAGGAATACACCTCGCGGCGCGCTAAGTGCGTGGCAGGGACAGGCAATTCCAGCCTCGTTATCAGGACCAATGAGAAAGCCAGGATTCGGCCTGTTCGTCTGCGGTGGGAGAATTTGAGCAGCCGGACGCTCCTGCCAACCCTGAGGCACACAGACTGGCCGGACCTCACAAGTACCGACGGCATCTTGAAGAGTATTCTCAAAAAGGAGATGTCCGACGAAGAGAAGGCCATCGCGATCTGGAAGTTCCTTGTCGACTGGCGATATCACTATTACCCCGCGGAGGGCGGCCAGGAAATCCACGACCCTGTCAAGTTCATCAACGTGTATGGATACGGGTTCTGTGACGACAGCGCGGCGAACTTCAGCGCGCTTTGCCGGCAGGCCGGCGTCAAGGCCCGGTCTTATGCACTGAGCGGCCATGTCGTGGCCGAGGCTTTTTTCGAAAACGGCTGGCACATGTTCGACCCGGATCATCATGTCTATTACCGTCGCAAGGATGGCACGATCGCCAGCAGCGCGGACCTGGAGAAGAATCCCAAGTTGATCACCGATGCGAAGCCTCTGCCAGGAGCGACTACATTCTCCTACACCCCGCGCATGGCCGAGCTCTACACGACAACCAAAAACAATCGGCCATTCACGTCGCCGATGCCCAAGAAGAAAACAATGGACTTCCCCCTCGCGCCCGGCGACACCCTCGAATTCAATTCAACACACGCGGAGCTCGTGCACAGCCGGCTCTTCAAGGATGAGCCGTTGCCTCCGGTGCTCGGCAACGGCATGCACTCGCATCCTTTCAAAGATCTTCGTTCTCTCACGAGTATCGGCGGGGGGCGTATGTATGAAGTCGAGTGCCCTTACGTAATTCTGAACGCAGAGATCGGATTTCAAATCACCGGCGACCATCGGCCCGGCATCTCCGTCTCGCTCGAAGGCGGCAAGTGGTCGCCACTCAAAGTCACCATCAAAGGCAATAGGGCAGCCGCATCGGCAAGAGAATGGCTGAGCCGGAAGAATGCCTGCTACGGTTTCAGGATCCGGTTTGAATCCGACAAAGGCGACCCCGCGGAATTCATTCGCAAGGGAGCGGTGACGACTACCTTTCAGTTCGCGCCCAGAGCGGTCCCGCAGGTGGCCGCCGGAACGAATTCGTTGCTGATTGCCATCAAGAACGGGCTCAACACTTCCATCGAGCTGAAAGGCATGTCGCTCGAATTCGAGTGGGAAGAGATTCTCAGGGAGAGACGCCCTTGAACTGCGTCAGCGTGGCGATGGGCCGCCAGGTTCCTTCGTAAGAAGTCCAGTGCACTACAAAACAGACGACGACATTTGCGGCAGCCCTCCGGACCTCATTCACCACCGATAGACCCAGGGCTCGATGCACGCCCCTGCGGGTCGGGGGCCGGTTGGGCGCCAACGCACTTCGTCTGGTGCTTCGTATTGGATATCGATATCCGGCAGCTCCGCTCGACCTGTCGAACATTTTCGCGCGTGCATGAAGGCATCGAGGACGCACGATACCAGCAGTGTCCGTTCGACCGGGTACTGCGGCCTGCCGGTGACAAACATCTCTTCCACGTTGAGGCCCAGGTAGCTGAAGTGTGCGTAAGATTCACCGGCCTGAGTGTGGAACTCGCAAGCGTGCTGCTCATCGCCGCTGCGGTACGCGAATGACCAGTCTCTGGCGTAGCCTGACAACATGAAGACGTGGGCCTTCAGCCCGTCGCAATGGTGGATTTCGATCATCACGGGGTCTTTAACTTTTTCCTCCGGAGTGCCGTCATTGTCTTTGGCCCCCAGGCAGTCGACGGCCATGTCGAAGAGATCTCGATTCCATCTTCCGGACTCGCCGGCCTGCCAGACATCTGCGCCTTGCAGCACCTCGACGGCTTCGACGCCTGTTTCACCTCCTTTGCGGCGTTCGACCATGCACTGGAGGCCTTCAATGGTGTGATACGTGTAGGCTTCGATTCCTCCATACCCGATGGCGACGGCCTCATCGATGCGCGTTCCTTTTTCAACTTCGAGAAACGGTTTGCGCCAGGTCAGCGGCAACGAAGAGCCGGCCATGAACGGGAGTTTGAGTTGCTGAGCGCGGCGGTACATCCAAAGCGCATCCTGGGTATCGTAAGAAAGATGCTTGTCACTGAAGACTGGGACGCTTTTGCCGCTACGTGCGATGACTGCTGTGATCTGTTCGAACAGCCATTTGCGGGGGTAGAGCTTCTGTCCGAATTCGTTTTCCGGATAGTCGCCGTGTTCGCCGATCAGCAGGACACCATCGACAGCCAGTTCTTTGCCCCCGAGCGTGAGTGCGGCTTCAACGTTTTCGTACAGTGGTATGTTGCTCGCGTTGGCCACGGCCGTACCGATACCCCTTCCCAGAGCGTTCGGCTGGTCGATGAACATCGAGGCCACGTCGACCCGCGGCTCGATCAGTCCGTCATCGGTCGGGAAGCCTTTGAGGAATTTGACGAGCAAGACATCCGCATGAGAGAGCGGGTAGAAGGCAGTGATGATGGCGGCGATTTTTGGGCGGTCAGCAGGCATGGGATGTGGATTTCAGTGGGTTCGCCATCCAACAATGAACCTGGATTCAAGATTCATGGCCCCCGTGTGGCAAAGAAAACGATGATGAGAATGGCTGCTACCACGGCTCCGATGATGGCGATGGTTTTCATCATCTTCCCTGCCCGGATTTCCGCCTCGATCTCTCGTTCCGCCTCTTCTTTCAGATCTGTGCCACCGATGAGATGACGGTCAATGGAGAGGGCAAGATTGATTTTTTCGAGGGTCTGTTCCCACTCCTCCTGCTGTTCATGTTTCCTGGCTTCTTCAAATTGTTGTTTGGCCTCGTCCACTTTCAGTTTCAAGCCAGCGATCTCTTTTTCAAGGCTTTCCTCGCGAAAGGGCTGAAGCTGTGCGATGCGCTGGAACAGTTGAACGGCGGCCGAAGGATCGAGGTCTTCGATCAGTTCCCTCGCCTTCTGTTCCATGGATTTTACCTGTTTGTCTTTCTCCTGGGCATTCTCGAGGAGCTTTTCAAGCTCGATGTCGTTGGCTGTTGCCTGGAGCTCCCGGGCTTCGGCGATCACGTCCATAAAACGACCCTCTTCCGCACGGTCGCGGAGCCAGCCTAAATGGTGGTCAAGATCGGCAACCTTGTCCTTCAGTTTTTCGATCTTGCTTTCATCAAGGGTCTCGACATTGATGACCCGGGATTCCTGCAGCTTGTTCAGTGCAGTGCGCCATTCACGGCTGTCCTCATTGGCAGCGGCCTGGCTGACCAGTGCTTCGGATTCGGACAGACGGGCGGTCGCCTGTTCCAGCAATTCCACTCCCTCCGGCCAGGCGCCAAGAGAGAGAGCTTTTTCAAGCGCGGGGACGGCTGAAGTCAGCTTGCGCTCGCGCATCAGCGATTCCGCCTGACTGATGGCGTCGGACTGTGCGCCCTCGCCGACGGCAGCATCCTGCTGCAGGGACAACACCTCTTCATTCACCGGCCAGATTTCCGCGGCTTGAGCGGCGAGCTCACTGACCTCGGACCAGTTTTTCTGTTCACGGGCCTCGTTGGCTCTGGCGATGACCTCTGCAGCCTGGCTTTGCTCATCCTTTACCTTTGAGAGCAATGCATCTGCTTCGTCCCATTGCCCGGCCTTTGCAGCATCGTTGATGGCTGGCTCTGCGGCCGCCAGATCTTTGGCCTCGACAAGTTCGCGGGCTCTTGCCACAGCTTCTTCAAATGCTTCGAGAGAGGAACGCGATTCACCCAGGGCCCATTGTGCTTCTTCGTTCGCGGGCACGAGCTCGACAGCTTGTTCAAATGTCTGCACGGCCTCGGCCCATGATCTGGCTGCTTTCTTCTCCTGCGCCTGGGCAAGGAGGGATTCGGCCTGCGTCCTTTTCTGTTGGACCTCAGCCAGCATTTCCTGGCCTCCCGCCCAGGCGCCCGCGGCCAGGGCTTCGCTGAGCAACGTTTCCGCTTCCGCAAGTTCGCCGGCAGCGATGAGACTCTCTGCTTTTTCACTTACGCCTGCAGATTTCTGCAACGCTGCGCTGGCCGTCTCCAGGCCGGCCTGTGCTTCGGGGCAGAAGTCCCAAATGGCGAGGGCCTCTTCATAGGACGTGATGGCCTCCTGCCAGCGGCTGTCTTCACTTTGACGGGCCGCATCTGCCAGGTGACGGTTAACAGCCTCGAGTTTTTCACCGGTCTCGATATTCAGTTCCAGCGCGGCGGGCTCTTCGGAGTTTTTATGCAGAACGTTTTCGCAGAGAGACTGAATGCTGATCAGGTCGTTCGTATCAGCAACAATCTTCAACTGTTCGACAAGCTGTTCGGCCTGCTGCAGATTGGCCTGGCACTGGACTCGAGCGCTGGACGCGTCGGCGTTATCCGCGTCGATGCTGAGCACCTCTTCAACGAGCGCCATGGCCGTGACCAGTTTTTTTTCCGCCATCGCCGACTGCAGTTCAGCCATTATACGCTCGATAGACTGGGTTCTGATTTCCGACTCTATCTGTGCTTTGAGCTCTTTCGAACCCGCGTGATCCGCGTCATCTGCGAGGGCCTGTTCCAGCTTGCCGATGCTGGGCTCGAGCTGGCCGATTTCGTGCAGAGCCTTTGCCTGCTCGAGCAGACGATCCGCTTCAGATGGCGCGGCCGGGACTGGCGCCGCAGGCGCGGGCGTTGCCACTTTCGCTGCAGGTGCGTCAGCCGGAGCATCTTCCACTTTGCGTGCGACTTTGGGCCTGGCGACGCGTTTGCCCTGGATGCGGCGTATGGCGCGTAAAGCCTCGCTGGCCGATTCGTATCGCTTAGCCGGCTGTTTGGCCATCATCTTTCGAATGTAACGGACGAGCCGCGGATTCAGGTCTGGATTCGTGTCCGATGCGTTGGGAACTTTGGTCTGCACATGCATCAGCATGACCTGCAGAGCCGACTTTGCTTCGAAGGGCTTCTTGCCTGTGAGCATCTCATACATTATGCAGCCAAGAGAGTAGATGTCCGCCGAGAACGTGACGTTCTTGGCATCCTGGGCCTGCTCGGGCGCGATGTAATCGGCTTCACCCATCATGACACCGGAGACGGTGACCGGCGCATTCTCCGCGCCTTCATCGGTGAGGTTGAATTTCGCCAGTCCGAGGTCGGCGAGTTTTATTTCGTATCCATCGCCGCCGGGCTTCTCACCCAGCAAAATGTTAGATGGCTTAACGTCTCGATGGATGACGTTCTGCGCGTGCGCAGCTTCCAGGGCCTGCAGGATCTGTTCGGAGATGTCCATGGCCAGGGCTTCATCGGGCGAGCCCTTTTCTTCGAGCAATGCACTGAGTGTGATGCTCTCCATGTATTCCATGACCACAAAATTGAGGTCGTTTTCCTTGCCCACGTTAAAGACTCGGACCACATGAGGAAGGTTGAGTTTCGCCATAGCACGTCCGGCGTGAAGGAAACGCTCGATCTGCGACTCGCGGAATCCCGGCAACGCCTGGGGAATGATCCGGACGACCACCTCTATACCCATCCCCTCATGCCTGCCCCTGTAAATCAACCCCTGGTCGCCCGTGCCCAATTGCTCACTCAGACGGCAGCCACCTACAACTTTGCCAAGGAGGGGATCTCCACCGTCTCCTCCCGATCGCTCTTCCGCAACGACAACAACTGCATCCGGTTCATCAGATGACCTCTGCTCCTCTGCATGTCCATCCGCGTGGGCCTCTTCAACCGAATCTGGGAGCCCGCCTTCTTCTTCCTGAGTATCTTCCGGAAACTCGCCTTCCATACGCTGTTCCTCTGTGGTGGTTTCAGGCTGAGATCACTGTCGAAATCCTTCCCTGGCAAATCTGTCCAGCCTTGAGAGGCAGGTATTTTATTGAGATATCAAGTGGGGTCAAAGGCCGCAGTGAGTGATGCGTAATACGTAATGCGCAATTCGTAAGAAGCAACTGCGGGCTGTGATGCCATGCCACCTGATAGTCAGAGGTCCGCCGACCAAGTCTGACATCCTGAGGGCACTGGGATCGAGCTTACGTATTACGCATCACGCATTACTCATTAGAACCACTTCTCTTTATCGACAACATTCTCGAGCGGCTCATCGCTCGCGAATCTTCTGACGTTACTTACAAAGATCTCTTCGCGGCGTTTGGCGACATCCTCTGTGCCGCCTGCGGCAACGTGAGGGGTGAGGATGACGTTTGGCTGCTTCCACAGCAGATGACCTGCAGGCAGAGGCTCGGTTTCGTACACATCAAGACCGGCACCTTGAATGAGCCCCTCCTCGAGGGCTGTGACAAGATCGTCCAGCACGACCACCGCGCCGCGGCCGATGTTCACGAAGAAGGCCGATGATTTCATCTGGCGGAAACGATCGATGTTCATCAGCCGTTCGGTATCCGGAGTATGAGGCGCGCAACACGCGACGAAGTCCGCGGCCTGGAGCATTTCGTCGAGCGCATCGGGACGCAGAAGCTTGCTGACTTCAGGTGGGCAGTCCTCACGTCTCGGGTCGACCGCGATGATGTCCATGCCGCTCAGGTGGCCGCGCAGTGCGAGCGCATAGCCGATTCCTCCCAAGCCAACGATGCCCAGAGTCTTACCGGCAAGATCGACCCGGTTGTAGTCGGCACTGTTCCAGACACCTTCAAACTGCTGTTTCAGTGCCCGTGGAAGCCGTTTGGCGAGCCCAAGGATGAGCGCGTAAGCGTGGTCGCCTCCCTGGTCATTGTAGATGCAGCGGAGATTTGTAAGGGTGACGCTGCTCTCAATGAGCTCAGGGAACATATACCGCTCGAGGCCGGCGCTCGTGGCCTGAACCCACTTTAACTGTTTACCGGCGGCAAGGAGCTCCAGAGTGATGCCGCCAATGAACGCGTCCGCGTTACCGATTTCATTCATGCATGCTTCGAGGTTATCGACGAGAATCAGATCGACTTCAGTTTCCGAATTCTGAATGCGTTCAATTTCGGTTTCGGTCAATGATCTCAGGGCGACGATTTTCTTCATGGGATTTCAGGCTGTCTGATGATTGGAAGATACAGGCTGTCCGAGGCGTCTAAGCTATCTGTTCGAAACCAGAATGTTTGGTCCGTATCTGACAACAGCTTATAATCTCTGCCTTGACCGAAACACTGGCATACCTGCGACGATGGATCAACAGGATACGATCACTGCTCAGATTGCTGTCAAAAAAGGATTCCTCAGTAAGGAGCAACTTACAGACTGCGAGACTCTACTCTCCAGCGCGGAAGATGAAAAGCACCTGATGGAAGTTGCGCTGGCCAAGGGTTACCTGACCCAGTTTCAAAGCGCTCAGATCATCAAGGAGGCGGAAAAGCACGCGCAGCGGCAGGATCCAATCCCGGGCTTCAAACTGGTGTCAGAGCTCGGCAAAGGCGGCATGGGGAAGGTCTATAAAGCCCGGCAGATTTCATTGAATCGCGAAGTGGCCATCAAAGTTCTACCGGCGAATCTGGCGAAGAATCCGGGGTACATCGAACGCTTTCAGAGAGAAGCCCGATCCGCGGGACAGCTTGTTCATCCGAATGTCGTGCAGGTGATCCAGATCGGTGAAACAGCCCAGAAACACCACTTTATCGTCATGGAGTATGTCGACGGCCCGACCGTGCACACGCTGATGAAAAAGAGCAAGCGCCTGCCGGAACAGGAGGCCATCGAAATCATCAGACAGGTGACGCTGGCTCTCAGAGAAGCGCACCGCCTCAACCTCATCCATCGCGATATCAAGCCGGCGAACATCATCCTGAATAGAGACGGTGTGACCAAGCTGGCCGATTTCGGGCTCGCGCGGGAGGAGGAAGATAACTCGGTCACTCGCACCGGTGCGCTGATGGGCACGCCGCACTACATGTCGCCGGAGCAGGCGCGGGGACAGAAAGATCTCGATATTCGCAGTGACATTTATTCGCTTGGCGCAACCTTGTATCACATGGTCGTCGGCCAGGTCCCGTTCATTGGCGACAACGCAACTGCGACGATTCTCAAACACATCGAAGAAGCGCCTGTCCCTCCGAAGGAGCGTAATCCGGAAATCTCAGAGGGCTTGAACGCGGTCATCCTCAAGGCCCTGTCGAAAAAGAGGGAAGACCGTTTCGAATCTCCGGAAGCCCTGCTGCACGCGTTCGAGGACTTGGATTCAGCCGCCAGTACCCTCGCAACGATTTCCAATGTTGCCCCTGCAGCAAAGGCGATTAAAGAACAGCCGTCGCCCGTTGCTCCAGGCTCGAATGCGCCAACCGCCGCTCCTTCTCTTTCAGACGAACCCACGCTGACCGCGGTGAAGGCCCCTGGAGCCAGCAAGATGAAGATGCTGTTCGCGGCGGCCGCGGGCTGTTTCTGCATGTTGGTTCTGATGGCAATCGTTTTCGACGAGGATGAAAGCCCCGTCCCAGACGGGCCGGTAAAGGTTGAACCCGCGACCCCGACAACAACTCCACCGGCAAACACGCGAACCAATGAAGGGAACGGGCCCGACAAGACGGCAAAAGTGCAGAAGACAGATACAGCCCCCACTGTACCACCGGAAGACGTAGCACCACCAGACCCGCCGTCCAGAAAAAAGAGAATCGACGAATTGTTCCATGGCAAAGTCGGCGGATATCTGCCCAAGCAGCGTCTAGTGCGGGTGAAGTATGATTTTGAGAGCTCCGATCAGATGAAGGACTGGAAAGTCTTCAACCGAGCCGATCGCAAAAATCGAGAGTTGTTTTTCGTTCAAGGGGGCAACCTGAACCTCAGGGCCGGTACGATCATGGCCCACAAGGCGATCTTTGAGAGAGAGGTCGTGTTGGAGGTAGAGCTGAAATACGTGCCCGCGACAACTTTTGTGATCGGCGGCAAGGATGATGGTGTGAAGGACAAAACTGAGATAATGGCTGGTTGGAGCAATCGCCCGAATCATACCGTTGGCTTCGTGAGGATTGGCACCAAGGTGCATAATTTTAATGTGAGCCCTCCCGCTAAGGGCCATCCGATTTCTTTTTCGATCCTGGTGAATGACCGAAACATGGAAGTGAATTTCGATGGCAAAGCGCACACGTTTTCTCAGATTCCAACGTTGACTGATACCCGCGGCCATATCGGAATCATTGCCCCTACGCCAAAACTGAAAGATTTCCGCCCATTCAAGAACCGATTTAAGGGCATGTGGACCCTTGAAATTCAGTCGATATTCATCAAAGGCGCTCTCACTGAAGAGTATCTTGAACACGCCATCGGGAACTGATGACATCCTGCCTCAGCGCCAAGCCGGCCAACGGTATACTTTTTCCAACCAGAATGATGCTGGCTCACTCAAACGGCACTGGTTCCGGTTCTTTCAGATCGAAGAGCAGGCGGCCGCCTGAGGTATCGTTCGTCTTAGCGCGATAGAAACGATCCGTATACGAATATGACTTCTTAATGGGAATAATTGTCGCAAGGGAGGGACCCGTATCCCAGGCTCCGCCGCGGGAGTAATTTGAATAATACTTTTGGTCCGGTAGCGACCGGCATTTCTCCCAGACGTTGCCAATCATGTCGTACAGGCCATATCCATTTGGCATGTATTTGCCGACGTCCCTGGTGAATACGGCGTAATCCTTGGTTTCAAAGACGTTCTTATTTCGAACGGACAACAGACTTTTCTTGAACGACATGTCCGCCACGTTGGCATGCTTGCCTGCAGCCTTCGTTCCACCCTCCCAATAATAATCATGCGCGCCGGTACCTCCCTGGCAGGCGAATTCCCACTCGTGGTAAGTGGGTATTCGAAAGTGGCCTTTCTCCGTTCGGATCCAGTCGGCATATTTAATAATGTCTTTGCTGCTCAGATGCAGGACAGGATGGCTGCTGGTGTTCTGTTTTATGCCTGGCCTTCGCCAGTTTGCGCCTTTTTTTATGAGCCATGACCTGCCGTCGTACACCTTTGAGTGGCCCTGTTCCTCTGCGGAGGTCCGAACGCCTGACTTCTTTACGTAGTAGGCCCATTCACGGAGCGTAATCTCATACTTGCCCAGATAGAACTGCGGAAAGCGAGGGACGAGCACAAGATAAGTGCCTGACTTCTTGCTCCGGATTTCTTTGGGAAAATCAAGTTTGTAACCGCGGCCTCGGCTGACTGGATTGCCGTACAGGTCTTTGAGCTCGAGCGGCACTTCAAAATCTCTTGCCATCCATTCCGGCAGGTAAGTCTTTTCGAGTTTCAGGTCAACAACGGTCTGTCCACCTGTCTGGGTCTTCACTCTTGTCGTCTGCGGGAAATAACCTTGCTTGGATATCTCAAATGTGTAGGTCTTTCTGTGCTCGCCCTCCAGGCGAAGGGGCGTTCGCATCAGGGTGTCTGACTTGCCTGGTTTGACGGAAACGCTCGCGCCACTCGGCACCGTCTTGATGATGATGGCCGGAATGACGCGCCATTCGTAGGGCTTCCAGCTAAAGCCTGATTTTCTGGCCTTCAGTATTGCGTTCCGGGCTCCAGCGGCTGAACCGAAATAGATGCTGAACAATGTCTCTCTATAGACCGTGTCGTCCGTCGGCGGGTCTTCCTTGCACAGCTTGATGATTTCGCCGAGTTCAAGGAGGGATGGTTCGTAGGCCTTCTCGGTCTCCTTGCCAATGTAGTAGAGCTTTCCGTCCCGGACCTCTCCGATCTTGACCGGCCGGCCGTTCAGTCTTGTGGTTTTGCCAACCAGGCGATCTATCCGTCCGTAAGCAGTCTCGAACGCGGTCTGAAGTACCTCCACATCCTTTTTCAGGCGAAAGTACAGGTCCTTTCCGATGGCCAACTGTTGCTCCTTGAGTTGATCCATCGCTGCTTCGAAATTCCTTTCCTTTGCCGTTTTCGATAACGCGCCCCACATCTCTTTCAGCCTTCTGCTGGATTGCTCTTGATCAGCATCCACAGCAGTGCTGTCCAGTTTCTTTTCGATGGTTCTGACGAGAGAAGTGAGTTTGAGCTCCTGAGTTGGTTCAAGGAATGTCCCTTTGAATCTGTCCCTGATCTTCTCGGCGTGCCCGATGGTGATCTGGAGTTGTTCTTTCTCCTCGTCGGAAAGATCGAAAGGGCTCTTGCGCATGGTTTTTTTGATTTTGGTTTCGAGGTGTGCCGCATATTCATTGGATTGCTGGCCAATGATCCCAATCTGGCTGTCGATCTGATCCTGCACCTTAGGTGCGTGCTTCGGGGGAAAGTCCTTCCAGATGGACAGTGCTTGCGTGAGCCTCCAATCCTTCAACAGCTCAGCGGTCCGTTTCTTTCTCCGGTAGATTTCGGCCTGGGCATCCTTGTTCAAGTGGCTCTTCAATTCCTCCATCTTGAGCCTGGCACGTTTGGCCAGGATTTCGTTGGGGCTCTTTTTCAGGAAAGCTTCGTACTTCTGGATCGCTCTGGCAGGTTTTCGTTTGTTCCTTGCTGCAAAACGGTCCAATTCCTGAAGCTCGGAGAACAGTTGATCCTGCGCTGAGGAACCTGCTTTTGGCTCCGGTTTGGGCGTGGTCGGAACTTCTGTGGGCTTTGGGTCGGGAGGAGCGGCAGGATTCTGAGTCATATAAAAGTAGCCGCCGCCGCCACACGCGAGAAGCAGGAGCAGCATGACCGGCACAGCCTTGCTTTTCGATTGTGAACGTCCCCTGCGCGAGCGGACCTTATCTGCGGTGGTCTGTGCCGGCTCGACTCTTACCGCCTGCGCGTAAACCTGTTTTGCCGGGACGTTGTTCACGAACCCACAAGCCGGGCAGGCGACCTGCCGGCCAGCCTGCTCATCCGGCGCGGCCATCCCCTGCGCGCACTGAGGATTGGCGCATTGGATTTCAATGGGCATGTGTCCTTCCTCTGTTCCGAAGAATCAGGGGCTGATTATAACGAGCGTAGCACAGGTGGGAAGGAACTGGCTGGGAATTCGGATCGAAGCGCCTTTACATCAGAAGATCCGCGTCCGGGAGAAACGTCACCACATAGGCCCTCTCTCTCAGATCGTCTATCAGTTTGCGCCGATCCTTGCTGTAGCGTTCTGATTGGATCTTTTCGCGGATCCGTGGCTGGGCATCGTCGAAGCTCAGAACGAGGCCGGGCGAGATGTTCTCCGCCTTGATAATGAAGTACCCGCCCGCCAGAGGCACGGGATCGGAAATGTCACCTTTTTTCAGTGAAAAGCCGACTTCACGAAGTTCCTTGCGAAAACCCCGATCACGTTCGATCCAACCGATGTCACCGCCCTCATCGCTGGCCGGTCCCTTCGAGTGCATCTTGGCCAGCCTGGCGAAATCGAACGGCTTCTTTCGGAGGATCGCCACCAGATTCTTTGCGAATGCCGCGCCGCTGTTGCCCTCCACCTTGTCAGGGATCATGATGATGCGAAGGCGCCGCTTTTCACCCTGGGTAAAATCGCTGATGTTGTCTTCGTAATACTTGAGGAGCTCGCTGGGTGAGACGGTGCGATCGAGCTCGATACGGCGCCGGATGATCTCGCGGGCCATTAAGTCTTCTTTAATCTGCAGTCGGAACACGCGCATACTCACGCCAAGTTTCTTGAGGTATTCGTGCAGCTTTTTTCGAGATGCAAAGCTGCTTCGCTGCCGGCGCTCGATCTCACGCTCCAGGCTTGCCTCGATGATTTCGATGTTGGCCAGCTTGGCCTCCTGGTAGAGGAGCTTCCTGTCTATGAGTGATTCAAGAATCTTCTTGAACATCCCAAGCCGGTATCGCAGCCATTCCGTTCTCGGCGCGTCCGCAGGCTTCTGCTGTTTTGGCATCCCGTGCCGCACGTCGGCCATGGTGATGACGTTGCCATTGACAACGGCGACCACCTGATTCTTCGCGGCGTATTTCGTCTCTTTGGTCTCAGAATGCAGGGCCGAGGTCAGAAGAATGAGTGTAGATATTGTTCGCATCATTTTTTTGGCGATGATTCAGTAAATGTGAAGGGCGGGATTCTATGAAGATGACCGTAGTGCAGCAATCACGCCAGGCCGGATCTGTTGTTCACTTGCGACAACCGCATTAGACTCTCTCGCTTTCAAAAGCGAACGACAACGAGAGTGTCCGGGAAGCATGCCCATCCAATTCCCATGTTCAGATTGCGGCAAGATTTTATCGTGTAAAGACGAGTTGCAGGGCAAGAAAGTTCGTTGCCCTTCGTGTCGGACTGTGGTCAGAGTACCGGACGAGCCACCCGAGCCGCCCCCTGAAACCAAGACCGTATACATCGGTGAATACCAGGTCGTACGCAAAATTGGACAGGGCGGCATGGGAATGGTCTACGAGGCCATCCAGGACAAGCTCAATCGCAAAGTTGCGCTCAAAGTTATTTCTCCTCAGGCGATGGAGAACGAGACCTACGTCAAACGTTTCAAACGTGAAGCACAGGCCGCGGCGGCACTCAATCACTCCAACATAATCGGCGTCTACGACATCGGCGAGGACGTCGACCGGCACTACTTCTCCATGGAATTCGTGGACGGCGAGAGTGTCCAGGAGAAGATAAAACGCGAGGGGAAGATTCCGTACGCAGAAACGCTTCGGATCGTTGGCGATGTTGTGAAGGCACTCCAGTACGCTAAAGAGCGGAACTTCATCCACCGTGACATCAAGCCCGACAACATCATGCTCACCCAGTCGGGCGTGGTAAAGCTGGCCGACCTCGGTCTGGCAAAGAATACCGAGGAGGAATTCGGGGTGACCGCCACGGGCACTGGTCTCGGCACTCCCTACTACATGGCCCCCGAGCAGAGCATGGATGCCGCGCATGTAGAATTCACTGCAGATATCTATGCGCTTGGAATCACTATGCTGCACATGTTGACCGGCAAGCGTCCGTTCGATTCCACATCAGCCATCCAGATAGTGCGCATGCACCTTCGAGACCCATTGCCATCAGGCAAGGATCTGGGCACCGCGCTGCCGAAAGCTGCGGAGGCACTGATCCAGAAGATGTGTGATAAGGATCCGAAGAAACGCCATTCAGATTATCAGGAACTGCTGGACGAGGTAACGGCCATGCAGAACGAGGACGATGAAGCGGCGACAGAAGCAAAGCCGAAGAAGAAGAAAGCAAAGAAGAAAAGCAAGAAAAAAGCCGCGAAAAAAACGGCGAAGAAGACGGCCAAAAGAAAAGTAAGAGAGCCCGTCGAAGATCCAGACGAGGATGATGAAGATAACGAAGAGGCGGAAGCGACAGTCGCCTCCCGGCGGACCGCCAAAGGGAAGAAGGGATGCGGCGTCCTGCTTCTCCTGGGCTCTGGCCTTGCGGCGATGCTGATGGCCATGGCAGGGATGGGCTAACGCTGCGTTTTGAAGAGTAGCGGGTATCGAGCATCCCCCCCACAGCCAAGCTGACCTCAAAGCCGCTCTTACGCATGACGTAATACGTGAGTATTACTCATCACTCCCTGTCGCTCTCGTATGCCGTAACCGGATCTAACAGTGTAACCAGACATGGCCGAGACGGTGTCCCCTCTGCCTGTTTTTCACACTCCAACCTGGACCCGGACGACAACGATGCTCAGGAAAAGCAACGATATCAAGGGCAACCTTTACGAGGGGATTCATCCAGCGTGGCTGAAGGCGGAAGACCGCTATCTACGGCCGTTGATTAAAGAACACAGAAAGTGGAGCAAACGGAGGAAGCACG
>JASLXP010000558.1 GCA_030740295.1 Planctomycetota bacterium
ATCCAACAGAACTCGTTCAATCCAATGGCTATGCATTGTTTAGGGCAATATGATATTATTTTGAAGCTGTGTATTAACGCAGACCGAACATGGAATGTATATACAAGGAGCTTTCATGAGGACCAGATCATCCAGGACGGAATCTGCATTCACGATTATTGAACTCTTGGTCGTGGCAGTCATTATCGCGCTCGTCGCAACCTTGATTTTACCTGCACTACAGGGCGCGCAACAAAGGGCGCTTGCGGTCAGATGTGGGGGTAACGCGCGCAACATCGCAACCGCCCTTGTCACATACGCCGCTGAATGGCGTGGGTATACGAACAGCGATGCGGACCACTACACCAGATTACTTCTATCAGATCTCCAGGGAATTCAGTCAAGTCAGTTGGCATCTGTAAAAAGATTCGTGTGTCCCGCGGATGGGACAAGGACACTTAATAGCCTTGGGGTCCCCTCTTCCTATACCGTGCTGCAAACATTTGCTGGAGAGAACATTCTAAAGATCAGCACTCCTAAAAAAGACACCCCCGTCTTATTCGAGAATGCGAAGAGGCACCTGAGATTTGAAGGAATCTCAGAGGAACTCGACAGGATGTATGCCTTTCAGGATCTTCATTTCCAGGTTGGGTTCGTAGGAGCATTCAAATCCGGCCTCGACGTTAAAGTCTGGAGTAATGTGCTTGCATACATTCCAGTCAGCGGGGCGGAATTAAACTACCCGACAGCACCGAATTACGAGAAGAAGTGGCTGTCTCAGTTTGACATCAATAATGCCTCCTTTTGGAACAATCTCATGGATGGTGGGGGGAATCCAAACAGATTTACCACCAGGTTTGATGGTTTCCTCGAAGCCCCGGTCAGCGGTACTTACCAATTCAAAGGCAAATGGGATGACCGGATGTGGATGTGGATTGACTCCAATTCAAACGAAGAGGTAGAGGGGGCCGAGACATACACCAGGAATTGGTGGACTGGTGGCAATTACGCCGCCATCCCGAAAACCTGGACCTTGGACGCTGGAACCAAATACAGATTCGTAGTGACACATGAGAACTTCCGGGGCACGGTCGGCCTGGGATTCAAATGGCGAACAGCAGGTCTTACCGAAGAGATTCTACAGAGCGATAATCTCTTCGAGTCTACGAGCCAGTAACCTGATCAATGAAGGCGGCCCGACTGCTTTTGAAAAGCGTTCTTAAACTGATGCATCCAAGCGAGGAGTATTGCCTTATGAGAGTTGGATGCGGGATCATTGCTATGCCACAACATTCAGCAATAACGGCCAGGGAAAAATCTCTTCTATGCATTCTGCTGGCTCTGAGCCTCGTTATCGGATGCGGCCCCAAAGATCCTCATCGAGTGAAGTTCGACGAGGAAATCAGCATGTTGAAGAACGGCGACAAGACGGAACGTGAAAACGCTGCCCTTCACCTGGCTGATTATGAAACTCTTGGCGAGGCAGCCGTGCCTGCCCTGGTTGCGGCTATGGATGATTCTCAGCCAGAAGTCAGAGCAGCAGCGGCATACGCGATCGGAAAACTGAAGGCAGATTCTCTCGAAGCCACCATCAAGTTGCTGGATGTGGTTCTCAAAGACAAAGACAAGGAGGCAAGAAAAAAGGCATTTTACGGGATCATGGTTGTTGGAAAGCCGACCCACAAAGTCCAGGCATGCAAAGCTCTGTTCCTCTCGAAAGAGAAGGAGCTCCGGCTAGAGGCAATCATGAAAGTGGAAACTATCGGGGATGCCGCGACTGAGTTCATACCTTCGCTTCTGGCAGGATTGAAAGATCCTGATGGTGACATTCGTATGTACTGTGCCTATGCCATCGGCGGGCTTGGCCGCAAAGCAAGTGATGCCGTACCCGTTTTGAAGAAGATGGCCACAGACAGAAACGGGGCGGCAAGGAAGGCCGCCGCCACCGCGCTGAAGATGATCAAGAAAGACAGGAGTCAATAGGGTCTGAAATCATCACTTGCCCGAGTCTTGCGAAGATAATCGTAGCAGCGGGGTCTTCACCGCCTCAAATCCTCTACGCTCGGCAGGCTTCCATACATTCCGCCACAACAGTCTCCTCTACCGGCCGGCAGTAGCCGGTTGGGGTGAAGTGTGGCCGGCAGGTGGCCTCGAGGAGGACGAATTCCACTTCGTGTCCTCGGCGTTTGTTATCGAAGCGCATCGTCTCGATCAGCCGGTCGCTCGAGATGGCCGCTGGGATGCAGGTTGGCAAGCCGATACGCTCCAGCAGGCTGCGCGCATCATTCTCCTGTTCTTTGGGCAGCAGGCCGAGCATGCACGAAAGGCGTGCGTTGAAAACCATCCCGATACTGACGCACTCACCATGGGTCAGCGCGCCATCGGCGAGCGTCTCCAGCGCGTGGGCAAGGGTGTGGCCGTACTCGAGGATCAGGGCTTCATCCTGTTCTGACGGATCCCGTTGCAGGATCGCCAGCTTGGTCAAGATGGAACGCAATACGAGCTCATGGAGACCCTCCGGATCGTGCAGCATTTTCTCTGAAAGGTTTTCGATCAGGTGGTTGTAAAACGTCTCGTCGCTGATGACCGCATTCTTAATACTCTCAGCTACTCCGGAGATCAGGTAACGGTCGGGTTCAGTCTCCAAGAATGCAGTATCGATGAATGTGAACAGCGGTGTGTGGAAGCAGCCGATGATGTTCTTTGCCTGGCAGTTGAGGGCCTGCTTGCGGCTCAGCACGCTGTCCGTCTGTGCTTGAAACGTGGTCGGTATATGCGCGAATCGAATTCCCCGGAAGAGCGTCCCTGCCAGGAAGCCGGCCACGTTGCCGACGACGCCGCCACCGAAGGCAAGGATGATGCTCCGCTTGGTGATGCCTGCATCAAGGACCCTCTTCACCAGCTGTTCAAAGTTGGCCAGGCTTTTTGAGGCTTCACCTTCCGGGAACTTTATAAACTGATGTTCGCCCTTCGGCAGCGCATCGCCCAGTGCATTCCCATGTATTCGGCCGACAACTTCATCCGTAACAACAAACAGATGGTCAAACTCATGCTCGTGGATCGTCTCTTCAAGCAGGTCGGTTACGCTTCGTCCCAGATAGATGGGAGAAGGCACTTCACCTACATTCTGAAAGACTTCCATTCGAGCTTCGATGATTGAAATTTTGTCGCGTTCCTTAGATGAGGGAGGCATACTTTATTGAAATCGTCACCACTGGCTATTTGGATCGCATTGGCTCACCAATTCGTCTAAATTGTCCCAGCACTGATGGCATTCAATTCCACGATGCAAACGGAGGGAACGATGACGAAGAAAGCGCTCTGGAAACGCTTCAAGCAATACTATTACAGCAACCCATGCCTCGGCCTGGCGGTCGACATCAGCCGAATGAATTTCTCTTCAGAGTTTTTCGATGACATGGAGGCCCAGGCAAAGAAGGCATTCAAGGCCATGGACAAGCTTGAAGCCGGCGCCATTGCCAATCCGGATGAAAAGCGCATGGTCGGGCACTACTGGCTACGTGATTCCACCAAAGCGCCGAACAGGGAAATCAGAAGCGCCATCAGCTCTTGCCTCAGGAAAATCAAGAAGTTTGCAGTGGATGTGCATTCCGGCAGCATCGCTGGCGAGAAGGGGAAGAAGTTCAAGAACCTGTTAGTCGTCGGTATCGGCGGTTCCGCGCTCGGCCCCCAGTTTGTCGCCAAAGCGTTGGGGACTAAAAAAGACAAGATGGCCATCTATTTCTTCGACAACACTGATCCTGACGGCATGGACAACGCGCTTCGCCAGATAGGCAGACTTGACCAGACATTGACAATCGTCATCTCCAAATCGGGCGGCACCAAAGAGACTCGAAACAGCATGCTGGAAGCTCAGAACGCCTATGAACAGGCCGGTCTGAATTTCGGCAAGCATGCCGTAGCCGTCACTCAGAAGGGCAGCCAGTTGGATCAATACGCCACGAAGAACAGATTCCGGGCCCGCTTCCCCATGTGGGACTGGGTCGGTGGCCGGACTTCTGAGCTCTCCGCGGTCGGCCTGCTCCCCGCGGCCCTGCAGGGCCTTGACATCCAGGCAGTCCTGGATGGCGCCAAGGCAATGGATGAGGCTACACGAGCTCACGACGTTATGCAGAACCCTGCGATGCTGCTGGCGCTCATGTGGTATCACGCGGGCAAAGGCAAAGGAAAAAAGGATATGGTCATCCTTCCCTACAAGGATCGGCTGGAGTTGTTCAGCAAGTATCTCCAGCAACTGGTCATGGAATCCCTTGGCAAGGAAAAGGATGTGAAGGGCAATACCGTTTACCAGGGAATCGCCGTTTATGGCAACAAAGGCTCCACCGATCAGCACGCTTACGTCCAGCAGCTCAGGGAAGGAGTAAACAATTTCTTCGTCACCTTCATCGAAGTCCTGAAGGATCGAGCGGGCGCCTCCATGGCAGTCGAGCCGGGGGCGACCTCGGGGGATTACCTTTCCGGCTTTCATCAGGGAACTCGGATGGCCCTTCATGAAAACAAACGAGAATCTATCACCATCACTATGAATGAAACGGGCCCGGAAACGGTCGGCAAGCTCATCGCACTTTATGAACGGGCCGTGGGCTTCTACGCGACACTCGTGAACATCAACGCCTATCATCAACCCGGGGTTGAGGCAGGCAAAAAGGCCGCGGCCGACGTCCTGGAGGTGCAGGCCAGCATCATGTCATACCTGCAGGCAAATCCTGGCCGGGGCTTCACAACAGAGCAGATCGCCGAAGGTATCGCCGCGCCCGATGATGCTGAGACTGTATTCAAGACCCTCCAACATCTGTCCGCAAACCCGGATCATGGCGTTCAGAAACAAGCTGCTGAATGCCCATTCGCGACAACTTATTCGGTTTAGTGTGTGGGCAGGCTTTCAACCTGTCATTTCTTACGGTAGCCATCGGCCGCTACCAAAATCTTTGCCTTAATCTTCGTCTTAATCTTCGTCCTGACTTTCTGGTTCGTAACCATCTGAGATTATGAGGACTTGAAAGAAGACAAAGATTAAGACGAGGATTAAGACAAAGAAAAGGACACTTACACCGCGCAGAAGTTTCGAAGTACATCTTTCGAGCACTGCTCAAATTGCAGGCAGAAAATCTGCGCCACTTCTGGGATCGCAAGTTAGAGACTGTGGGTGTGACTTCTCCGCGCAGTGCGGAGATAATTACCACGGATGGCAAAGCCATCCCGCGGATGAAGACAGAATAAAAACTTTTCATCAGTGGGATGGCCTTGCCATCCGTGGTATTTCTATCGTAGCTGCGGTTGCGGCCGAAGGCAGCTAGGTTGAATGGTTGCGC
>JASLXP010000559.1 GCA_030740295.1 Planctomycetota bacterium
GTGGATTTGGGCGGGCCGGTGTACTTGCCCATGATCGCGTTCCAGCACCAGACACTGAAACCATCGATGCCCGCGATGGTGTAGAGGTCGTTTTTAGTTTTAGCGCCATAGTGCTCAAGGATGCCATCGAGGGAACTGCCATGCGCGTCGAAAGCAATCGGCGGCCGATCCGGGATCCCACCATTAAGGGCAGTCAAGATTCGATCACGTCTTGTCATGTCACAGTCTGCCTGCTTCCCTGTTAGGAGCGTATTCGCGTCACCGTTTCCTCGCGTGAACAGACAGAGCCACGATCAGCTCGGCCGCGCGAATGCGGACGGCCTCGAGTTCGTTCGCGTTTTGTGTCCATTCAGTTGTCGATTTGACGATCCGGTCGGGCACTGAAGCAAGTTCCCTGGCTTCCGTTACGAGCCGCTCTGGGGCCGTCTTTGCTTCCGCTGCCAGTCGGCGAAGTATTGTCAGGTATTCGTAATCTTCCGTGCTGTCCCGGATGCAGAGCAGACGCTGGCTGGCGATGGGGCCTTCCGGGGTGGGGTAGTAGAGGATGCCGTCGCCGGTTGTGAGGGCCGGGCGCCAACCGTCCGTGATCCATCGCTTCTCGGCCGGTGGCTTCACCCGCATGAGGTTGATGTCGTTCCCGATTTCCCAGACGTTGCTGCCCCAGTAGAGAAAACCGGTGACGTTGAACTTCCGGCAGACCCACCCCGTTATTCTGGCAGCCATGCCGGGGACGTGAACGCTGTAACAGGGGTAGGGCGGGAACTTCCACCCGCAGGTGTACATCCACACCTCGCGGGAGTCTTTCCGGTATGCGGCCGGGTCAAATTCACGCACCTGGGGGCACCAGATATCGATGATATCGTCAATGTTTTTCATTCCGGGGTGAGCGGCGGCTGATGAACGGCGGAGCTCGGGTATGACCTTGCGAGCGATTTCATAGCCTGGCCGCATTTCGTCCCGGACCTTCTGGGACCAGGGCTCGTCGCCGCCAACGTAATAGAGATCGTCCGCCTTCCAACCCAGGGACCGCAGATGGTCGTATGAGGATCTCAGGAAACGCTCATAATCTGCATTGGGATTGGGGCTTCGGTAATGCCGGGCCTGGCTGCGACCGGGCACGAAGTAATAAACGGATTTAGCGAAGAACCCCGGCCAGTGGGTCCAAGTGTGTGAGAAGTTGATGTTCTGTCTTTGGCGTCCATATTTCCTCATGATTTTCAGATAAGGGTCGACATCGGTCCAATCAAGGCCCAGTGGCTCTCCGGGCTTTTTGACGAACTTCAGGTTTCTCTGAACGGTGAAGAAGTCGATACCTGGCACCGCATGGTAATCCGAGGCCAGCCGGCAGAATTTCTCGAAGAGCTCCGGAGTGATGCGGTTGTAATAGACACCGGGCCGAACGGAATCCCACCAGATCTCATTGAACAGGGACATCCGTTGCGGCAGCGCAAAGTCGTAGACCTCGATGTCAAAGGGAATCTCGACTGAATCGAAGCCCTCGGCCTCGAAACGCAAGCGGCTTCGATATATTCCTGACGGAGTTTCCGGGCCGGCGTGGGCCGTGACAATCACGGGTTGGGGCACACCGAACTTCGCGGTCGTCCGATCTGTTGGGTAAAGTGGATCCGGCCAGGCACCGTTGCGCACCGGGAGTGACGTATCGATGCTGACTGTTCCCACGCGAAAGGTCTCGAAGGAAACCGGGCCTGGCTTCTCCGTCAGAACCCTGAAACGGACCTCCTTCAGGTCCTTGCTTGTGGCGAGGATGACGAATTGCGAGCTTTGCCTTTCGTTCCGTGCCAGAGAGATCTTCACCGGCTTGCCCATCTGTCCCTCGAAGGGAGCATCGGGAAAAACTTTCGTGGTTGCCAGAGCAGTGCCGACGAAGAAACCGGGGTTCTTCATTCCTGCGGCGCGTGCATAGATGCGGGGCCGTATCCGATTAGCGAAAAGCAACCTTAGCTTTGCCGTCTCTTTCTCTGCGGTCTTTGCCTTCAGGATTGCATTGGCCGGAGAAGCCTTCGATGCTGAGATTTCCTCGAGGCCCTCAAGGATCTTCCGGGAGTGTTCTTTTGCCTGAATGGCTGATGGCAGGTCCCGGGCTTTGTCACACTCCTCTTGAATGCGCTCCAATGTTCCCCGCATCTCTGCCACTTTTTTCTTCAGAGGAAAAATTCTGAAGCGGCAAACTGCATGATAGCTCGGCCCCTGGTATTCGGGACGCCTCACAGTGAAAGTCAGCGTCTTATCCCGGCCGCGACCTTCGGTGACCTCGTAGGCCATCTTGATCTTTCGATGGGAATCCGGAGGCAGCTCAATCTCTTCCGCGGACTCGATCACTTTGACCGGGTCAAGGGACCAGGCCCTCGTATCGCCTACGGTAAGCTTCACCAGCAGTTTCATCGGTTTCGGGCCGGGATTGGCCAGAGTGGCCTGTAGCTCATACTTGCCCAGATCCGGGCTTCCGCTGTCAATGTCATTTACGATAACATCGTCGGGGTCGAGAGGATGGTTTTTCCAGGAAGCACGGTCGAGTCGAGGGCCAAAGACGATTCGGCCAAATTTGTCAGTGCGATGCCATGTGCCCGCCACGCCCCACGATGACAGCTCCTTCCAATGGCCTGCGCTCCGGCAGAAGGTAATTCCCATTTCGCTTCCCCGCATTGGAGTTCCCCGCAGATCACCGGAGAGCCCCAGGGACGCGAGCTCAATCGCCATCTCCACCTGCCAGCGATCTTTGAGTATCTTCGTGCCGACGCGCCACCGGCCGTCCCATCCGCTCCCATCTACGGATACCGGGGCGCCTTTCCCCTTCACCTGATCGAATCTTGCTCCATTGGGATTGACGCCCAGTTGATAATAGATGGGTGAAGAAAGGTCAGGCTGTATGAACACTTCGAAGACATCGGCGAGCCATTCGAGTGGGGCGTCCTTAGGGAAGTTCAGCGGCGATACCCCACGGACAAGTTTGTCAATGTGCGCGTCGTGGAGAATGGCCGCGATGTAAAGAGTCTTGGGTGTGTAGTAGAGCCGGATCTCCGTTTTCTGGCCTGGCTCACCTCCCTCACGGAGCACAAAATTGCTGGTTTTTGGAAATTGGGTCCAACCCCATTCCCTCTTGAATTCCGGCGGGCTCCCATGCCACTGGCCATCGGGCGCCGGATGATACCAGGCCGCGGGGATGGTGATGCGCGGTACTTCAACCTCCTCCTCTCCGGTGAGGAGGGATGGTAGGAGAAGTAAGCCAGTGAGAAGCGTGGTTAGCGGAGAGCCCATGTTATCGTTGCCTTTTCTCGTTCGTTGATCACTCGACGACTGAAGTCTTTTCCATATCCACCACGCGGAAGTAATCCAGCGCACATTTCAGGTTGCCAAAGTAAATCGTCATTGGATTGTCTCTGGCTGATTTGGGAGGCACTTCGGTCAGTTCGGCCCAGACCTTTCCGTCTATGGTCGCGGCGATTCTGGATCGAGAATATCTCAGGCGGATGTCGTACCAGTGATTCGGGTCAACACGAAAGGAATTCTCACGACGGTGGACTGCGCTCGATCGTTTTTCTCCGGGGCGGGTATACCAGATCGAGATTCTTCCCGGCAGGCAGTCGACCCTTACGTTCCAGAGCTTCACAGCAAAGATGGTCATCCAGTCAGGGCTGACCTGTGTGCTGAGAAACTTGACCCGCATGCGCACTTCATAGTCTTTCCAGGTGGGATGGCCGATTCGATAGACAGCCACGTACTGCTTTGCCAGGTTCTCCTGAAAGAGCGCACCTTTCTCGATGTTCCATTTACTGCCAGGCTTCTTGAAAGGGCCGAAGAAGCCGTCATCGAATTCGAGGTGGTACAGGTACTGGGGAGCAATCTCTGCCCAACCGGGAGTATTCACGAACAGGATCAGCCCGATGAGAATTACGGAATGCTTCGTCATCTTGTTCAGGTCGCTAAAGTATGAGCAGTCAGGACTCAGACACGATAATACACTGTGCGGTTCTGAAAGACCCCTGTGCGCCGGCAGACCCAGTTTCAGTTTCCATCTTTTCCCAATGCGTTTCGCCCGCTCAGCCAGTCGATCAGGTTCATCCACAGGCGAGCGTTGTCTCCTTGCTTCAGAAATGCAGGATCGGTCCAGCGGTGGTCGCCGACGACGGCGATGCGGCCTTTTCCAACTTTTTTGACAACACATATTACGGGCTCACTGACTTTTCCGCTGCGGGTGACCGCTGACTTTGAAGCACGAATGATCGCTTGCGAATCTTTTCCAGGAAGCATGTGTGATCCTCCGCGGGACTGGAAGACTTTGACGCCGTCAGTGATCGGATGCTCCACCAGATCGGTGTAGGTGATGTAGTACGGGTCACCGTCGATGTGATGTTCCCTGTCCATGACCATGTCGTTGGTATCTTTGATTCCGAACTGGTTCAGGGCTTTAAAGCCGCCGCGGCGGTCGAAGGATCGGCCAAGGAATAATACACCGCCGCCATTCTCGACATAGCGGCGAATAGCTGCGTCCTCGGCAGGTTTGAAGTCGTGCGCCCAGACCTGCATGCTCGGGATGACGAGGACACCGAATTCTTCCAGGCGGTGCTCATTGATTCTACTGCCGTCGAAGCATTTGATTAGGCCCCCGTTCTTCGTGTAGTGGCTGATCGCCAGTTGCCACTGGTAGCCGGCTTCGTTGAGCATGGCGCGGGCCGACAGTAAAGCGGTTGATGGGATGTCTATCCGGGGGTAGTTCGCCTCAAAGAGGACGCGGGTGTGAAAGTCCTCCCGATTCGCCCAGATCGCGTCAAGCCGGGCACTGCGCTCCGGGGTCAGCCCTGGCAAAGGTGTTGGCGTCAGTTTCACCGACTCGATAAGGAGGACGAGGGGGTCGAGGGGCCGAATGGCCGCATTAAAGCCACGCTTCAGAGCCCGCCTGGTAAAGTCAGTCTTTCCTTCAGGGGATAATGTTTCACGAGTGTCAACATTGCGGACAGTGTACTCCCCGCGAGGTAGCACGGGGAGCTTGACGAGAATCTCTTCGTCTCCGCCTCCGTAGTTTTCGATGACGGCGACGTAGCGTCCATCGCGGCCGAAGAGATGGCTTTCGCAGAAACGGAGCCGCGTACCGTCTGGCTTGCGTACGACGATCTCAGATTCTGATCGAGTCTCATCAACGATGCGTTCGACGAAACCGGAAAATCCGTCATAGGACATTTCGGCGGCGATGAAATAGACCTTGCCCCGTCCCAGACGGCGCCAGGCAATCGCGCAACTGCCATCATCGAAGGACATGGCGGGCCTCGCCTTTCCCAATTCCACCTGGGCGCCCGTCGTACCGTTCACATGCCGCGGCACGGTCAGAAAATTGCCGACCTTCTCCTCATCTGTCCTCATTTTCGTGACCTTTACGCCCGTGAGACTTTCCGCATCCACCGGCTTGTGCCAGAGGTCATCCACCTTGAGCGAGTTGTAATCGACGACCAGGACGCCGCCGGCTCGGACATAATTCTCCACGGCTTCCAGGACGCCCGGCGGCACGCGTTCGTACTGCCGGAGGAAAATGGCGCGATAGTTTTTGGCGCGCCCTTCGAGGAGATGTTTTGTGTGCAGCACGTCAACATCGACGTCGCTGCAGAACAGAGGCACCAGATAGCGGAGAAAATCCCTCGTTGCGTGGTAGCTGATCCATTTCTTCGAGTTTTCAGGCACATAGGCCCGAAACGTCTCGAGCGGGTAGACGATTGCGAGCTGGCCGTCGATGCGCGGCTTGGGCAGGACAGTGTCACCAACAGAACTGATTTCAACTTCGGTTTCGGCAATTGCCTTAAGCGATTCCGCGCTGCATTTGTACGGGCTGAAGAGGGAGCCCGGATGGGACTCGGCCGAATAGAAGTAGGAGAGCGCGGAGACATCGAGCCCGTGGATGACGTGATTCCACAAATACATTCGCATCATGCCGCGGGTGACCGGGTTCGGGCGCATGATGTCGAAATCGTTTACTCCAAGATAGAAGCGCAGCCCGCCGTAAAGGGTCGTATCAATGATCCGTATGGCGAAGGTGTTCGGTTGGCCATACTTCAGGGCAGCAGAAATATCGAAGGAAAAAGTTCTGTTCCACCCCCTGGACGTACCGATTTCCTTGCCGTTTATGTAAATCGTGCCGGCGTCGTCGAGCCCTTTGCCGTTAAACCAAAGGCGCTTTCCCTTCAGCGCGGCGGGCACTTCAGTTACCTTTCGGTACCAGCCCCACCCGTCGTAATTCTCATGGCCGTGCTTATCCCAGACATCATTGATGGGGACGGCCTGCCAATCAGTGTCATCGTGGTCAGGGCTGTGCCATCGCTCCTTCAGGCCGCGCTTTTCGGGGTCGGTCTTCAGGTTCCATTCTCCCTGGACCGGGAGTAACGAAATCCTGTCCATGATCTCGGCGTTGTACTTCACTCCCCGTTGCCTGATGCCGCCTTCGAGATTGACGACCGGCTGGTGTTCCGTAATGCCCCGCACAACCCCACCATAGAGCGGGAGCCCGACGAAAGAGGCCATGATCTCGTTCGCGTTTTCGTTTCCAGGTTCCTGCGGAAAGAATCCTTGTCCGACTTCGTAGCCGTAGAAGTCTTCGGTTCGGCTTTTGAGTATCGGGTTGACGCCGACTCCCACGTAGTCGAGCCGTATCAGATGATGGCTCTGAATGCCGCGCAGATGGTTCGGTGAAGGATCCCATTTCCGGCTGGCCACCATCAGATCGGACATGGCCTCGCCGAAATGCTCTTCGGTAAAGCGAACCCAGTCGGCCCACATGGGACGGGAAAAGCCCGTCGGCACGATGTGCTCGGCCGTGTTGCTTCCTTTTCGATACGGCGGGTCGGCCTCTTCGAACGATTTAAAGGTCGTGCCCCACGCGGAATTGGCGCGCTCGATAGTCTCATATTTCTTCTGCATCAGTGCCTTGAACCGATCCCGGCTCGGCCTGCAATAGCACATATAGCCCAGCTCATTGAAGTGTTCGTATCCAAGAATGGGATAAGGTCGGCACCGGGCGAGGATCGAGCGCCAGAAATTCTCCCGCAGCTTGCGCGGGATCGGCTGGTCCGGGCAATAGGCGATGAAGTGCCCCTGGTCTACTACCAGGTCGGGCCGGCCGTATCGGCCGATGAGAGCGGCACGGGCGTGGTTGATCGTCTGAACGATGGGCAGGAATCCGTAGCGAATGGAATCGCGAACTTTCGGCGCCAGCGGCACCCACTCACGGTAGGACACGCGAATCCGGTCACCTTCATCCTTCGTCACCGTCCAGTTGTTGCCGTAGGTTGAGGTGCCCGTCATGGCATGCACCTTCACGCCCAGAAGTTTCATGATGCCCGGCCGGGGAAAGGAAGATTCCACACCGACGAAGAATCTGTGCCTCCCGTTCCGAAAGAAGCATCCGTCCCGGATACTCACACCATGATCCGGGAATTCAGAAGGGAGTTCCTGGATGGTGTCCCAGTCAGGTGATTCGATGACGACCGGCTTGTTGGGGATGGGCCTGTTGAAGTTGTGGACGTCCTTCTCGATCAGAAGGCGTTTGTATTCCGCCCGCGCATCTTCATCGATGGCGGATGCGGGTCTGTCTTCTCCAACAGGCTGCAAAACCAGGTCGTCGTAGTAAACGGTCGCGTTGGCACTGCAGAAGACGTAGAACCGGACTTCGGCGGCATCGCCGAAGAGAAACTGGTCGGGCTTCAGCTTTGCCAGTTTCAGCTTCTTTCCCAGCCGGTGATAGGCGTTCCAGTTTTCCGGTTTCAGTTTCGACAACTGGTACCACCGGCCGGGGTCGAGCCGGAACATGTTGATCGAATACTGCTCCGGAGCCCCTTTGCCTTTGTTCGTCCATCGAATCTGAATCTGAGCGCTGCCCGTGGTGGAATTCACCCATGCGTCCGCCTGGTAGCGATGACCTGCCTTCACTTTGATCGGCTTGCTCACAAAACACTGGCCTGCTGCATTTCCGAGGCCTGCCATCATCAGCGACCGCCGGCCCGAATGGCTCTTGCCCGTCACCACCTTGATAGTCCCCTCGCCCCGGAAAAAGCCCGACGACCAGCCTGCGGGCGATCCATCTTTGGCGAGAGATTCAAATCCAGGATTCGGCAGTAGATTGGACAGAGGTTCCCCGTCGGACAGTTTCGGATGAATCAGGGCCAGGGCGGCGATAACACAGCTTGAAAGCATTCTCATCATTGGCGTCTTTGGGGGAGCTTCAGATCGCGTGCGAAGATGGCCGTGGGTAATCCTGTCAGGTCGCTAAAGTACGGGCGGTCAGGATAATACACGGCACGATATTAAGACCCCATTGGGCTCGTCCCAACGGTGAATGAGGTTTTCAGAAACGTCTTGAACAGCAAAGGAAGCACACAAGCAATGGCAGTGGAAATTCTGAAATCAACAGATCGTATCGAAACGCTGAGAAAGCACCTGAAAGACCCGATTGAACTGGTCTGGGCGGAGCCATTTCATGAAGCCTGGATTGAAGGGGAAGGGATGGATGACCGAGTCCGTTTTGCGCGGGCGCAGAAAGCGGAACTGATTGCAGCGAGGCCGGTCATCAAGCCAGGCGAGTTGATCATCGGCAACAACGCTCTTTCCCCCGTGGTCACCAGTATGTCTACGCCGTTCCAGACGGGCATCCGGCTGAACGGGCAGCGGCTGGAATCGGTCAAGGCTGACCATCCGGACGCGAGTGGTCGCATCGCCGAAATCGAAACGTATTGGGAAGCATGGTTGGCTGAAAACAGGCCACACCTTCCATTGACGTGTCACTCGTCCCTGGCGTGGGAACGGGGCCTGACGCTGGGGCTGGCTGGCATGCGGGAATATGTGAACTCGTGCCGCAGGGCACAGATGGCAACAAGACCGGAATGCGAACCCTGGTATGAAGGGCTCTTTCATGCACTCGATGGCATCAGTGGCGCCATCGAGGCTCACGCGAGGTCCGCCCGAAAAGCGGCAGAGGAGGCCGACACATTCGAGAGGCGTGTTGAGCTCGAACACATCGCTTCCGTCTGCCAATCCATTGCCCACGATCGGCCCCAGTCCTTTCACGAAGCGGTGCAACTGTTCTACCTCCTTTTCCTCATCTGCGGCCACGATTCGCCCGGCCCTATCGACCGGTACCTGTATCCATTCCTGAAGCAGGATTTGGAGAGAGGAGTTATCTGCCGGGACGAAGCGCAGGAGATTCTTGATTGCCTTTGGCTCAAGTTTGAGGAAAAGACCGCCTATGGCGCGACCATCGGCGGCCAACTTCCGGACGGCTCGGATGCGTCGAACGAGCTGTCTCTCATGTGCGTCAGCTCCATCAAGCGGCTTCGTCTGCTCTCGCCGCGCACGGCTCTCAGATGGCACCCGGGTATCTCGCCGGAACTGTTTCGTGCGGCATGCGACTGTGTGGCGAGCGGTGCCACCTATCCCGCATTTGTGAATGATGAGGCGGTCATTCCGGCGATGCTTGAACGAGGCGTCTTCCTCGAACATGCACGGGACTACACCTTCGTCGGCTGCGGACAGGTCTATCCTCACGGCCGGGGACACGGCAATTATGAAGACGTGGTCATCAACTCAGCCAAGCCTCTCGAATGGGCGCTCAACAACGGCGTCGATCCGGTGTCCGGAGAAACCCGCGGCCCGGCAACGGGGAGCCCGGAGTCCTTTCAATCGTTTGATGACTTTGAAGAAGCGTACCAGCGCCAGATGGATCATCACATCAGCGAGTCCATCGAGTCTATCAACGAACGGCGCAGTCGAATCGCCGGCCGTAGTTTCGATTTTCTGCGATCGCTGTTCAGCTACTCATGCGTCGAGCGGGGACTGGACTGGCACGAAGGGGGCACAGACTACAGCGAAGGAATGGTGGATATGGTCGGCCTGACAACGGTCACCGATTCGTTGATTGCCGTGAAGCAGGGCGTCTTCGAGGAGAAGGCCATCACGCTGTCCAGGCTGGTCGAAATCCTCAATCGAGACTGGGAGGATGCCGAGCCGATCCGACTTTTCCTTCTTCGCCGGATGCCCAAGTTCGGCAACGATTCAGATGAAGGGGACTTGCCGACAGTCGCAGAAGTGGGCCGTGTGAATGAGCACATTAAGACGCACAAAACTGTCTTTGGCGGCCCCTGGGGGATGGACATCATCGGCTGGTCCGGCGCGGTCATGTACGGCAGGCAGACGGGCGCGACCCCGGACGGTCGGCGTCGAGGCGAAGCGGTCGCCGATTGTGCCGGCCCCGCCCAGGGCAGAAACGTCAGCGGCCTCACCTCCACTCTGATGTCGACCGCGAAGCTTCCGCATCGCGCAGCGCACGGCCCGCTCGCGCTCAGCCTCCGTTTTCCCAAAGACGTTGTCCGGGGTGAAGACGGCGCAACGAGGTTGGGGCAGGTCATCGAGGTCTACTTCCGTGAAGGCGGGCAGCAGGTCCAGATCTCAATCGCCAGCACAGAGGACATGAAAGCAGCGCAGCGCAATCCGGAGGCATACGAATCGCTCATGGTGAGGGTTGGCGGCTTCAGCGCCTACTTCACCAAGCTGGACAGGGGTTTCCAGGACGACATGATCGCGCGGTCGGAATTGGCTGTTTGAGTTTTTTGAGGTGTCAGGTGTCAGGCCACAAGAAGCGGGAACGCGGACCTCTGTCCGGACACCCGACAGCACTTCCCCACCACCGGAGTTTTAAAGATGAGTAAACTGGCCCTTCTCGGCGGACCGAAAACCCTAGGCGACGGACGCGACCTTCGCTCTTCGTGGGTGAGGAAGAAGCTTGCGGACGCGTTGTGCGAATATACGGGGGCGAAGCACGCTCAATGCGTCAGCTCCGGGACCGCGGCTCTGATTTCCAGCCTTTACGCGGCTGGATGCGGGCCGGGCGATGAAGTTCTCACGGTGTCCTACACCTGGGTCGCCACGCCGGGTGCCGTTCTACGTGTGAACGCAGTGCCCATCTTCGCTGACATCGATCCGAAGACGTTGACGATGGACGTGGAGGATGCGAGGCGCAAGATCACTCCGCAAACAAAGGCGATCCTCCCCGTCGATTTCTACGGGCACCCGGCGCCAATCCCGGAACTGATGGAACTGGCCGAAGAGCACGGCATCCTCGTCATCGAAGACGCGTGCCAGGCTTCCACCTCAGAGATCAACGGTGTCAAAGTCGGCAACATCGCTCACATGACCGCTTTCAGTTGGGCGGGGAAGCCCATCTATTCGAGTGCTGGCGGCGGTGCCTACCTGACAAATGATCAGAAGCTTTACGAGCGTGCCCTGCTGGCCGGCCAGCATCCGACTGTTATCGCTGGAGTGGCCAAAGACCCGGAAGTGCTGAAGTACGCTTCCATGGGCGGCATCGGTGATAACACACGAGCCGTCGGCCAGGACGCGCTCGCGCAGCTCATGGATGCGGACGTGCGGACCGATGCGCGCATCCGCAACTGCGACTTCCTTTCCGAGAAGCTTTCGGAGATCCCCGGCATCACGCCGCCGTACGTTCGGCCCGGATTCAAGCACGTCTACCATTACTACACCGGCTTGTGGGACCCTGAAGTCCACGGTGTCTCACGGGATCGCTTCTGTGAGGCGCTGAATGCGGAAGGCGTTTACGCGGTCGCTTACCTCAAGGACGCCAACTACCAGTTCGCCCCGGAAAGCAAACCGATCCAGGCCGGCGGACCGACCCACCTGCGGACCATCTTTCAGGAAAGAAATGTCTTCGGAAAAGGCTGCCCCTTCCTCTGCCCGCATGTGGAGAATCCGCCGGTCTACCGCAAGGGCGACCTTCCCGTGAGCGAGGCCATGGCCGAGAGGGAATTCTGCCTGGGCCAACAGCACCTTTCCCCGCCCTGCGACGAAAGGGACATGCAGTTGATCGTCGATGCCATGAAGAAAATCGTGGACAACATCGACGACCTCAAGGAGGCCTGAAATGGACGAAGTCAGATTCGACCGGATGGTCCCTCCGATGGTGGTTGCCCGGCGCAACGAGTGCAGCCTCGCCTACCTTGGCGTCGGCACACTCGAATGGCACGGCCCGCACATGCCTTTCGGCACGGACTTTCTTACCGTAGCCCACATCGGCGAAGAATCGGCACGACGCTTTGGCGGTGTCGTGTTCCCGCCCATTTACTACGGCGACGTACGCTACATCCTCCAAGAGTGCCGCGCTGAATGGCGAAAAACCTACTGCAAAGAAATGCAGGTGCCCGAAGCCTATGCCGAGGCTTTTCCGCTTCAGAACAACGACGGCTCACCGGGCTCTGAGTGCCCCACGCAGCCGGACGACGGCGAGCCGGCAAATGATCCCCTGGAATTCGGCAAAGAGGAACAGGAACGAAGCTTCGTGCATCTCATCGCCCGCACAATGCTTTCCATCCATCTTTACGGTTTCAGAAACATCATCCTCATGCCCGGCCACGGCCCGAATCCGAAATACTGCCGTGAGGCCGAGGAGGTCTACCGGCAGAATGTGCTCCGGCGGAAATCACTTGTCGAGCCGGCAAAGACGATGACTTTCTTCTACATCGAACCGGGCAAAGAAAGCGAACCGCTCCTCAAGAACCATTGGATACACGCGGACAAATGGGAAGGCTCCGTAACCGCTGTCGCCGCGCCGGGCACCGTTCATCCCGAAAACCTTCCCGAAGACCGCGATCAACTCGCCCCGTCCTATCTCGGACATCCCTATCTGAACGAGGACGAAGGGTACAATCCCGAATTCAAGGACATCTGGTACAGCTTTGACGCGCTCGATCCCCGCAATGGCATCAGCGAGGAATACGGCAGGGAACAGGTCGAGCACGTCATCCGGGGATTCGGGGAAGCCATCCAGGAATTCCTGGGGGAGGGAAGTGGCGATGGTTAAATCGCCTCAGCCCACGGCTTGTTGGTCCGGACCGTAACGGTGTTCATACTTCGCCAGCCCTCGCCGGCCACCAGCCCATAGGAACGGCTGCGATGATACTCATGTAACTGGACCTTCATGGTGAACTGCTCGAAGAATCCCCCAATGGATCTGAATCCCCGGGACTCGACCGGCAACTGAAAAGTCGCCATGTGATGCCAGTCTCCCGCCTTCTTATCTTTGATCCCTCGTCCCCGCTCTTATCCAATCGCCGACCTGCTCAAGCGTCTTCGCATCGATGGCCCTGATCTTCCCTTTGTAGTCGGGACCCACGTTGAGCGAAAACAGGTTGTTGAACTTGCATGCTCCGACGTAATCCCGGTAGAGCTTCTCTGCCGAGTGACACAGATTGTCGTGCTTTGGGAGTGAGTAGAACCATTTCGCGCCGCCGCGGTGGTTGGTGGGCAGGATGGGGTACGTAAACTCGGAGAGGAGGAGATCGTTCTCTTCAACATCTTCCCACTTCAGCGTGGGCACCAGCTCTCTGACCCTCCTGTCGAACTCCTGCTTGTTCTCCGCGCTTCGTGGTCCAAGTTGCTCCGCGATCATCTTCCGGGCAGCAACTCTCTTGAGGCGCGCGGCGCCCGCAGAATCCTCCAACTTCCCCGGCTTACCGACCTCGCCAGCCATGTACCTGCCGGACACCTGGCCGTGGTTATACCCCGCAAAACAGTCTGGCTGGAACTGATGGACCCATTTCGTCGTCTCCACATGGCTCACCCCGCCATCGCCAGCATGATGGTCCATCCAGAAGAACTCGATCGGACCATATTGCGTGCATAACTCCTGCAACTGGGCTTTCTTCAAGTTAGCCATAGCGGCGCGGCCGGCTCTCCTTCCCCATCCGGTTCTGGCCCCCCAGTGCCAATCCCCTTCCGAGAAGTAGAGCGCCAGTTTCAGACCGTACTTGTCGCATGAGCGCTTCAACTGAGCCAGGACATCCACCCCCAGCTTGGTGTTGGTGACCTTGAACTCCGTGGTCCTGGTGTCCCACAGACAGAATCCATCATGGTGCTTGGTCAAGAACAGGATGTACTTCATACCGGCTGATCTCGCGACTTCGCACCACTGGTCAGTATCGCACCCGGTTGCCCGGAAGAACTCGGGATCGGTTATGCCTCTGACATACTCCTGTCCGCCGAAGGTGGCGAAAGACCAGCAGATGAACATGCCGAAGCGCAGGTCGGCTATCTTCTTTGCTCGGACGTCACTGGGCATCGCCTTCTTTGTCGTCCTGCCGGCCTCCCAGTCCCATCCGGGGATCTCGCCGTTTTGGGTATTGAGCTCCATGACCGCATTGAATGTTCCGTCCTGGTTCCTCTCGTTGAACCTCGCGAGGATCTTGGCTCGGTCATAGGGTATTGCGTTGTAGGGGGCGTAGTCCGGGATGAGTCTCTCCGCGGCCAGGCACGAGGCAGACAGAGCCAAAGCTGCGGAAAGGACAGACACCCTCCTCATGACGGTTCTCCTTTGCGGGATTCTGGATTCTCGATCGCCTTCTTTATGGCAAGTACCTTGCGCCCCAGGTTGAGCGCGGCCGGGTCGTCCTTTGCATCGGCAAACCCGCTGTGACTACTGTGAACAGAGGAACTAGAAGAAAGACCCGCGCATGTTTTTCAGGATTCAGCAAGTTTTCCTTTCGGTACCGGTCAGATGCAGTGTCGCAACCGGGTCATTTATTGTTGGAGGCATCTTTGGGTTCCAGCTCGAAGCGTTCCTGTGACATTACTTGTCGCCGACGACCTTCTTGAAGCTCAAGTTATCATACTTGCGGCCGCCCCCTATCGCTCCGACATCGCGTGAGGCGGACAGAACCAGCAGGATGTCTCCCTGGCCGTCATAGTCGAACTCAAGGCTTTACATCCCGGTTTCGTGCATCTTGAAATCGCGCTCGGCCAGCCTGGTGAGGGTTGCCCCTCCGGTGGCATGGACCGGGGCAGCCTGGCCGCGGCTTCCTTTGGCGGACAAGGCCAGCTCAAATCCGGCGTCGTTGGCTTCGCCCGGATCGTATTTGTAAAGGCTGACGAAGAAGTGGGCGTCTTTGCCGGCGCGAACATCGGGATCCAGTTTGGCCTCCCTCTTGGCGCGCCGCCCACCACCACCGCGACCTCTCTTTCCTTCTCTAGGGGCGTCCGCGGGCAGGTCAATGTTGAACTGCGTCTTGCCCGCGGTGGCCGGCAATGTGTTTCTGATCATCTCCGCGCCACGCGGAGAATTTGAAGCAGAGAGATTCTAACGCTTCGTTTGAGGGGCGAAGCACTTGTTAACTTCGAACCCGGGACGATAGAAATACGCGACGGAATAAGGATTCTCCCAATCGATTTCGCTGAATCTCTGCTTGGCGTGCTCACTGAGGGGAACCTGAAGAGTTTCAACAAACTGGGGAGAGACGTCTGTCTCTGATGCCGCGCAACTGGCAACGATCCAATTCAAGATCTGTATGTTTCTGTTCCCGCCATGGTTGGCTGTTTCAAGAAGGTGGTGGTAGTAGCTTTTCACCCACCTGAGGTCTCCGCCAGAGAGCTTGAGGAGCATCTCGTTGTAGAAGCCATTGAAGTCGGATCCCAGAGCTTTGGTGGTTGCCCGGTCATAGGCAATGAGCTTGGAGAAGTTGAAACTGGCGGCCCTGCTCTTTGCCAGCAGCTTGGAATTGTGGGGGCGCGGCCGTTCCATTGCATAGGCCTGGGCAACCGTGCCCATATGGACCGCGAAGGCGCTGTCGTAAGCAAACTTCTTCCAGACGGCGCCGGTAAACCAGCACCGGCCCATCTCGTAAAAGTAGTACCATTCCACGTCGCCCTTTGTCGCCATCTCGTAGCCCTTGTCATAGAAGGTAGCGACGTCGATGCCCTGGTGTCCGATCCAGCCCTGGCCGATGGCAACGGCTTGCTTACGCGGAATCGCGACCATGGCTGCCGTGCCTTGATAGTTCTTCCCCTTGCGGGGCCTATCGCGCATGACGTATGCGTAAGCCGCCCAGCCCCGATGCAGTCGAGCGACCAAGGATTTGATGACATTGTCATCGAATTGACCCTGATGGCTGGCAAGGGTGAGGAAGGCTAGCTCCGGCCCTTTCCAGGCAATCATCCGCTTATCAATCTTGCTGGCTTTCCATTTGGGATTGCTGCACATCCCTGACCCGTCGAATACTTCGCTCTTGGTGATGTCTGTGGCGGCAACCTTCGATCCGGGCACATCGACGAGCCTGGATTTCGGATCTGAAGCCACGGCCTCCCCTAGTGCCGGAGACCGACTAACGAGAAGCACTTTGGACAGAAACAACACTTTCAGTGTTGTCGGAATCCTGGACTTTCCAATTGTGGTATTCATATGCCTTTCACGGACATCCTGGTGTGCCCCGCTTGCGCTCATTGTTTAAAGTCTTTCAAGCCCACTCTAAGAAGGTCAAGACGCGGTGCAAGCCGCAGCCGCAGCCTCAGTTGGCTCAGGTTATCCTCCGGGCCGGCATCGGCAAAGCCGCCCCGGGAAGTCCCCATTTTATGCGTCGTGATCAGGCATGATAGTTGGCGCAAACGGGCACTATGCCGTGCAGGCTGGCCCGGCTGCTCTCGATATGATCTTCTTGCCGGATTACTTTGCCTGAATTGCCATTCCTGGAACGCTCAGTCGATCATGGGGACGGACGGCAGCCGCTGGCCGGTCGCCATGTAGTAGGCGATTCCGATCAGGCCGGGTATCAGCAGACCCACCAGGTCCCCGGCAATGAGGCCGAGCATCAGCGGCAGGCACCGTTTATAGCCGCGCTCGCCACCGTATCTGTTGACCACGGTGCGTAGAGCCCACCCAACCAGGAAGGAATGCCAGAGGAGGACACTGGACTGGACCCAGAACAGGATTACCAGAATGGGATGAAGCGGCCACTTGCTCAGTCTCAGGCGGATTGCCGAAAGGAGCCCCACCGCTGCCGCGCCCGCCAGAAACATCAAGGCCGTCGGCGGCTCCACGGTGATCTCTGAGAACCGGGCAAAGCCCTCCACCGATTCAACTTTTTCCAAACGGTTCTGGTTTCGCAGCCGCTGCTTCATATGAGCGGCCTTGTCGAACGGGTAACGCGGCACCGCGCCGGTACCCCATCCGTCACGGCGGTCCGGGCCCCCGCCGTGCTGGTACATGAGGGTGACCGGCACAGCAATGCCGATCGCCAGGACAACAGCCAGACAGCAGCAGGCTGCCGTGCGCCCGATCTGAACGCCCCGGTCATCGACCAGTTTCAGCGCGCCGACGAGGAAGGGCATCAGTGCTTCCCGCGGCCGGACGAGCATGACGTTGGAGAACATGAACATGATAATGGCCGTGTCTGGCCCAATGGCGCCCGCGCCCATGAGCCCCAACAGCGCAGCGCCGGGGTACCAGCCCGCCATGTAAAAGAATACGCCAGTCTCAGCCACCACCCGGGACATGACCAGAAAGAGCGTAAACGTGAGAAACGTGTACAGGGCTGCCAACTGCCAGTCGACGCCTGCTGTCGTGAGATAGAGAGCGAAGACCACGGTAGAAACGGCGAACATTCGGCCACCCCACACCGCCTCTTCCCCGATTGCCTCATCCGCGGACAGGCCCGCGGCCCGCTTGAGGACACCCCTGTAGTAGCGGCGCCCCGTATACAGGATTTGAACGAGGAACGCGAGGTATGCCCCCATGGTGAAGAGCTGGGGCAGACTCCCCGAGTACAGGCCCCCGCCTGCTCCCCCGTAGACCGTGATTCCATAGGCTCCCAGCACCGCAACGACAACGAACCTGAGTGGTGCGGCAATGGCCACCGACAGCGCCACGTCGGACCGCACCAGGTAAGCCATGCCCACGGCAATGGGGTAGACGCGGACAGAGAAAATCGCCCAGCCCGCGACCGGGGTGTCGAAAACCGGGAACGCCGGGCGCAGAGAATTGAAGTCGAACGTCATGGGCACTCGGACCAGATATGCCGGCCAGACCGCGTGCCCATAGTTGAGGATGTTAATGCAGAGTACGGCGCCGAAAGACCACCGGAATGCATGGCTGCGGAAAACGCTTCCATTCGCGTGTTCTTTGTCGGGGAGAAGGGACTGTGCGAACTTGACCATCGGGTAAGGCAGCAACTCATGCTGGCTCCACTGCCGGTGCACAACCAGCGACAGGCCTACAACTCCCACCGACAGTACCAGGAACAGCGGGAGCCAGAATGAAAGAGGCCGTCGCCATGCCGACCACGGAACGCCGGTGAGTGCCACGCGGCCGCCATCCCTGTTGGTGCCCAGCCAGAATGAAGAAACCTCTTCATGGCGTTGCCGTACGTGGCTGTGGATAGCCTCTGGCCAGATGCTGTCGAGCAGATGCCGATTGAATGTTTCAACATGCTCCGTCCGTACATGTGGGGCCGAGAGCAGGTCCGGCACCTGGCTTGCCGAAGCCGGCAGTGCGGCTGCCGGGTCATGCAAGCCGGCATGCTGGAGTATCAGGTTGGCCTGGTCCGGCAGCGTCAGGTCAGGGAATGCGGCGGCATCGAAGAGGTCCGCCCGGCTGAGGATGCTGTTCAACGCGGCAGCGAGCGTCGCCGTCGTGCCCTTGTCATCAACCGAACCGGCAACCGCCTCAATGGCGCGCTGGTGTTCTGAGCCCAGGAGCTCCCAGACACGCTTCAAGGCGGGAGTTTGCGTTCCCGCCCCTGCCGTCAGGCTGGTGCAGATCTGCCCCGGGCTGACGAAGTCGTTCGCCCGGAAATGGGGTGGCGTCCCTGCGAGCATGTACCCGGGCACCATTTCCATGACGTTCTGGCGACGCCAATTGTGTTTGGTCTTGACATATTGATGCGGGATCATCATGGCGTTGGTGAAGAAACGCATCAGCCCCGAGTTCGGCACAGCGCACGCAGCAAAGGCCAGCGCCAGAACCACTGCCGTTTCAGAACCGGTCAGAGACCAGCCCTCCCGCACCCGTGCCAGCAGCGGGTTGACGCCCAGCAACGCCAGGATCAAAAGCCCATACACACCATGCGGCATGTAATTGCCGATAAAATACGCCTGCTTGACGACGTGGTCGTTGATATAGGTGAACCCGCCAAGGAAAGCCGCCGCGAGTAACCCGATTATTACCGCCCGTTTAGTCATGAGTCAGGGCTCTGCTTCCCGCAGCCGCGTTGTCACGATGAAGATTTGATACGTCTGCCCAGTTATCGCCAATGATACGGGAGACACAAGGCATCATCTGCTGGATCGAACAGCGTCACAAACGGAATCAACGATTCAACGGAAAGGCTTCCATCCCACATCAGGTGGCGCAGTCCCGTTCGGCGTATCGCCTTCTGACGATGAGGGTCGACGCAAGTTTGAGTATAACGCGGAAGCAAAGCATGTGGAGTCTGATCTCTGCCCTTTTGGCGGCGCTGGCGATCTCTTTTCTCACTGCGCGTTGTTGGTGAAAACCTACTTCCACTGGCTCACCAGGGAGCAGTGCAACGTTATCCTGAGATTCGGGGAAGCCATCCAGGAATTCCTGGGGAGGGAAGTGGCGATGGTTGAATCGCCTCAGCCCTCGTTCAGGGCAGCCCTTTTCGGTCGCGTTCCTTTGCCACTTCTTCCGGCTTCAGCGCGCGGGAAAAGATGACAAATTCGTCGAAGGCAGTCTGGGCTCTTTTGGCGGTCCGATCCCACACCTGGCTTTGGCCGAGGCTGAAAGAAACCGGAAGGCCTCGAAAGTATTTCTCCGGAGCTATGACCGTCTTGCCCGCTGGCTTGCCATCAACATAAAGAGCTATGGAC
>JASLXP010000560.1 GCA_030740295.1 Planctomycetota bacterium
GTGCCTCTTGTATGCACCCACCGTCACTGGCGTCCTGTGGTATCTCTCGCTGATAAAGAAATCCATGTAGACGCGTGTAGGGATGCCGGGCCAGTCTTCACAGTGGACGTGGAGAATGCCGGCTTTCGGCCTGGCAAAGGAGCTTTGGCGGGCAGTATCGAGCAGGGCTCTTACGGCGTAATACATACCGCGCGAGGTACTGGCCTGCAGGCGGGCGCCCGAGGCATCTACGTCGAGTACAAAGCCATCGGGTTTAATGCCACCTTCGATGGATTCCAGTCTCAGGTCCGCGGCGGCTCCCTGTCCAGTTTTCACCGAAACGCCGTAGCGGCTCTGGAGTTTTTCCGACAGATGCTCGGAGGGGAACGCATCTCCCTTGCCTGTTGTGCTGAGCGTCAGGGACGCGGGAAGCAGCCAGCGTTCCGTGCCGGGCTTCCACAATTGGGGCTCCGGCCATAGCATCACTTTTTCGTAGTCCAACTCCCTCGGTCGGGTCAGAACGAATCGGTACTGATCCACTCCTGCCACACGCCCCTTGGAGTCTCGAAGAACCAGGTCCAGCAGATGATTGCCGTCTCTGGTCTGCTTGTATTCAAAAGGCAGAGCTGATGCTGTCTCCCTCCGAGGTCGAAGGGCGATCTCTTTCTTTGCTACTTCTGTGGTGGACTCGTTCGGTGGCGTCAATGCCAGATCGGCGAACACCTTGACCGCTTCGGCCGCGCCATTTTCCAGCTCCAGGCGGCAGTTGTATCCGAAACCGTACCTGTCGAGTTTCAGCAATTCGGAATGGGCCACTCGGATTTTCGTTTCCGAGATTGGGCCGAAGATCAGGTTTCCCAGGCCGGCCGGCCGGCCGTAATGCGTCTGGCTCCAACCCGAGACCTCCAGAAACTTGCCCGTCTTTGCGCTGACCACGTGGCGCTTGAAATTCGCACCCCAGAAAGATCCGGTCTCAGCTTTCGCTCCATCTAGCGACTCCAGGTCAATCGCCAACTCAAGGCTCCAACCGTCCTCCTTGTCAACACTCGCAGCCGCCTGCCATTTGCCGCTCCAGATCGGCCGGCATCCTTCACCACCGAGGTCCATCCGGGTGCCCAGGGAGTTGACGATGAACTTGTACTGGAGCCGGTTGCTGTTCCCCGGATCCAGATAAATCTCCAGACATGAATCGTCCCACAGGTTCCCCGCCTCGTCGGTCTTGTACCTGGCCGCGATATCCGCTGGCTTTTCGCCTTTGAGCCGCGCGCCTATGAAGAGCGACGAGCCCTTGTAGAGCAGCATGGCCTCCGTTGGATAGGCCGACGGAGTCTTCCGGTCTTTCAGAAAGAGCCCATTAACCCGACCTGCTTTGGACCATGCCGCATCATTGAGTGAGCCATCAATTGCCGGGACAGTATTCGAAGGCATCGCGACGGCCGAGGGCAATCGCTCCTCATCGAGGTAGATCCGCTTCACTCCGCCAACAAGCGCGATCTTCCGGACTTCAATAGCACGTGATCCGCCTCCGCCAAAGTAGACACGCGTGATCTTCGACCAGTCCAGCGGCGGCGTGCCTTTCCTGGACCAGCCAGATCGATAGATTTCCTTCTGCCAGGTCTGCTTCCCGTCAAAACGGAGCGCGATCGCGTAGTGGCCATCCGGCGTATCCGCGTAGAGCTTCATCGCGCTTGACGCGCCGTCCCCCCGGTAGGAGACCTCGATACCGAAGTATTTACGATTCCGCCAAGTTCCGTCTTCAATGGTCTCCCGCACTGAGAAGGTATAGGAGCCGGCATCTTTCGATGAAAGGCGAAGAGCTCTTTCTCCCTTGTTTTTTCCTGCGACAATCTCAGCTTTGCCGCTGCCGCCTCCTTTGATGCCTTTCGCATCCTTTCCGTAAATGTTGATACGCCAGCGTTCGGCAGTTTTCGCAGACCGAAAATCAAACAACACGTGATCGATGCCTTCGCCATACAGAAATCCGGCGTTGGCAAACATCGCAGCCAGTGCGCAAAGCACGCTCTTTCGCATTTTTTCTTTCCTTTAGAACTCTGAGTGTTCGAAAGTCTGACCGGGCATTCGTCCTCTCATCTTACACAGCAGGCGGCGGTAGTGTCATTCACACCGCATTCCTGCGCGTGGCAGGGCATCTTGAGTTTCAGAAATCCGTGTCTATGGTTTCTGACGTTTCGGTTTCTGCGGGGAGGGTGATACGCATCCCTTGTGTAAACCTGCCAGAACGTGGAGAGACCCAGCGAAGTATGCCATGCACTTAATCACATCACTCCTCACTGTATTCGCCTTTGCCGCATCACTCGAAGCGCGGCAGCCCAACGTCATTCTGGTAATGACGGATGACCAGGGCTACGGAGATCTGTCCTGCCACGGGAATCCTGATTTCAAGACACCCAACCTGGATCGCTTGCACAGCGAGAGCATCCGCTTCACTGACTTTCACGTGGACCCCACCTGCGCGCCAACGCGGGCGGCATTGATCACGGGGCGGTATTCGTTGAGTACTGGCGTTTGGCACACGATCGCCGGTCGGTCGTTTCTGCATCCGGAGGAGGTCACGATCGCCAACGTGCTCAGGCGTGGAGGCTACACCACGGGCATGTTCGGCAAATGGCATTTGGGAGACAACTACCCTTGCCGTCCACACGATCGGGGCTTCGACGCTGCCGTTTATCACGGTGGAGGCGGGGTTGGGCAGACACCTGATCTATGGGGCAACGATTACTTCGACGACCGTTACTTCCACAACGGCAAGCCCACCCAACACAAGGGTTACTGCACGGACATTTTCTTCAACGAAGCGATGAAGTTCATGAAGCAGAACAAGGAGAAGCCCTTCTTCTGCTACCTGCTGCCCAATGCACCACACGGTCCGTATAACGTCGCGGACAAATACTCCAGGCCGTTTCGCGATAAAGGCTTTTCAAAGAATCGCTCCGACTTCTACGGCATGCTCGTCAACTTCGATGAAAACATGGGTCGCCTAGAGACGTTCCTGCAAAAGGAAGGCATGCGCGAAAACACCATCGTTATCTACATGACCGACAACGGCACCGCAGGCCCGTGGTATCCCAAGAAAGGCAAGGACCACACCGCAGGGCTCCGCGGCATCAAGGGTTCCATCTACGAAGGCGGCCACCGCGTCCCGTTCTTTGTCCGCTGGCCCGCCGGCAAGATTGGCGGCGGACACGACGTGAAGCACCTTGCCGCCCACATCGACGTACTGCCCACTCTGGCCGAACTCTGCGGAACCAAACGCAAATCCGGGCCGAGACTACACGGCCGCAGCCTCGCCCCTCTGCTGCGTGATCCGAAAGCAAAGTGGGAAGACCGGTGCCTTATCGTCAACAACCAGCGAATCGCCGAGCCGCAGAAATACAAGGATTTCGTCGTGATGTCCGGCCACTGGCGGCTCGTCGGCAAAGACGAACTCTACAACCTCGCTGCAGACCGCGCGCAGGCGAAAAACGTGGCCCCCGAGAATCCCAGGATGGTGAACCGCCTGATGAGGATCTATGAAGACTGGTGGAAGCAGACCTCCAGCCGCGCCGGCACCCTCGTCCCAATCACCGTCGGCCATGACGCGGACAATCCTGCCTTCCTCACCGCCCACGACTGGCACGCCAGGAAGCTCCCCTGGCATCAGGAAGTCGTCGCCGAAGCCCCCGCCTTCAACGGTCACTGGGAGATCAACGTCGCAGAGGCCGGTACCTACCGCATCACCCTGATGGAGCGCCCTAAGGAGGCAAACTTCCCAATCAACGCCACCCGCGCCACGCTGAAGGTCGGAGGCAAGACGCTCACAAGGAAGATTGCCAAAGGAGCAAACCAGGTTTCCTTCGAAATGAAACTCACGGCCGGCCGCGCTCGGCTGGAGTCCACCATCGTCGACAATGCCGGCAAGGAACGCGGCGCCTATTACGCCAGCATCCTGCGCCGATGATGCTCAATCGAAACGCGCCATCTACGGTGAAGTTATCGAAGAGATCCGTTTCCGGCTATCCCATGATGGATTCGCCTTTCCGACAACACATTCTCTGTCTCTGTCTCAGTATTGCCCTTGCCCAGCGAGTACTGGCAGAACCGCAGTCGGTCACACTTCCCCTGCAATTCAGCACATCAGCCGGATGCGCCATCTCAGATCGAGGGGCGGAACTGTGGAGCTCTCTTTTGCGTAAGGGCAGCGGCCAGGTGTTTTATTTCGAGGCCGAACGTGCGCAGAAGTTGTCTTTCAAAAAGGGCAAAGCAATCGGCCGAAGCAATCTGTGCGGCGGCAACGCGTTCGTCTCGCAAGTGACGAACGCGGATTTCCCATTGGATGTGAAAACTGCAGGGACCTATTACGGGTGGGCTCGATGTTATCTCCCGCGCCGGGCAAGCTGGAACCACACGGAATCCATGGATGGAGGGACGCCTCGCAGGATCAGTGAAAGCGCTGCGGGAATATTCGGAAAATGGTTCTGGAGCCCACTGGGCAGTTACACGCTGACCGCGGGGAAGCATACGTTCGTCCTGCACAAGTGGCTTGGCGGCGCGCGGCTCGACTGCATCATGTTTACTCAGCACTCGGATTTCCAGGCGTCGGTTGGCGGGGTGCCGAGTATCGATGACCCGACTGGTACACTGACCACCGAATCCCTCCTTCCACCTGCCGTGCAGCAATGGCAGAGCCTGCATGTGGCTGCAGACTTGAACGGCGGCACCGTTAAACAGGAAATCTCGCAGGATGAAGGAAAGTCCTGGATGCAGATTACAGATGGTGATCTGTCCAGGCTGAAGGCAAATGGTGATGGCCGCGATTCGTTGATGGCCCGTCTGACACTGAAGGCCGCCGAGAACGGTGTTTCGCCGGTGGTGCGTAAGGTCGCTGTTGAGTTCCTCCCTGCAAAAGACGCTGAAGTCGTCCTGGAAAACAGGCATTACCGAATTGCGTTTGCCGGCAAAACCGGCCGGCTGTCCGGCATGCATCAGCGCTCCCAGAACCTTTGGGTGACTCCCAGATTCACTCAGCAGGCCATTTGGGGAATGTCTGTCAGGGAACCAGGCCAAACCAGCCAGACTGTGATTGAACCCGGAGACATCAAGTTTGAAGGCCTCGACACCAGCACTGGGCAACTGGCCCTGCGGTACAGTGCGCTGGATGGAACGATCAAGACCAGAGTCGAACTGAGAGCTGACGAAACTCCCGCTTCCTCATGGCAGATCACAGTCGAGAATCGCAGCGACCTTGAAATCATCCGCCTGGACTTCCCCCTGATTCGCAACGCATCCATCGGCGATTACCGCGACGACGAATGCGTCCTGCCGCATACCGGCGGAAAACGAGTCAAAACCCCTGCCAGGAATCCGGTACGCAAGTCGACTTACATGGGCGGCGGTTCGATGTCTTGGATCGACTTGTGCGACAGATCCGCGGGTCTGTACATCGCCATGCATGACCGACTGCTCACCACAACAGAAATGGAATGTAATTCTGCTGAAGGAGGCCAGGCTGTCGATCTTGCCATGCGCACTCATACCATCATTCAACCGGGGCAAACGAAAACTCGTGACTATGTCGTCGGACTGCATGGAGGCGACTGGCACTGGGCTGCCGACCAGTATCGCAAATGGGCCTATTCGTGGATGAAGCGGCCCCAGGATCCCGAGTGGGTGAAATGGTGCGATGGGTGGATCGGTGTGCAGGGAGCGCCCTTCAAGAACATGAAGAATCAATTAGCCCAGGCGAAGGAGCAGGGCATACCTTATGTCCAGCATTGGGGACAGATGGCGGACGGCATCGATCAATGCTGCGGAAACTTCTACTGGCCAGCGCCGGAACTGGGGGGAGCGAAGGATTTCATCAAGGGTATCGACGAAGTCCACGCCCTCGGCGGAAAAGTTACCGGTTATATGAACTGCCAGACGTGGACTCGCGACAGCTATGTCAACAAATCCCTGCGACAGACACCAAAGTCAGAGCTTCCCACGGATGCGCTTCGACTGATCCATCCTCTCGAATGGTTCCAGAAGTGGCGCCTGTTCCCGCTGAATGGTGAGCCGGTAGGTTATTACGCGGCCAAATACGGATGGTACATCATGTGTCCGGCATCGGATGGATTTCGGGAGCACCTTCGATTCTGGATCGTGGATATGTATGCCAAGCGATTCGGAGCCGACGGGGTCTACCTTGACCAGGCCGGCGCCACGCTTGCCAAGCCCTGCTACAACCTCGACCACGGCCATAAAGACATCGGGCGCTGGGGACTGGGCAATCTCCAGCTCCTGAAGACGGTCATCGAGGAAGCAAGAAAAGTAAATCCAGATTTCATCATGGCCATCGAGGGCAGTGCGGATGCGCTGGGCCAGTATGCCAGCCTGCACCTGATTTCCGGCCTGTGTACGCACCCGGAGGTCTATCATTACACCTTTCCCGAACACATCCTCATCAGTGGGCTTTCCAATAACTCTCATCTGACATTTGAGCAACGAATCAGCCGCGCCTTCCTGAACGGTGATCGATTTGATTCCCGGACTGGAGCCCCCGGCATCCAATCCGCGCTCCAACTTCGCCGCCGTGTCCGCCGCTGGCTCTATCCCGGAAGATTCATGGACACCGTTGGATTAGCACTCTCTGACGAAAAAGTCCTGGGCCGATGGACTCGATACAAAAAGGACGGCGAGCGAGCCATCATTTTCACGTTCGATAACGAGCAGCGAGTCGAAGATGCAGTCTGCCGATTGAAGCTCCAGGAAGGCTGGCAGTCACCGATAGGCCTGTTCGTATTGGACCGCGAAGGACAAGTACGCAGTGAGACGCCAGTCGTTGAGGAAAATCAACTACGCTTTGAGATCAGCAAGAGCACACTCTCTGCTGGCCTTCTTAGATATGAGACTCATCCCAAGAATCAGTTGGACGTATGGCAGCAGGTCTCCGATGGGGGCGCACTCGAAGAAACCATCCGACTGAATGCCATCCACCTGGGCTCAGAATCACTGCAGGCCCAATTGCAGGTCAGGGGCTCTCAAGACGAAGGCGAGCCCTTGAAAGATGTCCGCTTAACGATGAGTCCTGGCAAAGTAGAACGTATTGAAATCAAGCCGCCTGTTCCTCAGGCGCTTCAGAAACCAGCGCGGTTTCCCATCACACTTTCCTGGCCTGGAGGAAAGAGAAACACCTGGGCAGAGATTCGGCCACTGCTCTTGAATAGCAGTCTTGCACTCGACGAGGATGAGGATCGTATCCCGGATTATTGGAGGATCGGCGGCACGACGCGCAATTTCCCTTGTGGATACGAGAACGGAGTATTCTGGATCCAGGGGCAGAAAGACCACTATCAATACCTGATACAGCAAGTCCCGCTGAAGAAGTCCACAAAGTACTCCCTGGCGGGCAGCATTCGACGCTCCAAACCAAGCCCAAAGGTTTCCATCGCCGTCGTAGAATTCCTTCGTCCCAAAGGCCTGCGTGTCCATCGTATCGGAGCGAAAGAATCCGCCCCTGCCATGGAATGGAAACGATTTGAGACGGCGTTCATCACTGGAGAACAGTTCCACAAATGCGCAGTGTACCTCTACAACACCCATTCGGACGCGAAGGCGTGGTACCGCGACTTGGAGCTCCTCCAAGTGAAAGCTGAAGATGACTGATCGGGGTTGTCAGGAACGTGCCGGCCTGGCTGTAACGTCGCGGATCAGATATGGCGGCAAGGCGGCGTGAACCGTCGAGTAAACGCGGCCTGAACGGACGCCCGGTAGCCCGGAGCCGACACATGACTAGGCTGTTTTTGCCAAAGTGGCGCACTTCTGGGATTGGCCCTTCGTGCGGCACTGGATTAGCTGAGGATGGAGTACGTGCAGCCTGTAAATTCAGCTGAGACATGAAACAGGCTGAGCATAGTCCGTCTCTACGCTCAATCCCGTCTTCGGCGCATCCACACTCTACGCAATGATAATTCTGATCAGGCTTGGCCATGGCTTGGCAGAACTGGATGGAAAAGGCTAACAGAGTGCACAGACGCGCCGTTGTAGCCGGAATCAGATGATCAGGCGACAGCGGCGTCCAGATCTATATTTCGTAGGCTAATAAGGGGGATCGTATGTCAACGTCAAGATCCTCAAATCCTCAAACTCAAAAGTGGTGTTGACTCAGATCCGACATTTCACAGGCTGGGCAGCCCGTGGCTACGTGGTGTCACTCCATCTCCGCTATCCGGTCGAATACCGGCGACGTCAGCCTGCCTCTTGCGAACTTTGCCCACTTTGTTTCCGGGTAATCCCAGACGCAGCGCTTGAACATCTGGTAGGCGAGGAGGGCGTTGTTGGCCTTGAGGTAGGAATCGCCGGACCAGTAGAGGGAGGCGGGGGTGAGGTCGCCGGCGGGCTTGCCGGAAGCTCACGAGTAGTTTTGACCTATTGCCGCTATGCCAACGAAGAACCAGGCGTGGAATAGTGACTCAGATTTCAGGTTGTGTGAATGTCTATCTGCCAAAGCAAAAAACGGAATCTGAAGATTCCGGCAGGGAACGCATTTTCACTCCTGACAGTGACCCTGATGGGCGACCCGCGCGAAGCCGACCTCCGAAGGGGTGCCAGCGCAAAGCAAAGGGTAAGGCCTTGCTCCGCCACCCTGGACATCGGAATGTGCGTATGAATTGACCCCGTTCCGGGCACAGCCGTATCGCTACAACGATTAATTCACAATTCAATTCAAGCTCCGACCCCAGCGAAGCCCCTAGACTCTAATGGGTGACAACAGCGAAGCCTCCAAGGCGGGATAGCTCAAAGCGTCCGAATGCACCCCAATGAGGTGAAAGCTCAAAGCGAAGGGTAAGGGGCTTGCCTCGCAACCCTGGAATATCTCTCAATCTGATTTGGCTGCGACTCCTTCAATCTCCAACCGCCATTCCTTCTTTGCCAACTGCGAAACGAACAAAAGTGTGGTCGCAGGTCGAGTGTCCTCCAGGAAATTGTCCCGCACGGATCGGAATACCGGCAGGTCGTCAGGGTCGGTCATGTAAACCGTGAGCTTCACGAGGTCGTGCCGGCTCATCCCTGCCGATTCCAGGACGGCGTAGAGATTCGTCCACACGATCTGACACTGTTGTTCGAAATCATCGGGAATCCCGCCTTCCTCATCGAGCGCTATCTGACCCGAGATATAAAGCCAGCGCGACCCCGGCGGTACCTCGATGCCGTGGCTGTACGAACTGACGGGTGCGGGAATACTCTCGGGATTGTGAATCTTTGGCATCGTTTTGGTTCGTTTTGAAAGGTCTAAACCGAAAATCCCGGCAGGGAACGTATCTCTTGCTCTTGACAGAAGCCCTGAAGAGTGACTCGGCGAAGCCACAAGAACCGGAGTCAGGATTACGGAAGAATCCCGAACCATCCATGCCGATTGCGCTTGAGGAGTTCTTCCGCCTCTTCGAGCTCTTCGATATCCGAAACGTCAGGCACGTCCGCCTCATCCGCGGGCACATAGCAGACCTGGCCATCCTTCCAGACCACGAGCGGGTCACCAGCCTCGCGGTGATCTTCAATGGCCTTGATGCCGGCGAGGCGCATGGCCATGTCGGTTTTCTCAAACCATGAAAGCTCTTTGACTGATTTCTTCTTAGCCATTTGCTGAGTCCTTGAACTGATCGAACAGAGCAGGATTGTGGACGGTAATACCGCCTTGGCCCTTTGAGGCGATGCATCATTCATCCCATCATTCCACAGGCTGGCAGCCCGCGGCTACGTGGTGTCACTCCATCTCCGCGATCCGATCGAATACTGGCGACGTCAGCCTGCCTCTTGCGAACTTTGCCCACTTTGTTTCAGGGTAATCCCAGACGCAGCGCTTGAACATCTGGTAGGCGAGGAGAGCGTTGTTGGCCTTGAGGTAGGAATCGCCGGACCAGTAGAGGGAGGCGGGGGTGAGGTCGCCGGCGGGGAATTTGTCGATGAAGGCTTTGAAGTGGTCGCCGCCGAGGGCGAAATCTTCGTTGAGGATGTAGGCGAGGCCCATTTTGAAATAGACCTTTTCTACGTTCTCGTTGGCGGGGTACTTTTCGATGAAACGGTTGAAGACGGAGATCGAGGTCTCGTAGATCTTCTTTTCGAAATAGTAGACGCCGATGCGCACCATGGCCTCGGGCAGGAGGTGCGAATCGGGGAATTTATAGGCGAGCTTGACGTATTCTTCGCATGCCTTGTCGAACTCGCCTTTGAATTCGTAGGCGCGGCCCATGGCGTATTGCGCGTCGGACGCGACCGGGCTGTCCTGGTAATCGCGAATGAGGCGGCGATAGGAGATGATGGCTTCTTCGTAGCGCTTCTCTTCGAGGTCCATGTTGCCGAGCATGAAGGCCGCCTGGTCGAGCATTTTGGATTCGGGGTAGTAGGTGAGGAGCTCGCCGAGGACGTCACGGCCCTCTTTGAGCTCTCGTTTGGCCATGTCTTCCTTCTTGAGGCCCATGTGCTCTTTGCCGAGGAAGTAGAGGCATTCGCCGATCTTGAATTCCGTTTCGATGGCTTCGGCCTCGTCTGAGTATTTCTTGCTGAACGCTGAAACGACGCCGTCAGTGCCTGCGACGACGGAGGCAGTCGTGATTCGCTCGACCGGTTGGGGTTCGTCGGTATTGCGGACGTCCATGTAGCGGACCGTGAGCATGTCGCCGTAATCGGATTCGAGGGTGTTGTTTCCGGAGTTCGGCTTGATGGCGTGATTGACAGTGATGCCAGCGCTGAAGATGCCGCTGTGCGAGAGCGTCTCTTTCAACTTGGTGATGAGTCGCTCGCCGGAGGTGGCCGATATATCGACGGTGATGAAATCGTTTTCGTTCGATTCGTCCGCGTCGAAATCGGTGACCATTATGTAAATCTTTTCCCCGACGTGGGCGAACTCGTTTTCCGTTTCGTAGGTGTCATCGAAAAGCCCGACCGAGCCGTTGCTGAGGATGCGTGCGCGCGCGATCTCTTCCATGGCAAGGGGGCTGTCAGGGCTCTGTTCGTCCACGTAGACGATGTTGATCACGTCCTGGCCGGAGACGTTGAGGACGGGGATCTGGCTCTCGTCGTCTTTTTCCTTTTTCGACTTTACTTTTTTCGCGGCTTCCGCGTTGAACATGCCCGCGGCCTGGACCATGAAGTCCGGTGATTTTTCGTCGCCGAGCAGCGTTTTTATGTGGCCGCGAAAGAGGCCGATGCCGAGCGCATCCAGCAGTGTTTCACGATCGCCGCCTCTACCCAGCGCGCCTCCTGCTGCGGCGCCTGCCACGCGACATTCTACAAGCGCGGTGTCTTCGCCATGAGTGCCGGTGAGGTTGACCCGGATGAGGCTGCCTTCGTGCAGGCAGCGATCGGGGTCGACCACCTCAACGGTGAGGCCGTCTTCGAGCGAGATGAGCCGGAGCTTGTCTTCCCACTTTTCTTTGCCCTTGATCTCTTCGCCCCACGGGACGGCGCGTACCATGCCCTTGGTGGGCTGGTTATCGAGGACCTTCCACGAACGCTCGACCGCGTGGCCGGGCTCGGTGTTTTCACGGTCGATGTATGCCAGTTCCATGGCGTCGCCTGCGGAAAGGAAAACCGCTCCGGGTGCGTCTTCGATGGAGGTTTGAATCTCCGCCTCGAAAATGCCGGTGAAAGGGTCGGTCTCGCGAGCTTCGAATTTGTATGTCTTACCGTTGGAAAGCGTACGGATGGTGAAGGGCAGCCTGTCCATGCCCTCCGAGGTGTCTTCGTCGTAATCGGTGATGCGCACAACGAACGGGTCGCCTGCGTTAATGCGCTTGGTGAGCAGAAAACTGTCGTCCCTGTTGCCGTCCTCGTCCTCGACGACGACCCTTGTGAGCGCCTCGATTTCGCCATTGAAATAGGTCACGTTCAATGTGCTGCGCAGGATGAGCGGCGAACCGGGCTCGACGTTGACTTCGTCGGTGTAGGCTGCGGTCACTTCGTCGCCGGGGGTGAGCTCCAGCACTTTATTGGTGGCGAGAGTGTGGATGTCGACACCTTTGGTGGGCACGATCCGATTCTCTTTTGCCCACACCTCGAAGGTCGCGACAGCGGGCGCGTCGGAATGAAATTCGTCAATCATCATGCGCAGGTAACGCACCTTGCGGGGCTCGAAAGTGATCGTCGCGCCGTACCCGTCTTTGGCCTCTGTCACATCGAATTTACGTTCGGAAAGCTTCTCCTGCTTTTTGAGCGCTGGGTATTTGACGGGATCGTAGAACTCTTTGGGGATGACCTCGAATTCCGTGCGGGACGGTAGTTTCCACGCGGCACGAATCACTTGAATGATTTCCCACTCCTGGAAGTAATAGGTGATCTTGTGGACGCCCTTCTCCAGG
>JASLXP010000561.1 GCA_030740295.1 Planctomycetota bacterium
TCCTACCTCGAGTAAATAACGCACAGTCGTTCCTCCGGATAAGGGTGGCAGATCCTGGGTTGTGGCAGCCATCGTTCCGTCAGGCGCTTCATACGCTCGTACAGATTGTGCTGCCGCTGACTGCGGCGAGCCATACTGCGCCACCAGAGTCGCATGACTTGGTGCCTGAACGTGCTCAGTCGTCTGTTGTTCCGTGGCACACCAAAGTACTGGTAGTGTCCGCGCAGGACTGACCCAAGCCATTTACCCACTTCGGGCGGTGGCAAGTGCATACGTCGCTTCAGCTCAAGTTTGATGTCCTTGAGTTTGCGGCGCATGCGATCCGATCGTGTCTCGCGTAGCACGACGAAGTTCCCCTTCACTGTCCTGTCACAGATGTGACGGAACCCGAGAAAGTCAAAGGTCTTAGGCTTCCCTTCTCCCCATTTCTTCGCGTTCTCCGCCGCAAAGCGGCCGAACTCGATGAGGCGAGTCTTGCCCTCGTTTAATTCCAGATTGAACGTCTGGAGCCGTGCCTTCAGCTCCTGCATGAAGCGTTGTCCATCCTTCCTGTACTGGAAACCAACCACGAAGTCATCGGCAAAGCGCACGGTGATTAACTCACCAGTTGCCTGCGTCTTCCTCCATTGGTTCACCCACAGGTCCAGCACATAGTGCAGGTAGATGTTGGCCAGCAAAGGAGAGATGCTCCCTCCCTGTGGCGTTCCTTCTGCTGCCCAGCGCTTGACCCCGTCTTCGAGCACGCCTGCATTCAGCCACTTCTTAATGTGGCGCAGCACACGCTCATCTGCTATCCGGTGCTCCATGAACTTCATCATCCATTCGTGGCTAATGGCGTCGAAAAAGCCTCGAATATCCGCATCGAGCACCCAGCTCACTTTTCTCGTATTGATCGCAACCGCCAGTGCGTCGAGCGCCTGATGTGGATTGCGCTTAGGCCTGAACCCATACGAGAAGTTCCTGAAGTCGACTTCGTAGATGCAGTTGAGAACGTCAACCGTTGCCCGCTGGACGATCTTGTCCTCCAGCACCGGGATACCGATCGGCCGCTCCTTGCCATCCCCTTTGGGAATGTACACCCTTGTTACCGGCTTCGCTTTGTATGCTCCGCGTCGTAGCCTGCCGGAAAGATCCTGGAGGTTCTCCTCCAGATTCGTCCCATAGTGCTTCCATGTTTCGCCATCCATTCCCGGTGCGGACTTCCGCTTAAGACCGAAGTAGGCCTCCCGTAGAGTTTCGACGTTATAAACATGGTGCCAGAGCGATGTGAACTTTACCTCCTTGCCCTTCTGAGCCGCCTGTCGTATGCGTTCCCGCCAGTTTTGCAGGTTGGGAGGCTGGCTACAGACATTTCCCCTTGGCTGTGTCGTCGGTTTCCCGATTCGTGCCCGTTTAGAGTTCGTCATTACCTTGCCTCTTCTCCGTTCCAGTGTCCGGAACCTATCCGGTTGGTCCGCATTCCTCTTGGTCACTTCCCTTCCCTCCACCGTCTCCGCCAGTCATGGCGTACCATGCCCTTTGTTCGACGACTTCTTCGGTACTATGGTCGTGTCCGACTTCCCATCAGCGTTCATTGCCGCCTTGTCCCCTTGGGGTTCACGGCACGGACCTCTACGCCTAGAGGCCACCGATGGGATCTCCCGATTCCCGCTCAACGAATTTACATGCATGCATAGGGTCTCAGACCACGCGGGGTCGGTTTCGTCTCTCGCATAGCGAGACGTCCGTGTTGCCTTACGAGTTAAATGACACCCTCGGCACCCCAAAGCTTCAAATATTTCGTGGCTCAATACCTAGCCTACCTGCGCCCCTGTCAACGCTTCGCTGCGCCCTTACGGAACGCCAACGCATGACTCGGGGTCAATGTGGGTCGCTACTCCTTTCACTGTAAGAGACTTTCACTCTCTATTCGCTGCCGGTCTTAATCGGCGCTTGCCATCAAACTTTTGACAGTACCACAATTACAGCAGCATCATTCCACCCACAATCAATGCCACGCCAAGAACGCTGGCGTAGAAAGGATTCCTGGCATCATCCCAGTGAAGAACGAGAAACGCCAGGCTCGCTATTCCGCTGGATAATATGAGTGCAATACCCCACAGAGGGGATACAGAAAACGTTGCAATGGCAAAGCAGAGACTGCCAATCACGAACAACACAGCTCCGGCTCCCATCACGGCAAGACTTACCGGCGTTTTCGCCTTCAGCTTTCCTCGCGAACCTTTGTGTCTCTTCGAATCTGCTTCCGTTTTAACCGGCGCATC
>JASLXP010000562.1 GCA_030740295.1 Planctomycetota bacterium
ATGAGTAAGATGTTCATGAGTTTTTCCTGCAACTGATTCAGCGAACAGCCTTCTTGCCCATCTTCAGTCCTCCATATCAATTCCGTTCAAACAGCGCAATCAGACTGCACATCTCCCAGATTTCCGGTTTTCTTGCCCCCGCCGAGATCGTCATGCCCCTGAAATCTGGAAGCAGACTGTCGATCAGAAGCTCCTCTCATGGGAACGTCCTTCCCAACGGCCGGAAGTTGTCCAGTTTGGCGACTTTGCCGGATGCCGGGGCACACAGAAGGACTGGGGCGACGATGCCGCCGGTGCCGAGCTCGTTGGCTACACAAATCGTGACGACGTTCGGCTGGCCGGGTTTGACTGCTCCGGTGGCGTCCAGCTCGAAAGGATAAAAGGACGCGCCGTGGCTGATGCCGAGTGGCGTACCGTTCAGCCAGACCCTGGCCTTTTCGTCCACCCCGCCGCACCATCTTTGATCAGCGTCGCCGCGGTGAGCGAGCCGGACAGAAGCAGCATGAGGTAGTGAAGACGGAGCATGGATATTTCTCCCGGTTTCGTGCAAAGGACTGATCAGCGCCACCGTCCACAAGAGGGAACTAATCTTCAAGCTTCCGCAGTTCGCGCATCGCCTTGATTGCCAGCTCCGAATTCTCCTCCGCAAACTTGGCTGCGGTCCGGAAATGCTTTTTGGCCTCTTCCACATTCTGTTCGCGCTTCGTGTAACCGAGTCGATACTCGAGATCCGCCTTTCTGTTCAGGTCATCCAAAGCCTTTTTGGATTCCCTGTGACTTCCTGACCAGGCAAGCGCGGCACGCAAGAGGGCTCGCGAGCGGTTCGGATGGTCTTCGACGACTGACATGGCGAACTTCCAGTATTCGGTTGCGATGGCGCCTGAGTTGTCTTCGTACCACTTCAGTCTTGATTGTGCCTGGCGGTGAGACACTGTGCCGGTGCCGGCGAGTTTCAGAAGATCGTTCCAGGAGTCCCTCGCCGCTTCGTATTGTTTGCTCGCGTCGTATTCCTTCGCTTTCTTCACCAATTGCATGGACTGTGCGATCCGCTTCTTGAGGCCCTGGGCCGTAGGGCTGAGTTTATCTCCGCTCAATAGACCGAGCGCCTTCTCAGCTTCGCCAGCGGCAAAGAGCTGGATGGCGTTCTGGACGAGCTCTTCTGCGGAGAGTTCTTCGATCAATTGATGGATTTCCCGAAGCGCCTCGACGCCTTTCTTCCGGTACGAAGTGCCCTCCCAGACGTAACCATCCTCGGTCTTCAATTGCAGAGCCGCCTGCTGCAGTACGCTGGTCGCGTCCTTCGGAGTGGCCTTCAGCCGACGGCCGGTGTCGAGGAGTTCCAGGGCAGTGCCCAGGCGGGTCTGGGCGAATTTCGATTTTTGTGCAAGCTCCCTCAGGTCGGCCAGACGGGTGGAATCAGGGTTGAGCTCCGCGGCGCGTTCACCGGTTGTCATCACCGCGTCCCATTCCTGTGCTTTGAAAGAACTTGTCATGGAAGCGAGATGGGCATTGAACGCCTCCTGCCGGCATTTCAGAGCCCAGTCCTTGTATTGGCGAAGGATGAGCGAATCCTCCGGCAGCTTTCTGGTTTTTTCTTCCGCCTGAATGGGGTCGCCCTGATCGAAAAGCTCCCTGGCTTCCTTGATGACGCCGGCATGGATGCGGTGGGTCACGACAAACTTGCTGCGATTGCGGGCAAATTCGCGCATGTCACCAGTAGCATCCGTGCTCTTCTCGAGCTCGGCATAAACCTGTTCGGCCGCGGCCCATCGATAGTTTTCATATGATTTGCCGCGGGTCGATTCAATGTCTGCAATGTCGAGAAGTATCCGGGACAACCGGGATTCGGGAATCAACAACAGTCCTGATCTGAATCTCGCTTTTGCTTCGGCCGGCTTGTCTTTCTGCAGCCATGCAAAGCCCATCCGAATCTGCCGCTCAAATTGCTGGTGCGTTTTCTGCGGATCGTTTGCGCCATTCTTATTCTTCAGGCTGAAGAACAGAATCACTCCCAGGCACAGCAGCAGGGGAACAATCACCATCGGCAACTTTGATTTCTTTGCCCTGCGAGCCCGCGAGCGAGGCGATGGCCTGACGGGCGTGGCAACGACTTCTTCCGGCGCGTCTTCAACCATGGCGCCGTGGCTTTGTGCCTCGATGGGTGAAATCTCGACCTCTCGATCAGTGACCAGATCGCGTAAAATCCATTTGCCGTCGCGCTGGATGAGCTCTGTGGGGCGTCCCTCCTCGGCCGGGAGCTGTTCCTTCGAAGCCTTCTGCAACGATTTGCCGATCTCGCTGTCGTCCGGCGCATCATCAAATGAAACACCGCCCTCAACTCCCTCCGATCCCGTTCCCGGCACCACGGTCTCTGCCTCATCTTCCGGGGCATCCCCGCTTTCTTCGGCGGCGGCGGACGAGAGCATGAAGGTCAGCTTCACCTCGCCGATTCTGATTTCGTCAAAAGCCGCTAAACGTGTCCGGTCTGTCTGTTCACCGTTTACGACGAGCCGCGGACCAAGCGATTTCAAAACCACCCGCGGGCTGCCGTCCCAGTAACATTGCGCGTGCTTGGGCTCGACGCCGGGGAACTCCAGCAGAAGCCTGCTCCCTCTTGCGCTCCCGATTACCGTTGAGCCTTCGGGGAGACTGAATTCTTGAGAGTAATCCCCGCATTCGATAAGAAATTTCATTTAGCAGACTGCTGACGAATCTTGCGACGGATATCCGCAGCCAGGATTGCGGCCCGCTGATGGCGTTTGTCTGAGCCATCGGGCACCCATTCCAGAATACCTTCCAACTGTTTCAGGCTGCGATGATAATCTTTGAGATAGTAGGACTGCCAGAACTCGTGCTCAAATCCGTCGAGCCGTTCTCTTAAAGCATCCTCAGCAAAATATAACGCCCCCTTCGCATCCAAAGCCAACTCCTTTGCCTCCGCAGCATCGATTTTCCCAAGAAAATCGACGACTGGGCCAAAGTAGTCCCGGATGGCGATGTATGGGTGATCCCGTTCCAACTGCTTTCCCTTGTCGATAAGACTCTTGGCTTGAAGCATCACGTTTTCCATCCCTCTGTCCGGCTGAAATGGCGGCGGTTCCCACTCCTTTCCGCGGACCGTGACATGCAGAGTCAAGACCTCCTTTCCGCGCCAGAAAAGAGGGACATCCACCGAGCCGCGATTCTTGCCGATCACCTCAACCATGATCGGGGGCTCGACCCGTTTCACATCAACAATTTGCTGCCACCTCGGATTTTTTTCACCCGTCCCGATACGATCGAAACCGAACGGCAGTACGGAAATGATCGCCCCATCGCCTCCTTCCGGAATCAGCACATGTTTCAATGGAGGGGGCGACGGACGCCTCCCAACCATATTGATCGCTGCGGCGCCACCCAAAACTAAAGTGATAATAAAAACACTGTAGACCAGACTGCTGCTTATAATCGGTTCATTATCCTCGACAACTGCTACTTCCTGTTCCTGCCGTTCGAGACCACTGGGCAGAACTGACGAAGCGGGCTCGTTCACTTCCGGAGCTTGGACGCTCTTCGACTGACCGGGAATAAAAACCTGCCGATCACGTGCCACCTCCGGCAGGAACTCCACAGGGACATCCCCTTCCTCATCCTGCGATTCGGACGCGGCCTTGTCATTTCCATCCGTCGTTGTCAGAGCCCCTGATTTCCTGCGCGTTCGTGTTTCGCCCTCATCAATGGAAATGAGCTCGAAAACGGTCGAGCCGATTCGAACAGGTTCGCCAGGCTGTAAGTCGCATCGGTCGACCGGGATTTGCCGAACGAAAACCTTCGATTCATGGCCTACATTAATAATCGTCCATCGCTTATTCTTCCAGACCAGCTTCGCCTGCAATTCGTTCAGGTCCGAGTCATCGAGCACAATGTCATTTTCATCACCACGTCCCAGTGTTAGAGATTTCCGACTCAACGCGAATTGCCTGCCCGCCAGAGGACCGGCCAATGCTCGAAGATGTGGCTTGCTGCGGCGTTCCATTCGGAATCAGAGCATGTATGAAAGAAAAACCGGTCCGAAAATAACGACAAACGTCGTCGGAAAAATAAAAACTATAAGCGGAAACAGAATCTTGACCGGCGCTTCCATCGCTTTCTTTTCAATCTGCTGCGCCCTGATCGTCCGAATCTGGTCTGCCTGCACTCGCAACGTAGGGCCAAAACTTGCACCAAGCTCATCCGCCTGAATGATCGCTGCACAAATCGCGCTGACCTCGAACATATCCGTCCGCAAAGCCAGATTGCGCATCGCCTCGGACCGATTGCGGCCCATGCTGATTTCCCGCTGAGTCAGATAAAACTCGTCGCCCAGTGCATTGTTTCGAGTGAGCTGCCGGCTGATGCGTTCCATTGCCAGCGTAAAATCAAGCCC
>JASLXP010000563.1 GCA_030740295.1 Planctomycetota bacterium
CAACCATTCACCGGTGGCCTCCATATAGTGCTTTCGGGGGGGCGTACGAAAATCGACTTTCACTCCCTTGACGGCTGCCTTCGTGTGATTCTTTGCCTTGACGGCCAAGGCGAGTCCTCCTTCTCCCGGTACGAGTCCGAACGAGATTTCGACCGGCTGCGGCGGGATTTCTGCGCCTCGAATCCTCTTGATGAACTCGTCACGGGACATGTTTTTGTTCGCGATGAATACGGGCTCTTCATCCAGATCAAGAACCAGTTTGCCATCCTGCCAGCGTGGGCCTTGCTGTGGGTTGAAGTACATGTCGAGCACATCAGCGCTTCCTTCCGGCAAATCGAGTTTCACGCCTTCAAGTTTTCGGTGGCCGGGCTTCCAGTGGTAAACGTAGCTGCGCAGGAAAGTAGACCAAGTCACGGCAAATAATTTTTCGCCGATGGTAAAGATGATGGCGCGGCGGTCGGTGTTTTTGCCGAACGGCACATCCCCCACGGGCACAGCATCAGCGAGGAGCGTTCCCATGCATCCATACGTTCCGCCCCACGGGAGTGGCGTGCCGTCGTAATCGCAGAGCGGTTTGTTATCCGGCATGTGGTCGCCCCGGCTGACCAGAATGGCGGCGTAATGGCCGGGAATCCAGTTGTCCTGAACGAGGAGATTCGTGACCATTCGTCTGGCCATCCAGGCGACCTTCCAGCGTGGGGCTTCAAAAGTATAAAGCGTGTGATACATCGATTTCATTGGCGGGCGGCCGCCGACCCCGGTGCACACCCAGCGCTTCTGATATTGATCCTGCATTCGCTTCACGTATTTGCTCTGCCAGTATTCGTCGTGAAAAGACGAGCTGCCCAGGAAATCGATCCGGTCGGGATCGACGTATCGAAAGACTTCCTCCTGAAAGGCGGGGACGCCGCTGTAACCCAGTTTGATCTTTTTGCCCTTGACTTTGGCGAGGCCGTCGAGCGTCGCATTGAGCAGGTGTGCGAAGAGCTGCGGATCCCATGACAGCTCTGCTTCGTCGTCGAGTTCCCAATACTGAATGTCGTCTTTGTAGTGCTCGGCGACCCGGCGAACGTAATCGCGCCAGACGTCGGGCTTCGGCATGAATGTGCGTTCGCCGCCGCGTGTGGTGCGGTATCGCCACGGATCGATGGGCTGTCGCATCCAGTCGAAGCTGCATGCGTGGCCGCACCAGAAAGCCGGGATGATGTTCATCTTCAGCTTCTTCAGCGGATCGAGAGTCTTGTCATACCATTTCCACAGATCGGGCCGGCCCTGAACGGGGTGCACGCCATCGCGAGGAGAGGCAAGATGCCGGGTCTTGCAGGTCAACGCCCATTTGAGCCCGAGGCGGTTGTGAACGGCGAGCACGAAGGGGTTCAGAGACATGTTCGCCCCAAGCTCATGGCGCGTGGTCCGATCCGACGGCTCGGGCATCATGACGTAAACAAGCTCGCCTTCAGGCAGGGCGCGTCCGGCCACGGCATAGGTCACCGAAAAAACGCCACGCAGCGATGGAAGCAGGGGCACTTCGACATTCACCGTCTCCGAGGGCTTAACCTGCACAGGAGCGGTTTCGCCCTTCGCAACGACTCGCTCCCACACGTCCGTGATTCTGTATTCGAGACTGGCGGATTTGCTCGCCACGCCGCTGTTGTGAAACCAGAGGCGAAGGTTCTTTACCGGCTCATAGAGAATGTTGGCCAGTTCCTCCGTAGAGAGCGCGCCCTCAAGTTCAGCCCGTGGCGCGTAGGCGGTCGCAGCCGCGTTCTTCTCCAATTGGATTGCGTCAATCCAGACTTCATCGGCGCTTCTCAGGCTAAGATAGTGCCAGCCTCTGCTGAGCTTTACGCTACCGGTCAGTCGCTGCCAGCCGGGGGTGGTCTTCGCTTTCAGATCGAGGGTGGTCGCAACCTTCACGTATTGGCCGTGGGGGTGCGGCCCCTTAGCGGCCTCCTCTGTCACATGCTTCAGGCTGACTCTCACCTCATTCCCCTTGCCCCGGACATACAGGGAAAACGTGGCGTCAAAAGCCTCGGCCGTGAAGTAAGGCCGGCCGAAAAACGAGGTGTTGCCGCCGGGAATGCGCAGGCAGTAGTTGCCATGTCTCGCGTTTTCTTTGACAAGATTCTCTTTCGTGAAAACGAAATCAGTGCCGCCCGCCCAGCCGTCATTCATGCCCAGCTCGAACGACGAATTTGGCCAGAGGTTTGTGCGATCGTCACGAGACGAAAACAGGACGGGATCGGCGATCGCCCTCGTGGCTGGCTGTGGTGTGCTGTAGTGCTCATCGGCCTTATAGAACGGACGCTCTCCCCACTTTGCCGGATCGACACCGGCCCGGATGGAACGCTCGGTGAGAAGAGCGGGCGGCTGCTGTTCTGTCAGGTCGCTGGTGATGTAAAGGGTGTCCGCCCAGATGGTGCGATGGATCCCCTCGTAGTATGCCTTAACCGCCCTGCCGCCGAACTGTGCCGCGGTAAAAGTCACCTTGTTGGCGGGAGCGGCGAGTGAGACTTCTCCACCATTTATCCACACCGCATTGTTCGACCGGGTGACGCGCCAACGGAATTCGACGGGGCTTCTCCCAAATTCCACGCGCAAGACGCTGTCCTTGTCCGCCGTCCTCTTTGGCCCGAGCACGCGAAGGAAGGCCCGGTACTTGCCGGCAGGGATCGGCGTATCAAGCGATTGCACCATGCTGAGTGCGGAAGCGGTGTCATGAATCGCCGCAACATAACTCCGCCCATCGGCCCCGCAGGCTCGGCTGCAAGCCTCACGCGCGTACCAGCCTTTCGCACCTTCGTCATCATAGGGAGACCGCACCAACCCATCGGAGTGCTCGGCCTCGAAGTAGTAGCGCCGCACATCTTCCGCGTGTACCGGTCGAAACGCGGCCAGCAAGAGTGCTGTTGAAACTCCAAACCATGGCAATGCCGGACTATGTGATGCGATCATGTCCTAAATAATCTACCTCGAAACTTCTGCGCGGCGTGCGTGTACGTTTCTTCGTCTTAATCCTCGTCTTAATCTTTGTCTTCTTCTGAGTCCTCATGATCTCAGATGGCTGCGGCCGTCAGGCTGCAGCAGGCGCAGTGTCAGAGAAATGCTCATTTTGCTGGCACACCCAGCTCCTTCAATTTGGAGGCGATTTCTTCCGCATGCCTGGACACATTCACCTTTTTCTGAATGTGGCGGATAACACCGTCTTTGCCGATGTAAACGGTGTAGCGGGCGGAAAACTTGCCATTGGGATGGAGGACCCCCATCGCAGTCGCCACGGATTTATCAGGATCGCTGAGGATGGGATAATCCGCGTTCAGACTCTTGGCGAATCTGGTGTTCTTTTCCACCGAGTCACAGCTTGCGGCGAAGTAGGCAACGTCAAACTTCTTGATGAGCTTACCGCTGTCACGCAGCGATTTGCATTGCTTCATTCAGCCCTTGGTAAACGCCAGGGGATACCAGGCAATCACGACGGCCTGCCTGCCCTTGAATTGAGCGAGCGAATATTCTTTACCGTCTGAACCGGTCATCTTGAAATCCGGCGCGGCATCGCCAACACCGGGAGCGGCATGAACGGCTGCAATCGACAGCCCGGAAAGAAACAAGGCTGAGAAGAACATATTCAAGGTATTCTCCTTTCGAGATGATATGCAGTCTGTTGGATTTGAGCGGGTTTGCCAATGTCAGATCCCTAACGTGGCCTAACGGCCACAACCAAAATCGTGGCACGGGCGAGACGCCCGTGCCACGGACATCCCTTGATCCCTAAGAGACCTTCCGCCTCAGGCGAATATCATCGATCCCGTGGTAGGTGAGAAACAGTGCACCGACCGAGGCAATCTTGTCGAAGATTTTTATGAGCAGGCGGTCTTCGCCAGGCCAGGGGTAGGCGAAGATGACGTCAAATTCGTCCGGATCGATCTCGAGCTCTTCGTGCGCACTGCCGGCGTTGACTTCCAGCCAGGCGAAATCATTCATTGAATCGGCGACGGACTGACTGTCCTGCGGAATGAAACTGCCGCAGGCTACTTCTACATCAAGGCCAAATTCCGCCAGCAGTTCCTGCGATTCGATCACGAGCTCGCTGTTCAGCTCGATGCCGTAAGAATCGAATTCCATCAAGGCCGCAAGACCGGCAACCACACCGAACCCGCTACCCCATTCGCAGAAATTACTGCCGCTGGTCATATCTTCATCGACGAGGACCCTTAATGCGCAGTACACGCGATCGTAATCACTCGGGATAAATTCCATGGCCTTTGCAGGATCTTTGAAGTTCTCGATTCGCCTGTCTGCCTCTTCAAGGAATTCCGCGATGTGATGCGGTATCTCGGTGTCCTTGATTGTGATTTTCAGGTCCTGCAATGCCATGACTCGATGTTACAGGATCTGTCTGTTTGCCGCTTTTCATCTCTTCTCCTGGTTTCCAAGCACCGGCGTCAGATGTCCCTTAACCACAGTCACGAACTGAGACCTCCTCCAACCGTTCGCATCTTCTTTGAATTCCGGGTAATGGATCAACTGGCTCTATTTACGCACCAATAACGCACAGTGACCTCGCAATGAGCGATAACATCAGATTTCCCTCAAAGCTCCCACAACGAACTTTTTCAACGGAATTAGGCGAACAGATCGAGCAACTGAAAACCGATGAACTGATGCTGAGATTCGCGGCGTCCCGGCGGGAGCTCTCTTCGGATCCATTTCGGCCGGCTTACCACTACGTGAATCCTGAGGGCAACCTGAATGATGCGAATGGGCTCTGCTTCTGGCAGGGACGCTACCATCTGTTTTACCAGGCATATCCGCCGGAAGACACGAGACAGCACTGGGGACACGCGGTCAGTGAAGACCTCGTTCGCTGGGAGGACCTGCCCCTGGCGATTTTTCCAGGCATCGAGGACAAGTGTTTCAGCGGAAGCACATTTGTCGAAGAGGAGCGGGTCATCGCCATGTATCACGGAACGAGCGCCGGAAACATGGTCGCCGTTTCGGACGATCCGCTGCTCCTCAACTGGGAAAAGATACCGGGCAATCCGGTCGTTCCGATGATCGACACAGATGTAAAAGGTCTGCCTTATCGGGTGTACGATCCGTGCATCTGGGGTGAGGAGGACGGCTACTACAGCCTTTCCGGTAGCTACATAGATGGTCCGGTATTCGCGAATTGCAGAGCGATGCCGCACTTGTTCTTTTCACAGGATCTGTCGCGATGGACTTACTTGGGCCAGTTTGTCGAGGGCGACACATTCACACAGCCGGGTGAGGACTGCGCGGTTCCGTATTTCTGGCCCATCGGCGATAAACACATCCTGATCTTCGCAAGCCACCAGCGCGGGTCTCAGTACCTGATCGGCGATTACGATAAGGTGGGTCACCGATTCCATCCCTTTGCCCATGGCCGTTTCAATTTCGGCCCTATCTCGCCTGGCGGCGTGCACGCGCCATCCGCGACCCCGGACGGCCAGGGAGGCATCTACGTCATCTATAACATCAACGCCGCCAAACCGACCAGGGGCTGGAATCACATCATGTCCATCGTGCGCCGACTAACGCTCCTTGACGGCCATTCGCTGGGCATCGGGCCTGTCGAGGCGCTTGCATCGCTGAGGGGAAAGCATCAGCAAGTCGGTGAAACGGCTCTGCCGGCCAACGAAGAAATCATCCTCGACGGCATTGGAGGGAATGTCGTGGATATCGAAGCAGAAATCGAGATTCGTGACGCGAGAGAAATCTGCCTGCAGGTTCTTCGCTCTCCCGGCGGCGAAGAACACACGGACATCCACTTTTATCGGAACGGCCATTTTCGTTTCACACGGGGTGAACAGCGAGGCCAACGGGACGCGCTTGTGATGGATACATCACGCTCGTCGCTTGCCCCTGACATCCAGGCACGCCCCCCGGAGATTGCGCCATTCGATCTCGAAGAAGGTGAAGCCCTGAAGTTGCGCATCCTGATCGATCGCAGCGTGGTGGAGGTTTTTGCCAATGGCCGGCAATGCCTGGCTCTTCGGGTCTATCCTGAGAGGAGTGACAGCCTGGGCCTTTCGCTCCGCGCCCAGGGCCAGGGGGCTCTGCTGATATCGCTCGAAGCGTGGCAGATGGCTTAGCAGATAGACTCATCGCTGTTCCGGAACCATACGACCGCGCAACGAGTTCTTTCAGCAGTGACCCACTTCAGCAGATTCAAGCCAGGGCGAGGCCTTCTGCAGAAGCGGCTTTCTAAATCCACAACCTGCCGAGGGCTTCGTGGTCAGGCTGGATAAGCCAGTCCATAGATCCAGTTGCAGATGAACAGGGCTATGAGGCAAGTGCCCGCGAATTCGAGTGCCTTTGGCCTGCCGGAAACGGGGTGCCCCGTTTGGTGCTGTTTCCATCCCCACCATTGATACAGAAGCTGAGCACAGATGAATAGATAAAACGCCGGCCCGATCCGGTGCATTTCCAGCGAAGAGATCAGGTCCCCATGCCCAAAGTGAATGAGACTCCGTGCGAGCCCGCATCCCGGACAGTCCCTGTCCCACATGACCTTGACTGGGCAAAGCTCTGGCGCAGGAGCTTGGTCTAAGCCAGGCACATAGACTCTTTTGCTCCGGCTGACCGAAAGCACACCGGACAGAATAATGATGCCAGAACAGATGATGATCAATGTCCGATTGACCTTCTTTACCTTTGGAGCATCTGTATTCATGAACGATAACTCAAGTATTGACCGCGCCCTGCTCGGTGAAATCATCCGCAGGCACGACGCAACGAACGCAACAACCGGCATTCGTGTCATCGATCTCGAACGTTCCCCCGATACTTCGAGCTCGATATTCTATGCTCCGAAGACCCAGCCCTCGCGTGGTGGTGGAGTCAAATCCGATTCCATCATCGTTGATTTCCATGCGGTACGAACCGTTCTCCCTGGAGAGGAGGATCTGAATCTTATCTGGCTTACCGTGCCGCACAGCGTTGTTCACAGCCTCCTGAGCGATGCGGTACAGGTTCTCGAGTTCGATAGTCTTCAAGTCAATCGACGTCTCGGAAGACTCCACGTGACAGTCGATGCCGTACGAGTGATTAACGTTGTAGGCCAGGTTTCTGAGCGCAGAAATCAGACCAGTCTCGGCGATCTCTTCTGCGAACAGTTGCCTTGAAATATTACGTGTCTGAGAGATGGCCTGGTCAAGGAAGTTTGCTATCTGATTCACGTCCTCTGATTCTTTTACGGCCTTGGAAGCAAGCTTGTCTTCGAGGGTCTGCAGCATGAACGACAGTCCGGTGAGCTGCTGGCCCAGGTCGTCATGCAAATCGCGGGCAATGCGCTGACGTTCGGTTTCCTGAATCTCGAGGACCTCCGTTTCCAGGCGCTTCCTCTCCTGGACTTCTGAGTGGAGTTGCTCGTTTAGATCCTGCAGGTGTGCAGTACGTTCGACGGTCTTCTGCTCGAGATCGTCGCGGGCAAGTTTCAGCTTTGACTGCGCCTCCTGCCGTTCCTGAATTTCGATCAGAAGTCTGTCGTTCGTTTCTTTCAGTTCATTCGTCTTCTTCTCTACTTCCGTTCGGAGGAGATCCTGAAGCCGAGACTGGCTGTAGACAAAACAGGCGCAGACGATTGCAAGCATCCCAACAAGGAATACTTCGATGACCAGAGCGACTTCCCCGTAACTCGAACCGAGATGGCTGATAGATTCCGTTTCGCGTGCCTGCCGCGCATTTTCCGAATACGAGACGATGACCGCGCCGAACGCGATGACCAGTGAGAAGGTAATTACTGGAACAAATAATCGATAACGAGTCATGGCAGACCACCTGATCGGGATCAGGCCATTATAGCTGAGATTCTTGACTCGCCCGATAAATCCAGCCAAGGAGTGGTGGCATTCAGACCAGAGGCCGGATGCCAAACTCGGCATGAAACTCATCCCACAGTTCATCCGGAACTGGCGTTACCGCGTCGTGGTAGCCCTCCTCAACTTGTTGCGCGTTCGAAGGCCCGTACATGACGATGCCGTTGATTTTCGCCTGAATACAGAACTGCATGGCAAGGTGCCTGATGCTGACTCCGCGTGTTCGACACCACGACCACATGGTATGCGCATCGGGGTCTCTTTCTTTCGACGGCTCCGGTCCGGCAAGGCGCCCCATACCCAGAATGCTTGCCAGGATGACACCGACATCGTGCTCTCTGGCGAGCGGAATGGTTGTCTCGGCAACGGTCTGACTCAGGAGGGTGTAATCAAGATAGCTCAGAACAATATCGATGTTCCCGGTCTCAATGGCGCGCTTGTGAAACTCATGCTGGCGAACACCGAGCCCGGTGTGACCGATCAGGCCCTCATCTTTCATTTTCAGGAGCTCGTCCAGAGCCGCTCCGGGAGCCAGAGGGGCTTCGATGTCTCCCGGGTCATGGATGAGGACTGAATCCAGATAGTCCGTCTTTAAAAGCTTCAGACTGTTTTCCACGCTCCAGCGAATGGCCGCTGCCGAGTAATCACCACACCGGGCAGGATGTGTCCCGGATTTGGTCTGCAGGAACACTTTTTCACGATTGCCGCCAGCCAGGGCCGGCCCCAGACGCAATTCGCTGTCACCGTAATGGGGAGAAGTATCCAGGTAATTAATGCCGAGGTCGATGGCCTTCTGAACGCCTTCGATAGTGTCCTTCTGGCTGCTTTTTTCAGAGCCAAACCACGCGCATCCGAGGCCGAGCGCTCTGGCCTGGATCTCTGTTCTTCCGAGTCTTCTTGTTTCGAGATCGGGCATGATACTTCTACGAGGTGGTATGAGCTTTAGGACGGGAGGGTATCGGTTTGGATTCCGATAGCAAAGCCTTGTTCCAACGATTGAAATGGGTCTACTTCAAACTTGTCAGAGTATCTGCCGCGGCCATACGAATGGATTCATCTTCATCGCCGAGGAGGGCGAAGATAGCGTTGGAAGCAACGGCCGCCTTTCCGCCCATCTGTGAGAGCGCATATAACGCGAGGAGCCGATGCTGATTGTCCTGTGAACGGAGCGTGTGAACGAGCACAGGAAGAGCCTCAGCGGAATGCGCCAACGACCACACGGCAGAGGCTGCAGAGAGACGGACATAGGGGTCTGCATCCTGAAGCAGCGCGGCTCGAAGGTGCGGCAGAGCTTTCTGATTTGCCAGTTCTCCGAGGGCATTTGCCGCGTAGGCTCGGGCGCCGGGGGACGGGCATTTCAGTCCAGCAAGCAGCACCTGAAAGGCATCGGTTGGAACGCCGGATCGATACAGGGCATTCGATGCTGCAACCCGCACGTGCCAGTCAGGGTCAGTAAGAGCCATCTTCAACAACTGGAGCGCATCTGAAGCGGTACCTATTTTCGCCAGGGCGTCCGCGGCAGACATTCGGACGGATGCCTGTTTATGTTTCAGATGGGATTGCAGCGCGGCCACATTGCCGGCCGCGCCCGTAATCTTCCATAAAGCCAGACTAACCTGAATCTGAGCTTCGGCGTCCGCGCTCCCAACAGAATCGTTCAGGGCTTCCAAGCTGCGTGCTGCCTTCTCACCCAGGTCACCAAGTCGGATTGCCGCTTCTCGAACTGCCTTTCCCGATTTCAGGGCCTGGATAAAAACGGGCACCGCAGTCTCTCCCATATACGACAACGCCTTGCCGGCCTCAGATGAAAGCAGGGAGTCGTCGCCAACCAGCACAGTGTAGAGTTGCGGCGCAGCGTCCTGTCCAAGGAGCCCCAATGTCCCCAGAGCGCGAACGGCCTCAGCGCGGACGAGCCGATCCGGGTCTTTCAGAAGTGTCTGTAAATGAGCCACTCGTTCTGACGCCTGACCTTGAATGCGGCCCAGAGCAAACGCGGTCGCTTTCCTCATTTCCGAAGATTCGTTCTTCATTAGCTCACCCAACACATCAAGGACCTCTTTTGCGGGCGCGTGAATGCGGCCCAGGGCAGTCACTGACGAGCTGGCAGTCTGCGGATCGCTTCGTCCGCTCTGTTTCAGCAATGCGGCAGTAATTTTCGGCGACGGTACTCCCAGCTTTCCCAACGCTTTGGAAGCAGCATGCCTCACGAGCAGCGATTCATCATTCAGCAGTTTGAGAAGGGAATTGGCTGAACGCTTGATGATCAGATTACCGCACGCTTCTGCCGCGGCCTGTCGGACGGTGTCATCAAAATGTTTGAGATGGCTCATCACCAGTTTTGTATTCGCCCTGCCGAGCGCCCCCATCTGGCCGACCGCGTTAAGTGCGGCCACCTTCACCTCGGGATTGTCTGATTGAAGGATGTTCAGAAGGGCAGGAGTGGACTGGGCAGCGATAGAACCGATCCGTGACAGCGCAAGCGCGCAACCTCTCCTCACCCTCACATCCACATCACCGAGCCCTCTTGCTATTTCCTCGTAACGCCAGTAACCAACCAAGCCAAGCGAGCCCGCCGCGGCATTTCTGACAGGCAGGTCGTCGTCCTTCAGAGTGGACAACAGTGCTGGAGTTGCTTCCTGCGTAGCGGTGCCGATTCTACCGAGGGCTGCAGCGACATTTTTGCGGACCACGGGGTTGTGGTGGGTGAGCAAAGCGACCAGCTCACTGGGTTGCGGAGAGAGTCGTATCCCAAAATCTTCCAGCACACCCAAACCAGCCAGGCCGGCGAGTGGAGCTTCACCTTTGACCGCTTCGATAAGCACCACGGCCTTGGATTCGAGTTCCGGACAGATCTTGGTGAGGGCAAAGGCAGCCTTCATTCGGACACCGGCATCCGCATCCAGCATTGCCTGGCCAAGTGGATGGACGGCATCGATTCCTGCGGGGCCCAGAGTGCCGAGCTGTTCGGCCGCTTGACGGCGTTGTCCGATGTCACCGGTCTTCAGCGCTCCGAGCCATTTGTCGATCAGTTCGGCCGGATTAGTCGAGATCTCTTCGCAGACCGAATGCGAAAGCAGTAGGGTCAGTATCAGGCAGGCATATTTCATAAGACAGTGTTTGAAGAACCTGATGGATCGTTATTACGCTTCTGTTCCGCGTAACCCTTCAGATCATATGAAATGGGCTGACACTCGTCCTCTGTTGTCCAGAAGTCTTTTAGCCACATAATGAGCGTCCCCCACGGAGCATATGATGGATCCGCAAGAACTGGAGACCGGCTCTCACGAATATGTTCGGCAAAAGCGGCCGGATTCCCCCCCCGCCCATCAGTGACGGGCTGACAGAGTTGCTGGTCCGGCACCGGGTGCTGCATGAGAACCGCGCGGAAAGCGTGGCGCTCTTCGCCAGCCGGCAGGGAGTGTCCATAGTCGACGCGCTCGTCCAGTTGGCGGTCTGTACGGAAGAGCAACTAGCTGGCGCGCTATCTCACATTTTGAAGGTTCCGCAGATAGACCCGGCAGATTGCAGCGCGGATCTGGAAACTCTCATGCGAGTGCCCAAATCCTATCTGATAGAGAACGCCTGCCTGCCATACCGAGATGGCGAAGGCACCTTAACGCTGTTGATGTCAGATCCAACTTTGAAGCAGCTCTTCAAGGACATTGTCACGATCACCGGCGAACGGCTCAACGTTGTTGTAGGCATGCGCACCAGCATTCTTAAGGCAATAGATGAAGCCTACGCCCACGCCACCTCTCAGATGGACGAGGCCGAGCTGCTCCAGCAGGAACTGCTGAATGAAATGAAGGACATGAAACGTTCTGGGAGTCAGTCGCGCAGTTTCGGTGTTCTGTCCAACAAGGGAGGAGTCGGTAAGACGCACACCAGCATCAACCTTGCTTACACGTTTGCCGAAATGGGCTTCCGCGTTCTGGTGATTGATGCGGACACGGGGAACGCGGATGTGTCGAACAAACTGCGGCTGTTTCCCATTCACACGCTCGCGGATTTTCTCGACAAGAAGGTGGATATCAAAAGTACGCTTCTGGAAACGCAATTCGGTTTTTTCGTCGTCCCGGGCAAATCAGGTGAGATGCGTCTGGCGAACATGAAATACTCTCAACGTCTGCGATTCATGAAGGCATTTGCCCAGGTGGGTTATACTTTTGACATTGTGATCTATGACCTCGGAGCCGGGCTCTCACTGCAGGTTCTTGATTTCGCCCACTGCGTGGACGATGTCATCATCGTGACGACACCCCGGGATTTGGTGAGCGGTTATTCCTGCGCCAAGCTTGTTTTCTACCGCTATATCGAGCTTGAATCGAGGCTCTACCGAAGTGATCCCGAATACCAGGTCCACTCAAATTTTGAGCCCTGGTTGCTGTTCAATCAGGTAGAGAAAGCGGGCGGCTGTTCAGAGTTTTATCGCAGCATGGTCGGCGCCGCGAAGCTCTGCCAATACGAAGAACTGAACACAGACCTTGCCGGATTTGAGTTGTCCCCGCTCCTGCTTGGCGAGGTGATGCGGGATTCTGACAACTACATCGAAGCGGAACATCTTCATCAACCATTCTCGAAGACTTTTCCTTTCCATCCGAATGTGCAACAGTATCGCACCATCGCACGCGCCCTTCTCAACAAGAGCCTCGCCGATCCGCAGGATGGCAGAAACCTGAACCGGCAGGTGAGGCTTGTGACGAATTCATGAAGGAGATCTGGTTTGATGGTTAATGGCGCCAAGCCACAGCCTCTACTACTTCCGGTACAGCAGCGGCTGAAACAGAACCAGCACACAGACAAATTCCAACCTGCCCAGCAGCATCGTGCCCGACAGCACCCACTTCGCTGCGTCCGGCATGAACGCGTAATTCTGCGCGGCGCCTACTCTGGCAAGACCGGGGCCAATGTTAAACATGGTCGCGATGACAGCCGTGAAACTGGTGATGAGATCCACACCCATGGCCGAGATAATCAAGGTCACCAGCACAAGGAGGATCGCGGCCATTGAGAGCAGACCGATCACCGAGGACAGAACGGTCTCATCGATAGCCCGGTCACCAACCCTGATAGGGAAAACAGCGTTCGGCTGAATCGCCTTTCGCAGTTCCCGCAAAGCGAATTTTATCAGTAGGATAATTCGGATCTGTTTCAAGCCGCCGCCGGTGCTCCCGGCACAGCCGCCAAAGAACATGAGGACGACCAGCAGAGTTCTGGCGAGGTCCGGCCACCGATCAAAATCAGCGGTCGCGTAGCCTGTGGTCGTGGTGATTGCCACCACCTGAAACGTCACCGCTCTCAACGTCTCAGGCAAACTCCGCACTTTATTTTCTTCACCCTTGAAAGTCCCGAGCTCGGCCGTGGCAGCTTCGCTGGACAAACCCTTCAACTCCGGCTCCCGCAGGCCCTGTGATCGGATGGAGATGGTAATGACGACCACACTGATCAGTAGCACGCCGACGTAAAAACGAATCTCGGTGTTCCTGAAGACATCGTCATATTTCTTGTTGAAGAGGAGGTAATAGAGCCCGAAATTGCAGCCGGCCAGAAACATGAACACGATGATGACCGTATCTACGTACCAACTGTTGTAGTGGGCGATGCTGGCGTTGTGGATGGAAAAACCGCCGGTCGCCATCGTGCCGAAAGTGTGGCAGAGCGCGCTGAAAAGATCGATATCCTTGTGCGCGCAGAGGAGCAGCACTTCCACGATCGTCAGCAGGCAGTAAATGCTCCAGAGAATCTTCGCGGTCTCGCCGATTCGTGGAGTGATACGCTCCGCGCTGAGCCCGGGCATTTCAGAACGAAACAGTTGATAACTGCCGGGTCCGAACGCAGGCAGAATCGCTACCCACAGAACGACGATTCCCATGCCGCCAAGCCAGTGAGTGAAGCTCCTCCAGAATAGAAGCCCGTGCGGGAGTTCGGGGATGTTCTGAATGATCGTTGCACCAGTTGTGGTCAGGCCGCTCATCGCTTCGAAGTAGGCATCGGTAATACCGATCTCACGGCCGTCGATTGTCCCTTCCCAGAAGAACATCGGCCCTGCGGCAACAAGCGACAGGACCAGCCACGAGATGGATACCGCGGCCAGGCCTTCCTGGTTACCGACATTCTTGAACTGCCCGCGATTGAGCAGAAAAAGAACGAGCCCAGCGACGAGCGACGATCCGCTGGAAATGAGAAACGCACTCATCTCGTTCTTTTCGGACGCATCCTGGTACAGCCACGCAACCCCCGCCGGAATCAGCAGCAACAGCGCGGCGAAGATCAGGAGCAGGCCGATGACATTCAGTACCGCTCGGACGTTAATGGTCAATCCCCTCCGAGTAGTTTCTTTTTGGCGAGGAGCTTCTCTGCTCTCGGAATCGCTTCCGGCAGCCCGAAGACAAACACACTGTCATCCCTTTCGATCACTGTATCGCCGTTTGGAATGATGAGCTGATCGCTGCGAATCACCGCGGCAATGATGGTGCTGTCCGGCATCGCTTTGCCAATCTTCTGAACCGTCTGCCCGATCACCTTCTGCCCCTTTTGGGTATGCAGGAGAACCCCTTCGGCTCGGCCGTCTTTGATCCTGACGATCGATTCCACGCCCCGTCTGATTACCCGCAGAATCTCGCTGAAGGTGACGATGCGGGGATTGATCACTGCGTCGATATCAATGGATTCCATAATTGGGACGTATTCCGGCTCGCTGGTCATCACCATGAGTTTTTTGGCGCCAAGCTTACGGGCCAGCAGGGCCGCCATCAGATTCGAATTGTCGTCCGGCGAAACCGCAACAAAAAAATCCGCCAGCGCAACATTGGCTTCGTGCAGGAGGTCGGGCTCGGTGGCTACGCCGTGCAGAACGAGCGCGCGGTCGAGCTTACTGGCAGTAGCAGCGGCAACTTCTTCGTCCGGCTCGATGATCGTCACATTCACCTTGTTCTCTTCGAGCCGCTGGGCAAAGGCGATGCTGGTGCGGGTGGCGCCGTAGATGATGACCTTTTCCACTTCGTCTGCGCGGCGATTCACACAGGGCAGGAAAAACGGCAGAGTGTCACGATGCAGAACCACGTAGATATCATCGCCGGCCTCGATTGTGTCGGGCCCCTTGGGAATGATCATCTCTTCCCCCCGGGAGATCGCCACAACGAGCGGAAACTCATCAATGGCCGCCCGAATATCTGCAATTATCTTACCGGCAATGGGGGCGTCCTCAGGCACATCGAATCCCAGCAGAAGCGTCTCATCGACACCGAAGTTTGCGACCTCCAGCGCGCCGGGCGTCTCAATGAGTCGAATCATCGAATCCACCGTCGCCTCATCAGGATTAATCATGTAATCGACGGCCAGCTCTGCGGGCCCGATAGGACCTTCGCCGGAACTGATCTCCGGGTTGCGGACACGGGCGATCTTCCATTTCACCCGGTAATGGCTGGAGAGCAGACAGGCGAGCATGTTCACCTCGTCGCTGTCGGTCACCGCAACGAGCATTTCGGCCTCGGCGATGCGGGCCTTTTCCATCACGCTCGGTGAAGTCGCATTGCCCTCGACGGCCAGCACATCCATCCGATCGTTCATACGCCTGGCACGAGGCCCTGACTGATCGATGACCGATATATCGTGACCTTCAGCAGAGAGTTGCTCCGCCAAGTTGAAGCCTACCGACCCAGCGCCAACGATGACGATGTTCATTTGAGCCTTCTTACGGGGGTGAATCGCCGTGAAGTATAAGCTGATGGTGGTAGAGCGAAACTGATTCGTGGCCGCATCCCGTGCACCCCATCATTACTTCCATCAGAACTGAGCTGGGGGCATCCAAAATCCACCTCCGCACCTGTCACTCGCCCGATTTCTCCAGGACCCGCTGCACAATATCCGTTGTCGAGAGGCCTTCGACATGAGGCACGAGCGCTATCGTTCCACCGTAGGCTTCGACGACCTCGTGGCCGACGACCTGGTCGACGCTGTACTGAGATCCCTTCACCAGTACATCAGGCCTGAGGGCCTCGAGGAGCGGGATTGGCGTGTCCTCTTCGAAGACGATCACAAAATCGACCGAGCCGATAGCAGACAGCATTTGCGTTCGTTCTTCCTCGGCGAGAATTGGGCGCTGCTCGCCTTTCAGCCGCCGAATGGAATCGTCCGAGTTCACCGCGACGACCAGCACATCACCGTGCGAACGGGCCCGCTGCAGCAGATCCACATGGCCGGGGTGCAGGATGTCAAAGCAGCCGTTGGTCAGGACAACTTTCTTATTCGCCACTCGAAGTTGGGCCATGATGGTCTGAAGCTCTTCGACAGTTTTGACTTTGCTTTCAGAGCTTTGCCAGACAAGGGAATCTTTGATCTCCTGCCGGCTCACCGGCGCGACTCCAAGCTTGCCGACCTCGATGCCCGCGGCCACATTGGCCAGTCGGACCGCGTCCTCAATGTCGCCTCCATCTGCCAGGACGAGACCGATGATCGAGGTGACCATATCGCCCGCTCCGGTGACGTCATACACCGCACGCTCCTGTGCCTGGTCATGGAAATGGTTGCCCTGTTTATCAAAGGCCGAAATGCCCTCTTTGTCGCGTGTGATAATCATAAATTCCAGATCGTTCTCCTTGATGAGCCCCATCGCCGCGTGCGCGAGGGAGGCATCGTCCTTTATCCGCAATCCGGAAGCAGCCTCCGCCTCAGAACGATTCGGCGCCAGCAACGTGAATCCACGGTAAACAGAATAATCATCAATCTTGGGAGGATCAGCGATGCACTTCTTCTTGTGCTGCCTGCACAATTCGGCCACCTGGGAGGCAACATGCGGGGTGACGACGCCTTTGCCGTAATCTGAAACTACGACTAGATCCACTTGGGGAATGTGCTCAGCCAACACGCTGATGAGCTGCGATTCGAGCTCGCCCCCTATCGCCCCGGTCTCCTCCCTGTCCACCCGCAACATTTGCTGAGCCCGCGCGAGGAAGCGGGTTTTCAGGCTGGTCACACGTTCCTGGCTCGAGATCATGCCACTCAACTCCACCCCGGCAGTATCGAGCAGCGAGCGTAGTTCACCTGCCTCGGAATCCTTGCCAATCGCGCCGCAGAAAATGACCTCAGCTTCCAGGTGGCGCAGGTTGATGCAGACCGAACCTGCGCCGCCGGGCTTGAACTCTTCGCCCTGCACTTTAAGAACGGGTATGGGCGCTTCCGGCGAAATGCGTGACGAATCGCCCCATACATATTTGTCCAGGATGGCGTCGCCGAGAACGAGAATCCTGGGCTGGCCGATATGCGTGAAGTAGTGGTAGAGTGATTCAGACACTGTCGCTCCTCACCTTCAATGCCGTTTCGAGATTCGTTCTCATGTGTTCCGCTTTCAGGCTTCCAATGACGACGGATTTGACGCCCGACTTTTCAAGGCAGAATCGGATGGCGCTGGAGGCATTCAGATGGCCAGAGGACAGACCTTTTTTCACCATTACCGAGATGCCCCGTCGTTCCGCTTCGTCAATGACCTCGCTCATCGATTCATCATTGATGTGATATTCAACCATGATGGAATCCGCCCAGTCCAGCGATTTGAACATGCCTTCGGTTGTTTTTCCAGATAGTCCGATTTCCTTGGCCAGGCCGAGTTCCTTCATTTCATGGAGACCTTCAACCGTATCGGTCTCCTCGAGGATGTGAATGTCCGATCCGTCGGAGTGAATGAAGAGGATATCAAGGGAATCCGCCCGCAAACGCTTGAGACTGCGTTCGACGCTTCGGTGTGCGGCATCACGTGAAAACTCATAGTGGGACTGACCATCTTCGAAGGTCTCACCAATCTTTGATGACAGCACAAACTCGGAACGACGATGTGATACGGCCGCTCCGATGCGTTCTTCGCTGATGCCGTAAGCCGGCGCGGTATCGATGTAATTCATGCCCATGTCGAGCAGTGCATTCAGGAGCTCTGCTACCGCTTGCTCACTCGGGAGATCGTAAGACTGCGGATACTTGGTCTTCTCGTTGCGACCAATCTTGAAGGCACCGAATCCGATGGGGCTGACGGTGTGGCTTAATCTATCTCGTTGCTGCTGAGCCAACGTTCTCGGTTCTCCCAGGGCGGCAGGGCTACGGAAGGTTTGGGAAATATTCTAAGGCGCCTTACAGGGCTTTCCAGACCGGCGGGCCCGTCGAGATGCGACATGATCTCAGATGCGAGGAGAGGAAACAGAACGAGCTTTGTGGGCCAGCCGGTGATGACGTTTCCGTCCTGTCTCACCTGAACTCCCTCAGGTCTTGAGCCATCCTCTGTCCTGGCCTCGGCACGGTCGGTACGGTAGGTGGCCCACTCGGTTTCTGAAAAGTCCACACCGGGCAGAACGGCCTCTAACTCTCGCTTCGCATGGGCTATGGTTTCAACCGAATTCATCGTAACTCCGTCTTCCGCGACCTGTCCACCCAGTTGCCAGATCCGGCGGTTGCCAGCGATCGTATCGGAAGTAATCGTCACCCTCGTCTTGGCGCCGTCGACGCAGTGGCCGTTGAGCTCGGGCAACTCGCCGCGAGCCAGAATCATGTGGAGCGGACGTAATTGCATGGCATCGGGATCGAGGCCGGCCCGCTCTCTGAGCGGTCCATTGCCCGCTCCTGCAGTGAGCGCAACGATTTTGGGCCGAAGGATCTGATCAGTATCTTTTGCGACGAGGCGAATTGCCTCAATGCCTGCTTCGCCCCGCTCGAATTCGATGGACTCTCTATCCAACAGCAGCAGACGATCACTCAGCCTGGCTCGCATGCATTCCAGAAGGCTCGCGGGATCAATTACCTGTTCATTCACCTGGAATACTTCTCCAGGGCAGCCAGCCAATGCATCCGGAATCTGATCCGCCGCAAGCTTGTTGGGCCTGGTCTTGAGACCGGCCCTTGCTCCGAGCATTCCGAGCTGCGAAGAGATCGATGCCGTGCGCCACATCAAACAGGCTTCGGAGCGTATCCCAGTTTGCGACAGATCGGGCTCTCTCTCGCCGGCCAGGCATTGCCTCCACAAGGTGGGCATATCACGAATGGCTCTGGCGGAGCCGGTCAGCATGCCGCCGAGGGTGTATTTGAGGCCGCCATGAATGATCCCCTGCGTACCGACCGTCTGTCCCGTGCCAAGCGCGGCACATTCGATGAGCAGCGCTTCGTAATTTGCGCGCGTGAGCTCATCCAAAAGCCAGAGGCCGGCGCCTCCGCCACCGATTATGAGTACATCGACTGGAATAGGGGACAATGGAGAAACCTGATGGGACGAGAGTTTGAGAGGATACTCTCATCCCCGCTCACTCACATTCACATGTAGACCATGCCAGGCACACGGTAGATTCCCATTCAACCAACCGGAACAGACCAGACAGTCATTGACATCAGATGCTATGTCGAACACACCGCGGCAGAGACGGTCTTTCGCTGGCGGCACGCTCCTCCGGTCAGGTATCCGCCAGTATCGCCAGTGTCATTTCATAATGCGGCGATGGCACCGGGCCTTCGAGCAGGGGATCCTCGGTGTCCTGCATCCAGACAAAGAGGCGGTGTTTGAGGTCGGTCTCGATCTCTGAGAATTCTTGATTGCCCGCCACATTGTTCTTTTCCCAGGGATCGGCATCCAGGTCATATAGCTCGAAACGCGTTCTGGTCCGTGCGATATCCTTTGCCATTGTCTGGTAAGTGCCTCCGACGATGATATCACCAGGAACATCCGGCGTGTGTGAGCCATCAAAATTAACGATCAGCTTGTGAGTCTGAGTGCGAACACACCGGACGGGATCGTAGATTCCGTGGAAGGTCTTCTCCGCGAAGATTTCTTCATTCCCTTCGTAATCGCCATCAGTGAGCAGCGGCCAGAAGCTGCGTCCCATGATCCGGTCCGGAATCTCCAGTTCAGCAGCCTCGAGTAGAGTGGGAGCGATGTCGATGTTGCTGATGAGCTCGTTTCTGGTCTGACCGCCGAATTCGGATGCCGGCCAGTTCATGATCAGGGCTGTTTCAATGCCGGGGTCGTAGAGAGTGCACTTGGCCCGCGGGAAGGCGATCCCATGATCCGCGGTGAAGAGAATCAGAGTGTTGTCGTATTGGCCCGCGGATTTCAGTGCAGCCACAAGACGCTCAATCGATGCATCGACCTTGTGGATGGCGCCCTGCATGGCCGCGAGTTCATCACGGCACTCCTGATTTTCTGGCAGAAAACCGGGCACATAGACACCATTTGTATAGTCCGGCGAAACCCCTCCAAAGTCGTACGGACGATGAGGCTCAAAAAAATTGACCTCGAAATAGAAGGGCGAATTCGCGTTGCCTGACTGCAGGAATTCTTCGAGATTCTGCGCCACTGCATCTGCCGGTCGCTCAGGAAGGATCTCGTTAAAGCCGAGATGTTCTATGTTGTAGGTCACGTGCTGCAGCCCGAAGAGCGCAGTCTGGTATCCGCCTTCTGCCAGCAGCGCGGCCAGATGCCATTCGTCTGGGCCGAGTTGCCATCCGAAGTGTGCGTGGGCGAGGCCCATGACTCCGTTGTTGTGGGGATAACGGCCGGTCGCAAGCGCGGCCCGGCTGGGGCTGCATCCGGGGCTCGTGCAAAAGCTGGTCGCGAAACGTACCCCGGACTGGGCCAGGCCATCGATGGTCTCAGTGCGGACGCTTGGGATGCCGTAACAGCAGAGGTGCTGGCCAAGGTCATGGCAAGTGATCAGGACGATGTTGGGTCGTTCATTCATGCTCTGAAAAACTCCATATTTCTGTGTGCATTAAAAAAGGGATGCAGCCCGAGGCTGCATCCCTGAATTTCGAAAGCCGTTGGCAGACGGCTATCCGCCTTTGTGGCCGATGGCCTTTCGCTTCTTATGCCTGTTCTGCCGTGAACGTTTCTTTCTTTTGTGCCTGTTAATCTTTGGTCGTCTTCGTTTTCTGCCGCAGGGCATTCTTAAATCCTCTGAACAAAAGCTTTTGCGATAATCTTTCTGAAGGCCGGAAGTATAGGGAAATGGTCTGCTCGCGCAACGCAGGGGTGGACCGATATCTTCGTCTTCGTCGCTTTCGGGCGAGATTGGAGTCTTGGCCGTCACGCAGAAACGACGAAGATCTTGTTACTAAGTGCTCACCGGCTGCCTGGAAAGCAGATTCCGAATAGTGCGCAAATCGCTGACGACCTCCTTCGGAGTCTGATATCGGTCGTCCGGCTTCTTGGCCATCATCCGTTGTATTAACCTGCACAATGCATCCGGCACCTCCGGCCTCAATTCCTTTGGCGAAGGTGGTTCCTCATTTTGGATACTGGTGACCTTAGAGACCAAGTCACTGCCGGGGAAAGCAGCTTCGCCCGTGAGCATGTGATACATGGTCGCACCCAGGGAATAAACATCCGAACGCTGGTCGGCCCACTTGGCATCATGAATGTGCTCCGGAGACATGTAGTTCAGGCTGCCCATGGTGGCGCCGGCTGCAGTGATTCCGCTCATTCCTGCTTCGTCCATGGGTTTGGCCAGTCCGAAATCCGTAAGCTTAGCCAGACCATTCCGAGTAAGCAGGATGTTGGAAGGCTTCACATCACGATGAACGATGCGGTTCTTGAACGCGTGCTGCAATGCCTTCGCTGTTTGCGCGCCAATTGAGATGACCTTGTGCAGATCCTGAAACCCCTGCAGTTCCAGCACATCCCCAACTGTCGGGCCGTCGACGTACTCCATGGCGATGTAGTAGAAACCTTCCTCTTCTCCGATGTCGTAGAGTTGAATGATGTTCGGATGGTTCATCCTGGCACTGGCGGCCGCGCCACGGAGGAATCGTTTTATCATGGAATCCTTTTCGGCGAGAGCCTTCTTGAGAATCTTGAACGCGACGATCCGGTCCACGATGCTCTGCCTGGCGCGGTACACTGCGCCCATACTGCCCTGCGAAATCTTGGAGAGGATGGTGAAGTGACCGAGGGTTCTACCGACCAACGGCCCGGTTCGGAGACATATCTCGCAATAGACCAGATCACCGTAAGTCTTCTTCAGTTTGGCCACCTCCTCCGCCGGAACATACTCGCCGCACTGGAAACAGGCCTCCTGCCCCTCATGCAAATCCTTCGTTTCCTGGCTCGGCCAGTTGCCTGAAGGGGATTGACGCTCGAAAACAAACACAGCGTCTGCCAGTTGAAGGCGGTCCCCGTGGTGGAGGCACTGCTTGACGACCGGCCTGCCGTTTACCTCCGTACCGTTGATGCTATTGAGATCGAGTACCTGGTAGTCTGCGCCTGCTCGTTCGATCCTGCAGTGTACTCTCGAAACGCCTTCCCCATAGATCTGAATGTCATTACGGTAAGATCGCCCAATGGTCAATGCCCGTTCCGATGGAACATCTTTGAACTCGCCCTGCACAGGGCCATCGTGGTATCTTAAGCGTGCGCTCATTGGGTCAATTCTTCGGCCGTGAATCAACAGAACCCATAATTTTAGTGTTTTGGGATCGCACGTCCAAGACTTGAAAGAAAAAACACCTGTCACTTTGCCGCAAAAGCACGGGGTTTTAGAATGGGCAAAGAAGGAAAAGCAAATGTTCAAGAGAATTCTGGTACCCACGGACGGTTCAAGTTACAGCGCAGCAGCGTTTGACTATGCGGTGTTTCTCGCTGATTCGTTTGAGAATGCCCTGGTCTGCGGTCTGAGTGTTGTTGATGTAAAGACGCTTGCAGGGCCCCTGCTGCACGACCTGGGGGTGAGCATCGGTCTGGGGCCTTTTGATGCCTACCAGCCAAAGGTGAGGAACGCGCTGCAGGAGCGTGCAGAGGAGGCGATTGCTGTGGGCCGTGAAAAATGTGAGGCCGGCAGCGTGGAATTCGAATCTCATACGGTGGACGGCATCGTCAGCCGGGAGATTCTACGAATGGCGGACGGCTGCGACCTGGTTGTCATGGGCAAACTGGGTGAACATGCGGACTGGAGGTCTTCACTCTTTGGGCATACGGTGGAAACCGTGGTGCGCGCTTCTCACCATCCCGTACTTGTGACGCCCCAGGAATTCTGCGAGCCAACACGAGCGATGATCGCGTACGACGGCAGTACCCATTCTTACGACGCCATGCACGATGCAGGCGAACTGGCAGTAAAGCTGGAGATTCCGCTGGTGGCAGTGTCGGCCCACCCCAGCCTGGGAAAGGCGGAGGAACACTGCAAAGCCGCGGAAAAGTATCTTTCACGTTACGGTGTGGAAGTGAAGACTATGGCGCGGGAGGGGAACGCCGAGGAGGTCATTCTGACCGCCCTGGACGAGGAGGACTGCGACCTGCTGGTCATGGGCGCCTACGGCCATTCACGAATCAGAGAACTGATTCTCGGCAGTACTACCGAACATGTCATGCGGCAGGCGAAATGCCCCATCCTTTTGCATCGTTCGTGACGACCGACGCTACTTCTTTTTCTCGGCTTGGAGCAGTTTCTTCCAGGCATCATCCTTGAGCGCATCGTCGATGCTGCCGGGCAGGTCGACAAAAATGGAATTGTCACCGCCTGTCACGATGCCGCTGTTTGGCTTCTTTTGGAAGCTGTCTTCCTGGCCGCCAGCATCGACGAAGAACGAGAGTGACTTTCCGCCGTGGTAGGAATTTCCGCCCGCCCGGGCCTGGTCCGTATAAAGATAGGTGTCCTTGCCTTGCTTATCGATGAAGAGGGCCCAGCCGTTCATGGCGGATGCGCCGTGGCTGAATCCGCCGCCTTCGTAACGATCATCGCCGGCTTCGTCCAGAAAGAGTGCCGTCGCTTCATCCCACGCCAGGCCCTGGGCCACAAACTGGCGCGTCTGGTAAAGATCGTTTCCTCCCTCCTCGATAAGCGCACCAGTCGCCTGGTGGCAGCCGAATCCCTGCGCATAGCGGGAGCCGATGTAGTTGTCGTCATCCGCGCCAAGATTGGCCAGTAGGCCGAAGGCGTAGAAATAGCCTCCGCCTTGGCAGAAATTGCCCGCCTCGAATCGATCCTCGCCGGCGAGATCCAGAATAATGCCGATGCCTCCCGAGGCATATGGTCGATAACCGACGCCCATGGCTTGCCCCCAGCCTTCGAATACGCCGGGGCTGTTGCCATAGCCGGTGGGTTCGGTCCCTTTACAGTAATACCGGTCATTACCTTCCGCGTCGAGGATCAGCCCCAGACCTCCTGACAATCCGACGCCTTGAGAAGTGTCGTGAGATTCGTATCGATCATTGCCCTTCAAGTCGGCCAGAATGCCGGCGCCCCAGTGGCCCACGCCCTGATTCATTTCAAGGCCCCGATAGATGTCATCTCCGCTGTGATCGTAGAGCATCCCAATGCCGAAGAATCCGCAGCCCTGTCCGAAGCGAGTGGATACATAGCTGTCATTCCCCGCCAGATCCACGAGCGCTCCGACACCAAAATCGCCGCATCCCTGACGGAAGGGCTCGTGAGTTTCGTAGGCGTCGTCGCCTTCGTAATCGACGATAACAGCGGAAGGGATCTCTCCCCAGATAGAGGTGGCAAGATTGTTTGCATATACATCGTCACCTCCGAGGTCGTAAATGGCTGCATATTGATTGCCCTGGTACCTTGAGCGCGCTTTCCCGCCGATGAGTATGATGCCGTAGTCCGTTCTGAGTTGCGAAATGGTGGCCCGGTTTACATCGATACCAGAGCTTTCGGCAGCAGCTTTCAGCGATTTCAGAAAGGAAGGCTCAAAGAGATTCGAGACTATCTCTGCCTGACCGATCAGCACCCGGACCTTCAGTTTTGACGCAAGCGTGATGAGCCGGGTACTTGCCCGCTGCCGAGCTGCGTCGGAGTCGTAGCTCAGCATTCTGGAATCGATATAGGAATCCAGCATCCCGCCTCGATGGCTTTGAATGAACTTCACATCTTCGTTCGGAAGCCCTGCAAAAGCCCTGGTGTGCCATTCCGCCGCCGCTTTCAAGACTGCTTCGATATACGAAAGGTGACCTTTGAGGTCGGTGTCTTTATAGGCGGGCAGGTTGACTTTTTGCGGCTCAGCCGCCTGGCCATTTTGAAAATCCAGAAGCGCATATCGGGCCAGGTTCAGAGTGGTGGAAGGCAGAGCTGGCTTTTCCCGGCCAGCCTGAATCAACTCTCTGCTGACGGCCTCTACCTGGAAAGGCCCGCGGTGGACATACCTGCTCAAGGCAAGCCGATTGGGATCGGGAAACTCTTCACATCGGTTGAGCCGCAATTGGAGGTCGGCGCTTTCCTCTTTAATACCGGCCTGTTCAATGAGGTTACGACACAGGACCTCGTAAGCTGGAGTTGTCTTTTCGAGATCGGGCCGGAGCTTCGCGTTTGGCGGCGTGCCACCTTCTTCCTCGCTGGTGAATGGATAGAGCTGAAGCTGGAAGGAAATGGGTTTCAAAACCTTCTTGTCCGCCTCCCCCTTCTTGAGAACGTCCATCTTGACTTCTTCGCCCGGCCGAAACTTCCTTCCAGCCTTACCGAATGAATAGCTCAACCGGATATTCTTGCCTTTCCAAACCTCGCCATCCATGCTGACGATGATGTCACCCAACTCGAGCCCCCCCGCATCTGCGGAGGAATGAGCGGCGACCCGGGTGACCTTCAGTCCATGAGTGGATTCATATCGTTTGTCCTTTTCAAGCTTGACTGTTTCGACGCCCAAGCCAAGAAACACTTTGCCTCGATAGGGCTCGATATCTTCGGCATGGATAGCCACCAGAAGCGGCACAAGAATGACAGCATGTCTGAACATTGTGATCCTCTTGAAAGGCAAAACTACTCGACGTAAACATCTCCCCAGGCTGCGCTGCCGAAGTGCCACCGCGCACCGTGGCCAATTGCTTTGAGTTTCAGCTTCTTGATTCCCTTTATCCCGACCTCGATCTCTGCAGCTCTGTCTTTCCATTGCAGCCCACGAGTCGCAGCAAGCAGGCGATCATCTCCCCAGACCTCAAAGTTGATGCGCTCATTGTGCAGGCGGACCTGCCTGCCCGGAGAGCCCTCGAGATCGATGCCGGCAAAGGCGTGGAATCGCTCGAATCGTCCGCCGAGATTGAACTCAACGCTGGAAGGGGCACGAATACCAAAACCCCGATCAAAAAGCTGCACATTGTTCTCCTCTTTGCCGTCTTTCAAGAATAGTCCACCGATACTGAGCAGATTGCCTCTGAAGGAGCGATCTGCGTTCACGTTGCCTTTGTGCTGATCAATGTGCGATGGCACGACATCACTGAGATAGATGCGTTCATTTTCGGGAACGCTGAGGTACTTAGGAGGCTTTCGGGCATGGACCAGATTCCGCAGCCGTCTGTCGCCACGATACGTATGTGCCGACAGCCTCTGCCAGTCCTGGTCAAAGTAACCCACTGCAACGGCAGTGGCAGAGGAATTCGTCCGCTCATCAAAAATGACGAAATCAAACCAGCTCCGATTGTCGAAAGGCCCCCAGTGAAACCAGTTTCCAAAACGGTTGTTGATGCCATAGGAGCCCTTCCATGCAGTGCCGGCGAAGACGCAGACATACCGTTGAGGATTCAGCGGATTGGGGAAGCAGAACTTCGCCCCAACCTGTTCTCCTTTCCAGGTTTCGTCGCCCATCGAGACCTCCTGGCTGTTTACTCGAATGGGAAGCTGGTCATAGATTCTGCTGTAGACCTGATTCTCTTCGCGGTTGCCATACAAGATGAGGCTGTATAACTCGATATCCTCCTGGCTGACATCCCTGTCTGACTTGATGCGGCACGGGACGTTGAACAGTAGCTTCCAATCTCTCAGATAACGCTGTGCCTCCGCCCTCAAAATATGACTGGAATCAGAACTGCCGCCGGTTCCGTACACGAGCATAAAGGGGGTGGTGTACGCGTCTTCAATGGGCCCTTCCAGGTAAGGTCTTTTTGTCAGTCCACTTGCCGGTGCGGCGGGGGCCCAGATCCCCTCAGATGATCTCCTGAAAAGACTATCGCCTCCCAATGGCACACTCTGGCCATCAATCAGGATTTCCAGCCCTTTGCCCCTTTCTCCTTTTGGATGAGTATTCCAGTCAATGGAAAAGGCGCGAACGTTGGAGGTGCGGATGAAAAGCCGGGTCTCTGTGGATTCGGCTTCAATCTCAGAGAAGCGCGCCGGCAGTTCGAGCTCTTGAATTCTAAGCCAGTAGGCCCTTCCATACTTCAATTTCCAAGTCCGGTGACGAATCTTCCAAGGTGACAGATCACGCCTCTGATTCCAGACCCACCGCCACTGCTCCGCTATGAAAGCCGATTTGAAACCGCCATGCCCGGCGTTGGGGTCTTCTCGGTAAATCACTTTGCTGCCGAGACGTCTCAGCCGTTCAACCATTCCGCGGGCGTGACCGACGGGGACTACTCCGTCATGTACCCCATGAATGCAAAATACCGGAAGATTCAGCAGATTCTCCGCAAACGATATCGGGTCGATTGTATCCGCTACGAACAGGCAGAGCCGATTGAACGGCATGGGCAGACTTTCAAGGGGGCCGGGAGGCGAATCCAGTCCCCATCCCCAGAGAGCTTCCCAGACGCCGCGGTGGCTGTTACCTGCATTGGGTGCGATTCCGGCAAAGAGGTGAGGGTACTTTGTACCGATGTTCCAACTGCCGGTACCGCCCATGGAATGGCCCATCATGATGATCCGATCCTCATCGACGCTGTAATCTCGAAGGACATCTTGAAGCACCGCAAGGATGTCCTCTTCGGCGACGAACATATAGTCCTGGCTGCCCCGACCGTGCGGGCTGACGACAATGGCGCCCTTGCTCAAGAATGTGGGGTGCCCCTGATACGGGCGATACCAGCCATGGCCGTGAAGCGAAAGGAAAAGAAGATGGGCCTGATCTGCTTCGTAGTCTTCTGGAACACTGATGGAGTAGGTTTGAAGCGAATCATCAATTTCCGATCGATAGGCACGCAGAAAGTTTCCGCGTTTTTTCGGAAAGGGATTCTGTGACAAGAGCAGTTGACCAAGCTCTGCAGTAGTAGTCCCGAGGTGGTCGAGGAATCTCTTCTCGTCAATCCGGCCGCTCCTGACCAGGCCATCTATCTCTTTCGTCAGATAGCCGACATTCGCATCAACGCAATCAGTCTCACGCGGCGAGCGTCTGCGCAGGTCCTTTCGGGCCTCATCCAATTTCAGTTGCAGTTGATGAGCCCTGTCGGCAAACTCGAGCCGATCAATGGGTGTACTTTTCGCCAGCCGCTGGTACTGAAGCAGCGAAAGGTCGGAGGATTCTCGCAGACTCGTCTTGCTCTTAAACGGCACCATTGAAATCGCGAAGAGATGAAGCTTGCCATTCCAGGGCAGGCGAAAGGAGCTCAGCCTGCGGCTATCATCAAGAGGAATCGTCAATCTCCAGATCCTGGCTGTCGCCTCGACTTTCTCCACCAGCCCGGAATTGTCGACCGGCCTGAAAGATCCTCGCGATGCCAGCGACAACAACCCCGCGGCATCGGGGACTTCCTGCCAATCCGGAACTGTCATCCTGGCCGGAACCAAATCGCGCCCGTATTTCAGCAGCAGCTCTGTATCGATACGTCCGCCATGTGAGGCGATCAACAGATCCATTGACCGGTAGCGAGACGTTCGATGACGAATCCATTGCCCTCTGCATCTGACATTATTGAGTGCCCCTGTCTTTGAAGAAGGGAACAGGAACTTGGAGGTACCGAGCTCAACCAGTTCTCCAGGCTTGGGAAGCCCGGACGAAGAATAAGACATGCCCGGCATGTAAAGGGGATTCTTCGATCTGTTCAGATTACCGTCGCGTGGTCGCTCTGCTCGGGCGATGCCATCGTTATTGAGGAGCGACAGGATATCAATCGGCACGATCTGCTTGTCACGCCACCTGTAGCTTTTCCAAACGACCCGGGGCACACCGTACAGCTTGACCAGGACAGTGGCCAGAATCACCAGGGCAAGAATGCTGTATAGGATAATCCGGCGTCGGTCAAGAAATGAGGAAACCATATTCTGTTTCATTCATCCAGCCGCGTGCCGGGGGTGACTGACCTGTCGGTAGTTCCAGATTATAGAGATTCAACGGGGGCTGCCGCTTCATCTTCTGGTTCTACTTTTGGCTCAGCCGGAGGGTTGAGAGGGTCGTATTTTTCGAGGCGATATTCCCCCTTCAAATCGAGAATAATCTCGAGTCCATCAGAAAAGTCGAGGTTTGAAATAGGCTTTGCCATCCCGCTCGCCTGGTATCGAAATGCACGTCCGGACTCCGTCACAAAGCCGCGTCGCAGCCAGCGCCCATCGTAAATCATGAACATCTGCACCTCCGATGTTTCCGGATCGTTCTGGACCTGAAACCGCTGCTCTTCAATGTAACCCTTGACGAGTTTGTCTTCCCCGACCACCCTCTCAATCTTTACGGGCACTCCAGCCCTGGCGACACGCAGTGGTTTCTTGTTCTTGAGAATCCCAGCCACATCGGAAGCTTTAAAATTCGCCATCCGCTGGACAAATGCCGGCGTCTTACGCTCGCAGCCGATCTGTGGTAAACAGACCAACATGGCAATTTGAAAGCAAATGGACTGCTTCAGAACCTTCATGATTTTCATAGGGTTGGGATTATATCCGCAAGGTTGAGCGAAACCCAAAGCCAGAATCAAAAGAAAAGCCGATGCCCTGAAGAGAGGACATCGGCTTTGGAGAGCTGCTGCAATCTGATGCGGGGCAGAGCCTAATTCTCCGCCGGAGCATCAAGGGCCTCGGCTCTGAGCTTGTCATTCAGATGCTTGATAACAGCATCGGTCAGATCGTCTGTATTTGAGGTGTAAACGACGGAGGGAACATTGGTACTTGATACGCCCGACAGATCGAAAACATAATCGAGCTTTTTAGTCTTGGCGACCTCGTCGATAGCCGCACGAATCTTCTTGAGCAGGGCCGACCTGACCCTGTTGGAATAGGTGCTGATATCCTTGTTGGCGGATCGGACATGTGCATTCCGATCGTTACGATGATTCTGAATCTGCTGCGCTTTGATCTTCAATTCCTGTGAGATCTTTCCCTTTACTGCCTGATCTGCCGCGCCCTTCAGTTCCGTCTGCTTCGCATTGTACGCCCGGATGAGATCCCGTTCGGTGAGGGCCATTAACTGAGCTTTGGCCCGATAACCTGATGTCCGCGTTTTCAATGTGGTGTTAGCCATCTTGGCTTCATCCAAATCATCAAAGATCTTAGCAACACTGACGGTGGCGATTTTCGGCGCCTGAGCAAAAGCCATGGATGCCGCAAACAAGATACTGAACGATGCTATTCCCCATGCTCTAGTGTACATCTAACTGAACCCCTAAATAGTGTAAGAAAATCTGAATCCCGGGAACTTAATCCCTCGGGAAGAACTCCTGCAATCTAAACGACTGAAAATCAAATCTATTCGAACTGCAGCCAATATTGATGAATGATGTGCCAGCCCCTGAATGGGGCAGGCAGGCGGATATATAACGACCTCGATCCGCGTAGTCAATCAGGAGCACTGACCGGTGGACAGTATGCGACTATTCGTCCTCCTGATCTTCTTCCTCATCAAACTCGACGGCACTCTTCTCAGCGCGAATGGCGCCGGTCGGCATGATGGACTCCTTCCACTGGAGCGCCTCATCCAGGAACTGGTGGTAGATGACCGGATCTGTGAAGAATGGGTCGAATGTCACCAGCGGTATCAGACCGGATTGCAGTTCCTCTGCATCAAACTGGAATGAAGGCAAGCCGGTCAGGTTGAAGAATTCAAATCCGATTCCTGGTGCGAACAGGTCTCCCCGGGTAATCAGGTTATTGAATGGCGCCCTGATTTTCAGGTCGCCTCCGTTGGAGAAGATGGTTGAGCCTGGCTGCAAGATCAAGGCGCCTGCCAAGGCATCATCGACATCGATCTGGATCTCGGAATTACCAAGTGCCCTGATGTCTGCAAAGATGTCAGCAAGGCTTCGCACGTCGATGTCAATCGTTCCGTCCACAGTCTCTGCTCCTGTCAGAGTTGTCGAATTAGCATTTATGTCCAGCAGCGTAAGCGGCGTGGTCCGGCCAATGTTGTCGAAGTTGACAGCGCCAAGCAGTGCACTCAACACCGCGTTGAAAGTCCCATCAACATCACCACCTGTGAAGAGGATATTCCCTGAGGTCGAATCGGCGGTCAGGTTGCCCCTCAGGTCTACATCG
>JASLXP010000564.1 GCA_030740295.1 Planctomycetota bacterium
GAAGCCCGGGAAGAACATTCATCCAATGAGCGGGATATACGAAGAGAATGTTGTCATCGACAAGCCCGTTCACATTCGTCCCCTCCGTCAGAACGTCGCGGTCATGGCCGGCCGGATAACAGTTCAAAGCTCGAACGTCGATATCAACGGGATGGTATTTGAAGGCAATGAGCGACCGCTCGTAATTGAAGGTGGGGTGAACGAACTCTTAATAAGACAGAACCGGTTCGTTGACTGCGCGGGTCCGGCAATGCATTTTATGTCCCCTGCCGGTGGTGGCTCCTTCATCATTGGTAATGCCATTTCCGGTAACGGCAAAGGGCCGGGAATGCTCTTCGAATGCGGAAACGGCCCGCAGGAAACAGTCATTGCGACCAATCGATTCGATCACTGCGAAACAGGAGTCGAGGTCGTTGCCTGCGACCCGGAGTGTATCCCCCAGCTTTGGGACAACTCTTTCAGCTCATGCGTTCGTTCGGCGATTCTGTTGGTCAATGGAACTGCAAGTTCGACTGAGGACCTTAAAGCAAAGTCGGAGAGCAGATCCGTGACAGTGTCCGAGACGCCGACTACGTATGTAGTCGCCCCAAACGGAGACGACACTCGGACCGGATCGGAAGGGGCTCCGCTCGCAACACTCGGGGCGGCTATTCAAAAGGCCCGGGCCGGGGATACCGTGCTGTTGCGTGGCGGCGATTATGTAGAGTCCGGTTCCTTCGAAGCGTCGGGCACAGCGGATCAGCCGTTGACCATTGGTTCTGCACCTGGCGAGAAGGCGACGTTCCACAACAGCTTCTGGCTTTTCCGCGATTCGAGCCACCTGGTCGTAAGAGACATCTGCCTGCTGGAGAGCCGCGCCGAATCGCTGCGTCTGGAGGAAGGCTGTAACCATAACCTCTTTGAACGTCTCGAAATCATCAATGGCGCGACTGAGATTCACTGCTTTTCACTGCTCATCGAAGGGCCGGGCGCGCATCACAATCGGTTCGTGAATTGCCGGCTTGTTCGCACGGGTGAATTTGCAGCGTCTAAAAACGGCGACGCAGCCGACATCAGCGGCGGCATTGGCAATTACCACAATCGGTTCGAGCACTGCTGGTTCGAGGGATACCGTACCGCGTTCCATCTGGGACACGGCGCGTATTCGGTCGCAGTGCCTCTCTATGCGGTTTTTGCGTTCAATACCTTCACGAACAATTCACGTGATGGCATCCACGTCAAGACCTGCGACAACCTGATCTACGGAAATCGTTTCATCAAGAATCGGCAGGGCATCGGGACGCGCGGGGCTGCGAGAAACCTGATCCTCGGCAACTGTATCGAACACAGCCACGATGCCGGGTTGCGATGTCATGGCGAGAGCCACGTGGTCTGGGGAAACGTTTTCCGCAATAACTGCAAAGGCGGTATCAGGCTCTACCACACTGATAACGCGCACTACCGGGCAGCGGTTAATTTCCATATTTTCAACAATACGTTCATTGAAAACGGTTCAAAGGATACGCCAACAATCTGGATGCAGGATGGAACGTCCGCACGCATCATCGGCAACGTCTTCGTCGGCAGAGGTGGACCGTTTATCGAACAGATGCCGCAGGCTCAGATGCTGACCCTCAATCACAACGTGTATCACAACGGACTCGCGCCGCTGGTACGGGAGTTTGAAGGGGGGAAGTCTGATGCGTGCCTCGATCCCGAGTTGGGCGACGGGGATGGCTTTCAGTCCAGAGTGATGAATTCCGCTGCCCGTGATGTGATTCGCTGGCCTGATGGATTGCCGCCAAAGCATCCCGAGATTGATGACGCCGCAGGGGAAGTGGTTGGGCGAGATTGGACGCCGCGCTACGTCTGATGCCATGGAGCGTGTGGAGCGACATGGACATGGAAGCGCGGAAAGAGGATTGGGTGTATGGCGTGGATAGGATGGCCGTCCTCGGCCGCCTCTTGCCCAGCAGCTCAAGCCCCCAGGATTGCGGCCCTGCCGGCAGGTTATTGACCGCCCAATCGAGCAATTTCGGAAACAACAAATTCTTCGAGTGAGTTGCCGTCCGTGCGCTGCTCGAAGCTGTGCAGAGCTGGGTCAGCGTTCTGCTTCATCCACGAATGCAACGAGCTTCGCATTCGTTCCAGGTCGGCTGCATGGTTCGGATCTTCGACAAGATTGTGATAGGCGTGTGGATCGTTCTCGAAATCATAAAGTTCCTCCGGAACGCGATAGAGGAATTGCTGGACACGTGATGCAACCAGGCCATCGGTCTCGGCCGCGTCGCGCATGGCTGCCATGGTGCGGCCGGCCTGGCTTTCATTTCGGAAGTCTCGTTCGCCGTTCGACCACGGATTGAAGATGTATCCGAAGCGCCGATCCTGCACGCAGCGCATTGGATAGTTTCGGCGGCCCGCGGTCTGATGAAACTGAGTGAATACCTGGTCGCGGCCATTCTGGTCTTCGCCCTGCAAGAGGGGTAGAAAGCTCGATCCGTCGATTCCGTCCGGATGATCAATCCCGGCAGCGTCGAGAATCGTGGGCATAAAATCGATGCCGCTGATGAAGTGCTCGTTATCTACACGGCCCTGCTGAATCGCGGCCGGCCACCGCGCCAGCCACGGAGTGCGTGTGCTGTGCAGGTAGCAATTCGTCTTTGCGAAAGGGAAGGCCATCCCGTTATCCGAAAGAAACATCACCAGTGTGTTCTCCGCGACACCGGCCGCATCAAGCACATCCAGCAGACGCCCGACCGTGTCGTCACAACGGCGGACGGAGCTGTAATACTCGGATATCTCAAGCCGGACATCAGGCAGATCGGGAAGGAAGCCCGGCACGACAACTTCATCGGCAACAAAGGTCCGAGAAGGCGGCACCGCCGGCGGGTCGCACTCTGAATACCATTCTTCCCGATCGTTACCGACGAATGGCCGATGCGGATCGTGGCTGTTTGCCATCAGAAAGAACGGCTGATCATCGTCTGCCGCAGCTTGGATGAAATCTGTCGCGTGCGCGGCGTAGACATCCGGATTGCGCCCGTGCCCGAGCTCCTGCATCACGTAGCTCATATCCCATTGGAAATCAGCATACGGTGTCGAGTGCGGCACTTTGCCGAGGATGCCCACTCGATAGCCGTTCTGTGACAGCAGGTCTGGCAGAATAGGCACACCCGGCTGACGCAGATGATGAAACCCTTCCCCTCCGCTGTGGTGCGGATAACGCCCGGTCATCAACGTAGACCGGCTCGGCTGGCAAACAGCGATGGTGACGTGCGCGTAATGGAATCGCATGCCCTGCGCGGCGAGTCGGTCGATGTTCGGAGTGGTGTCCGCAGTTTCGCATCCGTACGCGCCAACTGCGTCCCAGTTCATATCGTCAGCAGTGATGAAAAGTATGTTGGGCTGTTGCATGTGATTCTCGATTCAAGATGACTCTCGTTGACCTTTGCCCGGCACAGCCATGCCTCGAGTGGCTTCGCAGCACGGGGTTGTTTCTGTGTACTTGAAGGAGTACAAACAGAAAACTGCGTCAGATAATGACGACCACTACAGTAACCGCATTCAGAGCGTCAGTCGTACGGAAAAGGGAATAGACATGCCTCAACTTTGCCCGCTCATCTGCGTGTCCGCAATCTTCACGGCGCTTGCCAGCGCGGCGCCCTGGGAAGCCAAAGACCTCAACCCGGTCACCTACAAGGCAACCCCGAAACATCCACCTGTCGTTCTGGTTGCAGACGGCAAGGCCCTCGGATCGATTGC
>JASLXP010000565.1 GCA_030740295.1 Planctomycetota bacterium
CGTGTTCAGCCGCTCCTTTTCATCAGTAAAAATGTCTTCGCCGGTGGCCGTCTTGAGGGAGATGCCGAAATCAAGCGATTTGATCAGGCCGCTGTTGAAGTAGCCGAAGTCTTCCCCGGAGTGGTGCAGATTGACCCTGTAGATGCGCTTCATGCTGGCCATCCAATCGCCGGCCCATCGATGTTCGTCGCGGAGAGCGATGCCGGCCATCCCATAGCCGGCCCCAATCCACGGATCCCAATTGTTGCTGCTTGAATTGCCGACGACAGTTTCGTTGTAGAGAAAAAGCCTGTTCGCTTCAGCATCAAGGTGGCGGCGGATGCGTCTGCGCTTGCGGGACGATAGCTTGTCGTAAAGCCAGTCGTAAGCCATGGCCATAGCCGACAGCACTCGACCCCGCCCAAGGATGTTGTAGGCCCCCTTCTGATCAACGATGGCATTCTCGTTGACTTCCCAATCCATCACTGTCTGCATCATCCGTAGAGCCGTATCAAAATACTCCTGCCGTTCGGTCAGCACATACATGAAAGCGGTCTGCGCGATCGAACGCGGCACGTGATGCGATGCGCCTTTGGGCGTCCAGCTTTTCTCGCCCCGATTCAGCGTATTCGTGTACCAATTGATCTGTTGCGTCATATAGTCAAAAGCCAGCTTCGGAGGCCCGCTCTTAACTTTCTGACGAAGCGCACCAATATCGCCGGACGTGAAGTGCATACTTGGATGGACGGGCGTCTTGTCGGATACAAATGGACTCTCATCTCGCATCTTCCCCAACAGCATGCGATGAATCTGAGCGCGCCCCGATAGAGCCTTCACACGGAACGGGATCTCCTTCCTGCCATTGGGGGCCTCGATAAGGAAACAACTCAGATCGCTGAATCCGCCCCAGTGCTCCACTTTCTCAATGAGTGGAAGCGCAATCCACTTCCCACGCGACTGATAAGAAACCTGGACGTTCGTCGTGTCCTGCAGCTCACGCCAGAAACGAGTCGCGAAGACATACTTGCCGCCTCCAGGCACCTTGAAGACCCAGCTCAGGGAACTGGCACTGTCCGCATACACGGATTCATCATCCACTGTCCCCTGCGCATATTCCCTGGTCTTCCTCGACAGCTTGACGACGTCCAGGCGGCCTTTGTGTTCCCCGAAATTGTTGTCGAAGTCATCTCCATCCCCGGTCGGATCAACCCTGTCGCCGCTCTCCGCGTTCCAGTGCTGATAGCCAGGCGTGACGATATCAACCAGGCCCCCGAACAAGTCAGGTGAAATGGGAGCATTCACCTCTGGCTCAGCGTGAATCCTGACCGATGCAGAAATCAGAAGCATAAAGTGCAAGTGGATTGTAGTTTTCATTCATGTTGTCCTGGAGTCTGAACTGCCTGGTTACGCGCTCATTTAGAACGACTGACAAGCCGGACGGTGGTGCGACCCGGACGGCCCCGAATTGGCACGGCCTGGCATCGGAGACTGTGGGATCTCTGAATCCTCTATATAGCAGTAACCTCATCGCAGATCGCTTTCGTTTCAAACGGGTTCCTTATCCGGTCATCGTCACGAGCAACTGCGGGCGGCCGTGTGTGTTCTCTCGCCTGATACGGAACCTATCAGAGATACCTTCAGCCCATGCCGAGCCAGACCACGGATAGAAGAAAATTGAGAACAGTCCGCGGTCGCTGCCATAGCGGGGCCTGCGAAGTAGCCGGTGAATCCAGCAGTTGCACCGCATAGATTCACCGTTTACTTTGATTGCCTTTATCTGACCATCATAAAAGCGTCGTAGGAGTAGTGGATCATGAGCGACAGACCCAACCTTCTTTTCATCATGCCGGATCAACTCCGCGCGGACTTCCTGAGTTGTTACGGTGCTGAATTCATCTCCACTCCTCACATTGACAGTCTGTGTGAGCATGGAGTTCTCTTTCGAAACGCGTACTCCCCGTCGCCGATTTGCGTGCCCGCTCGATGCTTGCTTATGACCGGCCGCAACGCGATAAGAAACGGTGTTCTTGGCAATCACCAGTTTCTCAGGCCTGACCTTGCTGAGTGTGGCATCCACACTTGGCCGCAACTCCTGAGTAACGCAGGTTACTGCACGGCTTCTATTGGCAAGATGCACTTCACTCCATGGGAACTGTCACTGGGCTTTGAGCATCGCATCATTTGCGAGGACAAGCGATGGTTGCTGGTCGAAGATGATTACCATCAACACCTGAAGGCACAGGGCCTCCGCAAGCTCCACGGTAATGAACATGACGGTTACCAGGAAGATCGGGGCGCCTTTGTGCATCAGCATCCATTTGAGCATTCATGGGATCACTTCGTTGGCTCAAAGACATGCGAGTTCATTGAGAATTACGAGGACGAACGGCCGCTCGCCATGATGGTTGGTTTTCCAGGGCCACACTGTCCGTACGACCCAACGCAGAAATATCTGGACCTGTTTGATCCTGACGACATGCCCGATCCTATTCCTGAAGTCGCCGGTCTGGACGAGCCATTTCGAAAAGCAAACATCGCAGGCAATAAGGGCGACTGGAACGGAGTGGATTACACGGTCTTCACCGATGCGCACAAAAAGAACATTCGAGCCCACTACGCCGCGCTGGTGAAGCAGATTGATGATGAGGTCGGCACGATCCTGAAATCACTTGAAGAAGCAGGCCGGCTGGAAAACACCGTAATTATTTTCTGCAGTGACCACGGCGATTATCTCGGGGACCATGGCCTCATTGGCAAGGGAACTTTTTATGAGTCCAGCATCAAAGTGCCACTGCTGGTGCGTTTACCGTCAGCGGAGAGCACAATCGATGTTGAGAAATTGACGAGCATTGCTGATATCACGTCGACATTGCTTGCCTGCGCGGGAGTTGACGTTCCTGCCTATATGGATTCACAGCCGCTGCCTTTGCCTGGCATCGACGGGGCGTCACGCGATAGCATCTTCGGCTTCCTGGGCAGCGGCATGATGAGCTTCGACGGCGAATGGAAGCTATCCAAATACGCCAATGGTGTGACCGCGCTGTTCAACATCCGAGAAGATCCAGAAGAGCAGAACAATCGCATAGATGATCCCGCGTGCCATGAGATTGTGCGTCGATTGGACACTGAGCTGACGCGGGAGCTCCTGCGTTCGATCAACGAATCCCATCACGAAAAAGCGATCGGCTACACCGGTCTGTCAGGTGACTTAGCCTACGGCCAGCCCGGTTGGCAGCGGCAATATCCCCTGCCGATAAAGCCATCATGATTCAAATAAGACCAGGGATTATCCTGTTCGCGTTTCTAGCGATCTCAAGCTCAAGAGCAGAAGAGATTGCTCCTCCCTCTATCAGTGATCTGATCGCCTACGGAATCGACGATCTGGTCGAAGTGAGATGGACCACGCACGCTCCCACGGTATCGGCCGTTGAGTTTGGCCACGGCGAAGATTTGGATCTGCGTGTGGAAGAAGACCCTTCATGCCTGCGGGGGGCGACAAATAACAGGCGTAACCCTGGAACAGGATTCGCGAATAATCATCGCGCAACGCTTGTTGGTATCCAGGAGTGGCCGGTTCATCTTCGTATCGTTGGAAAGACAGCGGACGGCAAAGATTTCGCCGGGGGGCGTGTGACGGTCCAGCGTCCTCAATCGCCCACGGACGATGGCAAAATCGGACGAATAGCAATTTCCATCGACCGTGGCAGATGGCATGTGAAGGAACCTGTCATCACGGTTGGAGTCCCACTGCCCAGGGGCTCTCTGGCTGACGCTTCAAAACTCCGACTGATTCATGACGATGGAGAAGTTATTTATCAAGCGACCGTGGTCAGCAGGTATCGAGACGGCCGAAGCATCAAGTGGCTTCGGCTTTCTTTCCCGGTTCCCATTGGCGCGCAGCAGGTCATGCTCGAATTCGGCAGGGCGTCCGCTCTTCCGGCCAATCCGCTGTCCGTCGACCTATCCAGTGGTGCGACTATCGATACCGGCGGAGGCATTCTCAGAGTTGAGTCGGACGGGTCGGGTTTATTTCGCAGTGGCGACATCTCGCTGGCGCTTCCACGCGCTGTCCTGATCGATAAGCAGGGAAAGAAGCATAAGTCAGTCGCGGACACTGTTCGACTGGAGGAGAACGGGCCGGTCATGGCCGTCCTGCGGATTAATGGGCATCACCAGGCAGCGGACGGTACCAGGTTGTTCAGCTTTGAGGAGCGCATCCATGCGTTCGCTGGGAGACCTTACGTTCGTATCGATTACACCTTCGGCAATGACCGCGTGGATGAGAGGATGACATCGGTCCGCTCGCTCGATCTTCGTTTTGAAGGATTGGATGCTGAGACCGC
>JASLXP010000566.1 GCA_030740295.1 Planctomycetota bacterium
TCGCTCCGCTGGTTGCCCTGGTCCTGCTGGCTTCGCCCCAGAAGGGTGGGCCGTAGTATTTACGTCCAGGTTTATCCTCGATATGAAAATGTGTGCGGCATGGGTCGCCGGTGCCTCTGTCCGTGTCCTTTAGCGGGGTGATGCCCTGGTCGGTGATAATGAAGGTCCGTTCGAGTTTTTCGTCCTGGAAATGTGGTGACGGTTGCCCCAGACAGGGGAAATTATCGATACGGTGGAAGGTCTGTTCGGAGAGATTGGTGGCAGTGAATTTCAATGACAGCCCTTCATCCGTTGGTGTGATGATGATGCGGTAATGGATGCCCTGGATGTACTCCAGGCCGAATCCGGCAAGTTGCGTGTTACCACTGATGATCTCGAAATCTTTGTCATTGGTCTGCCATTCATGCCAGATGGCGCCGTTGGCATCCGGGCCGTGCCACTCGACGATTGGGTGCGCATGGCTCTTGAAGGTGCCCTCATCGCAGCTCAGTCCCTCGGGCACACGGTAGTGCCACGATGCGTTCGCACACTCTGAAACGATCCGCGCTAGACAAGGGCCTTTCGTGGCAATGGCGCGCAAGGGAGACGAGACGGCCGTGCCGATACCCGTGCTGCCGTAACCGTTGCCGCAATAAAACAGCCGGAGACGCCAGCCCTCCTGAATGACTGACGGATACTCGACCATCTGCCTTTCCCAGCCATCGCCCGCAGGTGTAAGCTGTAGATTCTCTCCGTGGCGTTCGCCTCGCTGCCATTCGATGCCGTCATCACTTTCTGCATAGCCGATGGAGTAATAGCCCCACCGTGTGCCGATGGCCGAATACCACATGCGGAACGAGCCATCCTCGTTCTGATGAACGACCGGTCCGGCAACCGCGACGTTTTCGTAATCGCGATCGGGATCGCGCAGCATGACCGCGCCCCGCTTCTCCCATTCGATCCCATCGGACGAAGTCGCATAACAAACCGTCTTCTGCTGATTCAGAAACAGATCGTTCCCGAGCGAGGGACAACCAGTGTAGTAGAAGCGCCATTCGCTCGAGCCGTCCGGCAGCTTTACTTGAATCACGGATCCGCCAGCCATGCCCTGTGAGTCGGGATCGCCATTCACCTTGGATACGGAGAGAACCGGGCTGCCTTCATACTTCTGCCATGTTTTTCCATCCTCAGAAACAGCCAGACCGATCCCGGGGAAAGAGCTCAGTCCTTCGCCTTGCCCGCAATTGCCGGTGTAATAGAGATGCCATCGTTCCGGCTCGAATTCGATGACGTGTGGCAGGACACACCAGGAAGCATCGAAACTCTCTGGCTCGCCCAGGTCGAACAGTGGGCCGTGACGGGTCCATTCGGTGACGTCATTAACCGGCGCCGTCGCCAGGCAGATTCGCTTGTGGCCATCTGCGTCTCCGCCTGCGTAATAGAGGTGATAATCATCGTCGATACGGAGGACGTATGGATTCATGCAACAGGAGCATTCGAATTCGCTGTCTTCGATTGGAGGAAGCACCGGGTTGTCCTGATGTCGAAGCCACCAGAGGTTGCGGTTCAGTTGTGAAATCATGGTTTGAGGTCTTTAGTACTGAAGCGTTGGATATTCGTCTTGAAGTTGTGGGTTCAGGCTGCTGTCACCAGCCTCGCAGCATCCAATGTCTTCTCGGGTTTGAAAATTAGGTTTCTCAACACTCTGATCGTCTGGTTGACTGTCGAAGAATATTTTTAGCCGGCAGCAACTGTAGCCCGGCGTTCAGGGAATGTATTCAAAAAAGGACATTATGCGATGAACCAACCAAACATCCTCTTCATCATGTCCGATCAGCATCGGGCAGACTGCACATCCATCGAGGGGCGTCATCCAGTGCTCACTCCCAACATGGATTCCATTGCCTCTGCCGGTGCGAGGTTTTCAAGAGCTTACACCACCTGTCCCACCTGCATTGCATCGAGGCGCAGTCTGCTCTCGGGGCAGTTTCCCCCAACGCACGGAATGGTGGGTTACCGGGACGGCGTCGAATGGGATGCCCCTCCAACGCTGCCAGGTGTCTTAAGCGAGGCCGGATATCACACCGCAATCGTCGGCCGTAGCATGCACCAGCATCCGATTCGAAAACGTTACGGCTATCAGGAGATGATCATCAACGATCGCATCAGCGAGTATTGTTACGACAAGTGGCTGGAGCGAAATGCAGACGTGCCCAATGCTGACTGGTTCGGTGGCGGCGTCATGCATAACGACTGGACGGCCAAGCCCTGGCATCTTGACGAGTCCCTTCACTTTACGAACTGGGTCACCGATCAGGCGCTCGATTTCCTCAAGAGGCGCGACCCGAGTTGTCCTTTCTTTCTGACTGTTTCATACATCGCCCCGCATCCACCGCTGCAGCCTCCCGCCTTTTATCTCGAACGCTACTTGCGTACCGGCGTGCTGCCGCCCGATATCGGCGACTGGGCCACGCCGCCAGGTGGCAGCATGCGCTGGGGCAACATCTCGTCAAAGAATGTCAATCTGGAGGACGAGGTCTTACTGAGCGCGAGGGCCGGTTACTACGGGCTCATCAATCACATCGACGACCAGATTCGGCGCCTGATCAATCCAGTCAACGGCATCGACAGGATGACCGGACGCAACACCATCGTGGTCTACACCTCCGACCATGGCGAGATGCTCGGGGATCACTATCGATGGCACAAGGTCGCTCCTTATGAAGGCTCGGCACGCATCCCTCTCTTCCTGCGCGCACCGGAGAGATTCGGCATCCGGCCTGAGACGGTCAGCGATGAGCCGGTCTGCCTTGAAGACATCATGCCCACGATGCTGGATCTGGCCGGCGCGGATGTCCCGGACACTGTCGAGGGACGCAGTCTCGTTCCTCTCATGCAGGGCGAAAAGCCGGAGTGGCGCACTCATCTCCACATCGAGCACGCGCCGGACCATCAATCACTAACCGATGGCAAGGAAAAATTTGTCTGGCTGGTAGAGGACGGCACAGAGCAGCTCTTCGACCTTGATTCCGATCCAACGGAACTGAAAAACCTGATCGATAATCCCGATCACCAGGATCGAATC